>DMTU01000315.1 GCA_003476595.1 Acidimicrobiaceae bacterium | reverse complement strand
CCCAGGTCGTTGACCACGACCTTTGCGCCCTCGGCGGCGAAGAGCAGGGCATGGGCCCGCCCCAGGCCGCGGCCTGCTCCGGTGATGACCGTGATCCTGCCGTCGAGCGAAGCCACCTCATGTCCCTTCTGCCGGCGCCGTCCCGCCGGGCGCGAGCAGACAGTGCTGCCCCCGGACGAGACAGGTCAAGTCGGCGGCGGTCAGCGGGCCAGGAAGATGTTGACCGAGGTGCCTCGACGCACCTGCGTGCCGACCCCGGGATCGGAGCCGACGACCGTGCCGCGGCTGGCGCAGCAGTCCTGGCCGAGCACCAGGTCGGCGTTGCGCAGAGCAGCCTCGGCCTCGTCGAGGGTCATCCCGCGCAGGTCGGGCACGGCCACCCGGTCGGGGCCCTTGCTCACCTGCACGACCACGGTGGTACCCCGGTCGAGGGTGGCACCGGAGGGCGGGTCGAGGGTGACGACCTGGCCGGCCGGCACCTCCTCGCTGAAGACGTCCTCCCGGGCGACCTCGAGCTGGACGCCGGCGAGCGCGTCGCGGGCGGCGCCGAACCCGGCCCCGGCGGGGAGCTCCGGCACGGTCCGCGGCGCCGGGCCGAGGGACACCGACAGCGGCACGACCGACTCGCGGGGCAGCGAGGTCTCGACCTCGCCGACGGTGCCGATGACGTGGCCGGCCGGCACCTCCTCGTGGTGGACCTCCTCGGCGACCTCGTGGCCGAGGCCGGCTGCGTCGAGCTCGAGGGCGACCTCCTCGAGGGGACGCCCGACGATCTCCGCAGGGCGGTCGGTGAGGGTGTTGCCCTCCGAGACGAGCACGACGAGCGTGCCCCCCTCGGCGAGGCGGTCGCCCGGGGGCGGGGTGGTGGAGACGATCTCGCCCGGCTCGGTGCCGTCGCGTCGGGTCTTCTTCTCGTCGATGATCCAGTCGTTCTGGTCGGCGATCAGCTCGGCGTCGTCGATCTGGCGGCCGGCGAGCGCGGGCACCTCGGCGGTCGGGGTCCGCAGCTGCTGGGCGAGGATCAGCCCACCGGCGGTGATGGCCACGGCCAGCAGCACGGCGAGCACCACCGGCCAGCGTCGGCGACGCGCACCGGCGGGACCCTCCTCCGGGGCGTCCACCACGGCGACGGCCTCGGCCTCGGCGGCCTTGCGGGCCTTGCGGGCCTTGCGTCCCCGCAGGCCGGCGGCGGGATCGTCGGTGTCGACGCTCGGGGCCGGGGCGATCTGGGTGCGCTCGTCGACGGACTCGCTGGCGCCCTCGGCCTCGGCGAGGGCCCCGACCAGCGGGAGGGGTGCCGGGGCGGTGAGGCGCTCGGATGCGGCGAGCAGGGCGATGCCCAGCTCCTCGGCATCGGCGCGCTCGTCCGGGTCGAGGCGGCCGGCCCGTTCGATCGCGGGGCGCAGCGGCCCGAGGGCGTCGGGCACGTCGAGGTCGCCGTGGGTGCGGGCCTGCAGCGCGGCGAGCGGGTCGCCGCCGGCGAAGGGCACCCGTCCGGTGACGGCCTCGATGAGCACGAGGCCGAGGGCGTACACGTCGGCCTTGGGGCCGGTGCGCTCGCCCCGGGCCTGCTCCGGTGCGGCGTAGCGCATGGTGCCGACCAGGTGGCTGTCGCTGTGGTCGGTGGTGCCGCTCTCGGCCAGGGCGCGGGCGAGCCCGAAGTCCGCGATGCGCAGCCGGCCGTCGTCGCCGAAGCAGAGGTTGGCCGGCTTCAGGTCGCGGTGCACCAGGCCGCGCCCGTGGGCGTGCGCCAGACCGCGGCAGGTCTCGAGGCCGACGACGAGGGCCTGGGCGGGGGTGAGGCGATGCCCGGCGGCGAGCATCCCGCGCAGGCTCCCGCCGGCCAGGTACTCGGTGACCAGGTACGGGACGTCGTCGACGCCGCTGTCGTGGACCACGACCACGTTGGGGTGGTTCACCGACGCGACCGTCTGGGCCTCAGCCCGGAAGCGCTCCAGGAAGTGCTGGTCGGCGGCGAGGGCCGGCTGCAGCATCTTCACCGCCACCTGGCGCTGCAGCGTGACGTCGTCGGCCAGGAACACCTGCGCGGACGAACCCGCCCCCAGGGGGGCGATCAGTCGGTATCGGCCGCCCACCACGCGACCGACCTGGTCGGAGAGCTGTGACATGGCCACTGCGCCACAGTAGGGAACGCCCCCGGGACCTTGGTGGAGGGGTCCCGGTGCGAGACTGGGTTGAAGATGCCCGAACCCGCCGGCTCCGCCCGTCCCCCCGCGGTCCCCTGGACGCTGCACGCCGCCTTCTGGCTGGTCCTGGCCGAGTCCGTGGCCGAGGGTGCGTTCGTCATCGGCCGCGACGACTGGGGCAACCTGGGCAAGGCCCTGATCCTGCTGGCGTTCGTGGCCAAGGTCGGCTTCGCGCAGCTGGCCCGGCGCCTCAGCGCCGGCGGCGCCCTCGGGTTGCTGGTGTTCGAGCTCGTCGGCATCCTCGTCGCCATCGGCGCCGAGTGGGCGATGGGCCTGCGCCTCCTGCTCGTCGCCACCGTCGTCGCCGTCTACGCACTCGTGCTGTCCTCCCTCCACGCCTTCCCCACCCCGGAGCTCCCCCGACCATGACCAGCCCCTCCCCCACCCCCCAGGGCCTGCAGTACCCCACCCGCACCAAGGTGATCATCGCGGTGGTGCTCACGGTGGCCATCGCCGCCATCGTGCTGGCCTACCTGACCACCGCCGAGGGCGACAGCGGCGACGTCAGCGTCTCGGGCACCGACGGGCTCCAGGACACCGGCTCGCGGGACCCGTCGGGGGTCGAGGCGCTGATCCCGCCGGAGGGATCCGAGATCCTCGGCCAGGAGGCCATCGGCATCGACCTGGTGCCGGGCTGGACCGGTGAGCTCACCCTGCTGCCCGGCAACGGGTCGGCCACGACGCTGACCGACGACGACGTCGAGGTCGACGGGCTGAACCGGATCATCTTCCAGCCCGGGCCGGACAAGTCCATCGAGCGCCTGAGCGGCGACTACTGCCTCGTCGCCACCATCTGGGACCAGGTCGAGGGTCGCGAGCAGACCCAGCGGGTCGAGAACTGGTGCTTCTCCGCGACCTGATCTGACGTGCCGATCAGCCGGGCGCCGTGATCATCCGGGTAGCTCGCCCGTGGCGAGGAGGTGCTCGAAACCGGCCTCGTCGAGCACCGGGATGCCGAGATCCTCGGCCTTGGTGAGCTTGGATGCCCCCGGGCCGTCGCCGACCACCACGGCGGTGGTCTTCTTGGAGACCGAGCCCGGCGCCTTGCCGCCCCGTGACTTGATGGCCTCCTCGACCTCCTCGCGGTTGTAGCCCTCGAGCGTGCCGGTGACCACCACCGACAGGCCGGCGAGCGTCTGCTCGACGTCGGGCGCCGCGTCGCCCTCGAGGTTCACACCCGCGTCGCGCAGCCGCTCGATGACCCCGAGGTGGGCCGGATCGTCGAACCAGGACCGGACCGAGGTCGCGATCGTGGGACCGACGCCGTCGACGGCGGCCAGGGTCTCGGCGTCGGCGGCGACGATGTCGTCGAGGTGCCCGAACCGGCGGGCCAGGGCCTCGGCCCCGGCGGGCCCGAGGTGGCGGATGTTGAGCCCGACCAGCAGGTGGCGCAACGGGCGGTCCTTGCTGGCATCGATCGCAGCGCGCAGGTTGTCGACCGAGGTCTGCCCGTAGCCCTCGAGCTCGAGGATCCGGTCGAAGTCGAGCTCGTAGACCCCGGCCACGTCGTGCAGGAGGCCGAGCTCGATCAGCTGGGCGACGGTGCGCTCGCCCAGGCCCTCGATGTCCATGCCGCCCCGGCTGGCGAAGTGCTCGATGGCCCCCTGGACCTGGAACGGGCACTCCGGGTGCACGCACCGGGTGTCGGACTCGCCCTCGGGGCGCACCAGGGTCGACTGCACCGGGCACGGGCAGGTGACGGGGAAGGTCCACGGGTCCAGGCCGTCGGGCCGGGCGGCGAGCACCGGGCCCACGACCTCGGGGATGACGTCGCCGGCCCGCCGGACGATGACGGTGTCGCCGGGGCGGACGTCCTTGGCCGCGACCTGGTCCTGGTTGTGCAGCGTGGCCCGCTCGACGTTGGCGCCGCCGACGAACACCGGCTCCAGCACCGCGTAGGGCGTGGCCCGGCCCGTGCGCCCGACCGAGACCATGATGTCGAGCAGCGTGGTGGTGCGCTCCTCGGGCGGGAACTTGTAGGCGATGGCCCAGCGCGGCGCCCGGGTCGTGACGCCGAGATCCGCGCGGCGGGCGAGGTCGGCCACCTTCACCACCACGCCGTCGATCTCGTAGGGCAGGTCGTGGCGGTGCTGCTCCCAGTGGGCGCACAGCGCGACGACCTCGTCGATGTGGTCGACCGTGCGGATCTCGGGGTTCACCGGGAAGCCGAGCTCGCGCAGCAGGTCGAACATCTCCTCGTGGCGGGCCAGCGACGGACCTCCCTGCACCTCGCCGAGGCCGTAGCTCCACATGGACAGCTCGCGCCGGCCCGTGACGCTGGGGTCCTTCTGGCGCAGGGCGCCGGCGGCGGAGTTGCGGGGGTTGATGAAGGGGGCGTGGCCGTGCTCGGCCGCCCACTCGTTGAGCCGCTCGAACGCCGCCGTGGTCATGTACACCTCGCCCCGCACCTCGAGCACCGCGGGCGCACCCGCCGGCAGCCGGTCGGGGATGTCGGCGATGGTGCGGATGTTGGCGGTGACGTCCTCCCCCACCCGACCGTCCCCACGGGTGGCCGCCTGGGCCAGGGCGCCGTCCTCGTAGCGCAGCGAGATGGCGACCCCGTCGATCTTGAGCTCGCACACGTAGCCGTAGGCGATGGGCGCATCGCCCTCGGCGACGCCGAGGCGGCGCTGGAGGCGCTCGTCCCACGAGCGCAGGTCCTCCTCGACGAAGGCGTTGTCGAGCGACAGCAGCGGGCTCGAGTGCACGACCGGCGAGAACGCGGCCGAGGCCCGGCCACCGACCTGCTGGGTGGGCGACGCCTCGTCCGCCAGCTCCGGGTGCGCCTCCTCGAGGCGGCGCAGCTCCCCGATGAGCTCGTCGTACTCGGCGTCGGTGACGATCGGCGCGTCCTGGACGTAGTAGCGCTCGTCGTGCTCGAGGATCTCGGCGCGCAGCTGCTCGGCGCGCCGCTGGGCCTCGGGGACGTCCTGGTCGCTCACCCCGGCGACGTTACTGAGGGGCAGTGACAACCCTGAGCGTGCGCAGGGCGCCAGCCCGGAGCACGGGGCACCGACGCTCCCCTGCTCCGTGCAACGGGCGACGGAGGAGCCGACGCAGCTGCAGGACGCTACGCGCCGACGGAGAGGCGCACGCCGAAGGACTGGCGGCGGACCCGCTCGGCCAGGTCGACGGTGAGGGCGAGGATGTGCTCGGCCTGCACCGGGTCGTGCATGGCCAGGCCGCACTCCGGCGTCACCAGCGCCTGCTCGCGGAGGCGCAGTGCGTCGCAGCCCCGCTGGACCAGGTCGCACCACGTGTCCGACAGCGCCCGCCACAGCCGGTCGGAGGAGTCGCCCACGGGACGGGAGGTCGGCACCGCGCCCCATGCGACCCAACCGCCGCGATCGAGGTGGACCCCGAGGGCGCCGGCGTGGTCGGAGATGGTCGGACCGATCGGCAGCGACACGATCTGGGGTCCCGTGGCCAGCGCCAGGCGCCAGTCGGTGTCGCCGCAGCAGTGGAGGCCGGTGACGGCGAAGGGCTCCACTGCGGCGAGGGCGCTGGACACCAGGTCGAGCGCGTCGTCGGTGGCGAGCGGGAAGTCGGGACGGGACAGCGCCACCAGGGACGGCTCGTCGACGAAGGCGACCTGGGGGGCCAGCGGCGCGATGCGCAGCGCGGTCGAGAGCATGGTGCGGGCTCGGGCCGCGACGGCGGCGCGCGCGGTGGCGAAGGCGAGGTCCGGGTCGGCGCCGGCCTCGATGAGGGCGAGGCCGAGCGTGACCGGGCCGGTGAGCTGCAGCTTGATCGCGGCGGTGCGATGGCGGCTCACCTCGAGGAAGGCGCGCAGGCCGGCGAAGGCCGGCCCCTCGAGGGTGGGCTCGCCGCCGAAGGGGTCGGTGGGGTCGAGGGCGCCGACGATGCGCAGCGCGCCGTCGGTGCCGATGTCGACGCCGCGCAGGCCCCACGCCCCCTGGGCGACCATGCCCTCGCGGGGATCGCGGGCGGGCAGGGACGGCGCGGCCGGGAGGTCGGCGCACGCGGCCATGGCCACGGCCACGGCCGCATCGACCTGCCGGTGCGGCATGCTCCCGATGGCCGACGCCGTGCCGACTCGGAGGTTGATCGCCTTCATGACCGCTCGTTCCGCCTCGGTGAACCGCGGCCGGCGGGGGCTCCGCCGGCCCGTTCCCCCTGGTTCCGCATGACACCGGAATAGCCACCGCCGGGCTCCCCGGGCAAATCTGTCGGGGCCATGCCCCGCTCCCTCCCCCTCGCCGCACCGTGGCCGTTCCGTGCCCTGTGGCTGCTGCTGCCGGTCGTGGCCGGCCCGGCCGTCGCCGACGCCCTCGCCGATCGGAGCCGGGCCGTGCAGGTCGTGGCCTCGGTCCTGGCCTGGGCCGGCTGGGGCGGAGTGCTCGCCGCGTCGCTCGTGCTGCGCTCCGTGACCCTCACCGTCGTCCGGGCGCTGGCCCCCGGTGCGGTGCTGCTCTGCACCTGGGCCGCGTTCGCCTCCGACGAGCTCGCGTGGGGCCTCGCCGGCATCGTCGTTGCCGTGCTGGCCACGGTCGCCGCCCTCTCGCCGGCCACGGCAGACGCCTTCGTCGACGGCTCGAGCTACGGCGACGAGCGCCGCGTCGCCCTCCGGATCCCGGTCGCCATGGCCGTGGGTCCGGTGCCGATCGCCTGGGCCCTGGCCGCCGCCGGGCTGGTGGTCGGGCCGCTGCTGCTCGCCGCCGAGCAGTGGATCGCCGGCGGGATCGCCGTCGCCCTCGGCGTGCCGACCGTCTTCGCCGTCGTCCTGCGCCTCCACCTCCTCAGCCGCCGCTGGCTGGTGTTCGTCCCCGCCGGCGTCGTGGTCCACGACCCGCTCGCCATGGCCGAGCCGGTGCTGCTGCAGCGCCACCTCCTGCGTCGCATCGGTCCGGCCGACGCCGACGCGGTCACCCGCGACGGGGCCCTGGACCTCACCGGTGGCGCCATCGGGCTCGCCCTCGAGCTGCGCACCGTCGAGCCGTTCGAGGTCGGCCTCCGCCAGGGCCGCGAGACGGTGGAGACCACCGGCGTGCCTGCGGTGCTCGTGACGCCCGGTCGCCCCGCCACGACGCTGGAGATCGCCGCCGAGCGCAAGCTCCCCGTCAGCTGACGGAAGGCCAGGCACGAGCGTTCCTCGCGCGCCGATCGACCATCCGCCGT
>DMTU01000118.1:2966-3120 GCA_003476595.1 Acidimicrobiaceae bacterium | reverse complement strand
CGCCGTAGTACTCCTCACGCTCCTGGTGGGACAGGGCCAGAGCCGACAGCGTGATGCCCTCGAACTCGAAGCGCTGCGCCTCGCCGTCGTCGCTGCCGTCCCAGCCGACCCAGGAGCCGGATCGCTCGCGCATCACCGGGAGCATCGCCGACAC
>DMTU01000118.1:0-2749 GCA_003476595.1 Acidimicrobiaceae bacterium | reverse complement strand
CGGTTGGCCACGACCACGAAGTCGGCCTGCCCGGCAGGCGCCGTGTCGGGCGGGGTCGGGTCGGACGGCGTCTGGTCGTGCTCCATGGGGGCTCCCTCGAGGGTGTTCTCCGGCCACGATACGTCGCTCGTGGATGGCCCTGTGCTTCCTTCCCGGTGGCCGCACCCCCGATGCCGACGACCCGGCCCGGAGCGGTCGCCCACATGGGCGGCCTGCGTATCGGGTAGGAAGGCCAGCGCTGTCCCCACCCCTGAACCCTGGAGGCGACCCAGTGGGAATCATCCGCAAGACGCTGTCGGTCACGACGCTCGGCCTCGTGGGCTGGAAGTCCAAGAAGGAGCTGCTGGCCGAGGCCGAGGCCGACCTGGCCACCACGCGCGCCGATCTGGAGCAGACATCCGCGCTGCGCGCTGCGCTGGCCGAGCGCCTCGAGACCGTGGAGCACGACCTGAAGGGCAGCGAGCTCGACGCGCTGAAGGGCGCGAAGGACGCACGCAAGGACGAGCGCCGCCGCGTGCGGCGCGAGAAGGCCGAAGCCCAGGCGGCGCGAGCCCGCAAGCAGGCCGAGGCCCGGGCCGAAGAGGCCCGCGCCCGACTGCAGAAGACCTCGAAGTCGGCTCGCAAGGCCGCAGAGCGGGCTCGCAAGAAGGCCGAGCACTTCGCGGACGACGCCCGTCACCAGGTGGACGACGTGACCAAGACCGTGCGCAAGAAGCGCAAGAAGCTCCGGAGCTAGCGCGTCACCTGGCTCGATCCGCCGGGCGACGCCTGCGGGTTCGGGATCGGCGGGCGAGGTCGACCCGGCAACGGGTCCGGCGACGGCTGCGGATCGGGGTCCGGTCCCGGATCCGGGACCGGCGGCGCGGGATCGGGCGGCTGCGGACCAGGCCCGGGGTTCGGCGTCGGGTCCGGGACGGGCGGCCGATCGGGGTCGGGGCCGGGCATCGGCTCGGGCTGGGTCGGGTTCGGGGTGCTCATCGCCGCACCACCAGCACCGGGCAGGGCGCGTGGCGCACCACGTGCTCGGACACCGAGCCGAACCACAGGCGAGACCAGCGGCTGCGATCGTGGGTGCCGAGGACGACGAGGTCGACGCCCTCGTCCTCCGCGACCTTGCAGATGGTGGGCCCGACGTCGCCGTGCTCGACCCGCCGCTCGTCCGCGTGCAGGGCCTCGCCGGCCCGCTCGACGACCTGAGCCGCCTCCTGGTCGGCCAGCTCCTGGGCCCGCAGGTCGGCCTCGGCGCTGAGGGTGGGGCTGCCGGCGTAGGCCGCCCCGAGACCGCCGATCGTGCCGTAGGGCGTGATGGTGCTGCGGGCCACGTTCACGACGATGACGGCGGCGTCGTCGGGGACGAGCTCCTGGGCGAAGGACATCGCGTCCTCCGACTCCGGCTCGTCGTCGACAGCGATGAGGACCTTCATGCGCGCTCCCTTACCCCTGGGTCGATGGCTCGATGCCTCAGCCTGGCGCACCGACGGCGTGGACGCCCGTCTGTCCCAGCACGAGCAGCTCACCGTCCTCCAGCTCGGCGAACGCCAGCACCGGCCCGAAGCCCGAGACCAGCTCCACCGGCGGGGACCCGGGGTCGTCGGCCGGGACGGCGCGGATCCACCCGCCGCAGAAGTCGCCGAAGAGGTACCACCCCTGCAGCGACGGGTTGGCCTCGCCCCGGTAGACGTGGCCGCCGGTGATCGAGCACCCCTCGTCGTGGGTGTACTCGAGCTGCGGGTCGGTGAGGTCGGGGCCGGGCTCCCCGGCCAGCGGCCGGGTGCCTTCGAGCCGGTTCCAGCCGAGGTTCACCCGGTCGGCGGTCGGGTCGACCACGGTGACCTCCTCCCGCGCGTTCTGACCGACGTCGGCGATCCACAGCTGCCCGGTGGCGCGGTCGAAGGAGTACCGCCACGGGTTGCGCAGCCCGATGGCCCAGACCTCCGGGCGCTCGCCCCAGTCGGGGTTCGAGGCCGGGGCGGCCACGCCTCCCGCCGGGTCGGGCAGGACGCGGAGCATCTTGCCGAGCAGGACGTCGGGGTCCTGGGCGACGCCGGCCGGATCGTTGGCGCTGCCGCCGTCGCCCACCCCGATCCAGAGGGCACCGTCGGGTCCGAAGACCAGGTTCCCGCCGTTGTGGTTGCGGTAGGGCTGGCCGATCTCGAGGTGCAGCACGGACGAGTCCGGCGACCCGGCCGGCCGGTCGCCGTCCATGGCCACCGAGCGCACCTCCGTGTCCCCCGCGGTGTTGGTGTAGTTCAGGTACAGGCGCTCCCCGTCCGGGTCGAGCGCCAACCCGAGCAGGCCTCGCTCGCCGCCCGTGGACACCCGATCCGACAGGTCGAGGACCACCTCGCTGGTCCCGGTCTCGAGGTCGACGGCGTGGACCCGTCCGTCCAGGGTCGACACCAGGATCGGCCCCGGTCCGGCCGGGTCGACCGCGGCCGACGGACCGGGCAGCTCGACGACCGGCTCCAGCACCACTGCCGGATCCCGCCCCGCCTCGGGCGGCACCGTCGAGGTCGTGGTGGGCGGTGCCGTCGTGGAGGTGGACGGCTCCACCGGCGTCGTCGGGGCCGGCTCGCTCGTGCGGTCCACGGCGTCGTCGACGATGCCGTCGGGGAAGACGTGGCCGTAGACGTCGCCGACCTGCTGGCGGAACGCGACGCCGAGGCCCACCACGACGACGAGCGCCGCGAGCAGGCCGATGCGGATCGGGCGGGACGTCGGCAGCAGGCGCACGATGCCCATCGACCAA
>DMTU01000302.1:6147-7270 GCA_003476595.1 Acidimicrobiaceae bacterium | reverse complement strand
ACGGCAACAACACCGGTGGCGACAACGGCAACAACACCGGTGGCGACAACGGCAACAACACCGGCAACGCCGGCGGCAACAGCGACGGCACGCCGGGCGACGGGAACGAGAACAACCCGACCGGTCAGGACGGCAGCGAACCCGGCGACGAGGACGTGGTCGTCGAGGGTGACACCACCGACAACACCGAGGGCACGGAGCAGGCTGACCAGCCCGAGCCGAAGCCCGAGGCGGCCAAGCCGGTCGTCATCATCTCGGCCGACACGGTCACCAAGCCGGTCGTGCCTGCGGTCCCGGCCCAGCCGGTGGTGACCAACACCCCGGCGCCGGCGACCCCGGCCTCCCCGTCGGCCGCCCCGAGCGTCAACCCGAACCGTGCCCCTGAGGTGCTCGGCTCGGTGACCACCCGGACCCCGGGCGGCACGCAGGTGACCGCCCTGGCTGCGACCGGGAGCACCACCACGCTGCTGGCCATCCTCGGGGCGACCCTGCTGCTGGCCGGCCTCGGCCTGCAGGCTCTGGGCCGGCGTCAGGCGGGTGCCGTCCTCGGCGCCTGAGAGAACAGGACCGCAACCCCGGAGCTGTGGGCCGGGGAGCGAGCGGGCCGCGCTGCCGGGCGGGGCAGCGCAGCGGCCGACCCGGTGGGCGTGCGGGAGCGCTCACCGGGCGGCACCGCGCCCGGGGGTGCCACCGCTACGATCGCCGCGGTCGGGCGAGCGGGACGCCCATTCCTACACTGGAGCACGATGTCGACCGACCCCACAGGTATGCGGCCGTCGCCCGATGCCACGGGGCCCCAGCCGGCGTTGCCGGACGAGCGACGGAGCGCCCCGGCGACATCCCGCTCCCGACGGGGCCGTGGTCGCAAGGTCCGCAAGGTCCACCGCGTCGTCCGCCACCTCGAGATCTGGTCGGTGGCCAAGCTCGCCCTGGTCTTCTCCCTGTGCGGCTACCTCGTCGGCATGACCAGCGGCTACCTGCTGTGGCAGGCGGCTGATCGCGTCGGCACGATCGATGGCATCGAGGGGTTCTTCGAGGACGCCGGCGGCTACGACTCCTTCGAGATCCTCGGCGAGGTCGTCTTCCGCGCCGCCGCCGTCGCCGGCCTGCTGCTGGCGGCGCT
>DMTU01000302.1:5659-5996 GCA_003476595.1 Acidimicrobiaceae bacterium | reverse complement strand
CCGGCCTGCTGCTGGCGGCGCTCGGCGTGTTCGTCGCGATCCTCGGCGCCGTCCTGTTCAACCTGATCAGCGACCTCACGGGCGGCATCCGGATGACGGTCATCGACGAGGACCTCATCGTGGCCCCGGCCCGCCGTCGCAGCAGCGGCGCCCCCGGCGGCCCGCCGCCGACGCCGAACGGCTCGAGCAGCGCACCCCGCCCCGACCGCACCGCCGAGCGCCAGACCACCTCCGGCGCGGAGCGCTGAGCCCCGCTGCCGGCCGGCCCGCTTGGTCGGGCCCCGGGGTGCTGCTGCTATGTTGTCCCCTCCTCCGGGGCTATAGCTCAGTCGGTTAG
>DMTU01000302.1:4812-5553 GCA_003476595.1 Acidimicrobiaceae bacterium | reverse complement strand
GCACCCCTGATAAGGGTGAGGTCACAAGTTCGATTCTTGTTAGCCCCACGGCTGGCCTTCGGCCAGCTTGAAGTTCTTCGGCAGAGCCTCAGAACTTCGGCCTGATCCCGGAAAGACGAGGCCCCGATGACGCTGCTGCGCCGAGCCATCGCCGCCCTGGGCGTCGCTGCGTTCATCGCTGCCGGCCTGCGCATCCGCGGCACCGGCGGCACGCCCCCGCAGACCGGGGGATGGCGCGAGCTGCGCGGTCCCGACCTCACGTGAGCCCAGCCTCGGACCCGCGCCGCACCGCCGGGGTCCTCGGCGTCGGCGCCACCGGCGCCCGCGCCGCCCGCCAGCTCAGCTCGGCGGACGGCATCGACTCGGTCGTGCTCGCCGCCCACGGGGAGCGCCCGCTCGCGCTGCAGCGCTCCCTCGGGTCGGCCGCCCGCATCGGTGAGCCGATCGCCGCCGACGTCGGCGTCGTCGTCCTGGCCGGACCCGTCGGCACGCACCTCGAGGCGGCGCGGCGGGCCATCGACCTCGGGGTCGACGTCGTCTCGACCAGCGATTCGATCGCCGATGTCGAAGGGCTGCTCGCGCTCGACGGCCGAGCCCGCGCCGCCGGCGTCCGGGTGGTGGTCGGCGCCGGGTTCTCCCCCGGGCTCAGCTGCGTGCTCGCCCGCCACCTCGCCGACTGGGTCGACGAGGTCGACGAGATCCACCTGTCCCGCTTCGGCACCGGCGGCCCGGCCTGCGCCC
>DMTU01000302.1:4303-4674 GCA_003476595.1 Acidimicrobiaceae bacterium | reverse complement strand
CCAGCACCACCGAGCCCTCGCCGCCCGGGCGATCGACTGGCGCGACGGGGAGTGGGTCCGGCGTCGGGGCGGCTCGGGGCGCGAGCTCAGCGTGTTCCCGGACCCGGTCGGCTCGCTCGACTGCTACCGGGCTGCGCTGCCCGACGCCCTCCTCCTGCGTCCCGCGTTCCCGGGCGCGGACCGCATCGCGGCCCGGCAGGCGGCCAACCGCCGCCAGCGACTCCTCGCCCTGCTGCCGATGCTCCGCCGGCCCCATCCCGAGGGCCGCATCGGCGCCATCCGGGTCGAGGTCCGCGGCCGTCGCGCCGGCGAGGTCGTCTGCGAGGTCGTGGGTGCCATCGACCGCCCGGCCGTGGCCGCCGGTGCCGTGT
>DMTU01000302.1:0-4147 GCA_003476595.1 Acidimicrobiaceae bacterium | reverse complement strand
CCGTGGCCGCCGGTGCCGTGGCCGGCCTCGCTGCCCGCTGGTGCCTCGACGGACGCTTCGAACCCGGCGCGTCCGGCCTCGCACCCCGGGTCGAGCCGGTGCCGTTCCTCCAGGAGCTGTCCGAGTTCGGCGTCCGGGCCGCCGTCTTCGTCGGCGTCGCCTGACCCCACCCGTTCTGGCCNNCTCGAGCGGGGCGAGCGCATCGCCGGCTTCGGTCACCGGGTCTACGAGCACGTCGACCCCCGGGTCGCTCCCCTGCTGGCGCGCCTCGACGAGGCCGGCGACACCCCGCCGGCGACCCGGGCTGTGCTCGACGTCGTCGCGTCCCGGGGCCTCCCCTTCCCCAACGTGGATCTCGCCCTCGCGTCCGTGGGCGAGGCCTACGACCTCATCGACGGCGCGACCGAGTCGGTGTTCGCCACCGCCCGGATCGTGGGCTGGCTCGCCCATGCCATCGAGGAGTACGAGCACGCCCTGCGCTTCCGCACCCGAGCCGCCTACGTCGGCCCCCGCCCCGACTGAACCCGTTCTGGCCTACATCCGTGCCGTCAGACGGTCATGGATGTAGGCCAGAACGGGTCAGGGCTGGGTGTCGCCTCGGAGGAGGGCGAGCAGGTCGTCGTGGCCCTCGCCGTTGGTGGCCACGCCCGAGCCCTCGCGGGGGTCGGGTGAGCCGGACCAGGCGCTGAAGCGGCCGCCGGCCTCGGAGAGGATCACGGGCATCGGCGCGATGTCCCACAGCGCCGCCGACGGGTCGACCATGGCATCGATGCGACCGGTGGCGACCATGGCGTAGCCGAAGCCGTCGCCCCAGGTGCGCAGGCCCCAGCCGGCGTGCTTCACGCGCAGGAGGGCATCGTCGTCCCAGCGGGTGAACCCCGATGCGGTGAGGAACGGCTGCTCCGAGGAGCGGGGGCCGACCCGGGCGGGGCGGCGCTCGCCCTGGCGGTCGTCCTGGAACGCACCGAGGCCCCGGCCCGCGTAGACGCACTCGCCGGCGGCCGGCAGGTTGATGACGCCGATCGCCCAGCCGTGCTCGTCCTCGACGGCGAGCAGGTTCGAGTAGAGCGGCACGCCCCGCATGAAGGCCTTGGTGCCGTCGATCGGGTCGATGATCCAGCGCCGGTCCGTGGTGCCCTCCTGGTCGCCCTCCTCCTCGCCCAGCACCGCGTCGTCGGGGTGGGCGGCGGTCAGCTCGGCGCGGATGTAGGCCTCGGCGTCCTTGTCGGCCTCGGTCACCGGGGTGCCGTCGCCCTTGGCCTCGATGGCGAGGTCGTCGCTGCGGAAGCGGGTGAGCGTTCGCCGACCCGCCTCCTTGGTGAGCTCGACGGCCCAGGTGAGCAGCTCGGAGTCGGCGGGGGGAGCGGTCATGCGGCCAGGGTGCTAGATCCGCACCGTCTCGGCCCAGAACGCCAGGGGATCCGGGTCGCCGAAGCACTCGACCTCGACGGGCCGGCGGTTCCAGGCGAACAGGTACAGCTGCCCGGCGGGGCCGCGCACCGCCATGTCGCCCTTGCCGTGGTCGGGGGCGACGTCGACGCCGTGCTCGTGGAAGGTGAACATCCACTCGCCGCCGCTGACCTGACCGGAGGCGACCTCGTCGTCGGTGGCGTGGAGGTGCACGGTCTCGCCCGTGCCGGTGATGCCGCGGGGCCAGGCCCGGCGGAGGAACACCTCGCCGAGCTCGTCGACGCCGTCGACGGCGAGTGCGGCGTCGATCGGGTCCGGCGTCGTGTGGGCGAGCTGGGCGTCGACCCGGTGGATCGCGGTCTCGTGGGCCAGCCGGCGGAACCAGAAGGCGGCGGTGGGAGCATCGGCCCAGTTCGGCCGGCGCTCAGTGGGGTCGGTGTCGGCCAGGGCCGCGAGGAGCTCCTCGCTGGCGACCGCCAGCATCTCGAGGGGCGGGACGCCCTCCTCGGGCGGGTCGAACGGGACGAGGTCCGAGCCGGGCTCGGCCCGCAGCTGGGCGGTGGCGAACCGGAGGACGCCAGCGTGGTGGCCCAGCAGGTCGGTGACCGTCCAGCCCGGGCACGCCTTGACCAAAGCGTCGAGGTGCTCGGCGGGGGTGGCGAGCATCCGGTCGAGGTCGGTCCGCAGGTGGGCGAGGTGGGTGGTCGGCTCCATCGGGCCCGACGGTACCGGCGATGGTCCGCGCCGCGATCGACGCCGTGGGCGACCATGGCGGTCGTGCACGATCACTCCCACGATCTCGGCACCGCACCCGAGGTGGCCCGGGCGCTCCGCCTCGCCGTGCTCGCCATCGTGGTGCTGACCGCCATCGGCTTGTTCGTCTGGCGCCCCGACGGAGGCGTGGCCATCCCGTCCGCCGTCGACGGCCAGGGCGAGCGGGTCGAGGCCACGGTCACCGGCACGTCGGACATCGAGTGCGCCGGCACCGACTTCGGCGGTGCGCCCATCGTCTGCGAGGAGATCCTGCTCGACATCACGAGCGGCGCCAACGCCGGGGGGTCCGGCAGCTTCGAGGTGTACCCGCAGCCCGGCAGCCCGCAGTTCGGCGAGGGCGACCGCATCGTGGTCAACGAGTACGAGGTGCCCGACGGCGGGATCGCCTACACCTTCGCCGACTACCAGCGATCCCGACCGATGCTGCTCCTGCTCGGCATCTTCGTCGTCGCGGTCATCGCCATGGGCCGCTTCCAGGGCCTGCGCGCCCTCGCCGGCCTCGTCGTGTCCGGCATCGTCCTGCTCGCGTACGCGTTCCCCGCTCTGCTCGACGGCAAGCCCCCGCTCGGCATCGCGCTGGTGTCCTCGGTGATCATCGCCGTCGCCGCGCTGTACCTCTCCCACGGCATCAACGACACGACCACGGTCGCCCTGCTCGGCACCCTCGCCGCGCTGGGGCTCACCGGGCTGCTCGCCGCGGTGTTCACCTCCGCGGCCCAGATCACCGGCCTGGCGTCGGAGGACCAGATCTTCCTCATGGTGTCGGCCGAGGGTGTCGACGTGCGGGGGTTGGTGCTGGCGGGCATCGTGCTCGGCAGCCTCGGCGTGCTCGACGACGTCACCGTCACCCAGGTGTCCGCCGTGGCCCGGCTGCGGGAGGCGAACCCCGGCTACGGCATCGCCGAGCTGTACCGCAGCGGCGTGCGCATCGGCCGCGACCACATCGCCTCGGTGGTGAACACCCTCGTGCTGGCCTACGCCGGCGCCGCCCTGCCGCTGCTGCTCTTCTACTCCAACATCGGCATCGGGCTCTCCGAGTCGGTCACGTCCGAGATCGTCGCCGTGGAGATCATCCGCACGCTCGTCGGCAGCATCGGGCTGGTCGCCGCCGTGCCGCTCACCACCGGCCTCGCCGCCGTGGTCGTCACCGGCACCGGGTTCCGGCGGCGCGGACCGGATGCCGCCGCTGGCCCCGCTCCTGCCCCCGCGACCAGCCCCGAACCCGCCGGCGACTGGGACGAGTTCGCGCCCCGGACCGAGGAGTTCTGAGCGCACCGGCCCGGGTGCCGAGGGTTATCCACAGCATCTTCCACACCTGTGATTACATGGATGTGGTTTCCACCGCCGACCATCCGGCCCGGCGCCGGGTTGTCGTTTTCCTGGCGCGCCTGCGAGAATATTCCGTCGCTCGTACCGGCGCCCGCGCTCACGCCCGTGAGGCGGTGTGCGCCCCTCGAAGGAAGCACCATGTCGAAGATCTGCCAGGTCACCGGTCGCAAGCCGTCGTTCGGCAAGACCATCTCCCACTCCCACCGTCGCGGCAACCGCCGCTGGACCCCGAACATCCAGAAGCAGCGCTTCTGGGTCGAGTCCGAGAAGCGCTGGGTCACCCTCACGGTGTCCGCCAAGGGCATCAAGACGATCAACAAGAAGGGCATCGACGCCGTGCTGGCCGACATGCGCCGCAAGGGAGTCAAGGTCTGATGCCGAAGAACGACAAGCGCCCCATCATCAAGCTCAAGAGCACCGGCGGCACCGGGTACACGTACGTGACCCGCAAGAACAAGACCAACACCCGCGAGCGCCTCGAGCTGTCGAAGTACGACCCTGTCCTTCGCAAGCACGTCACCTTCAAGGAAGAGCGCTAGCACGCCGGCCCGGGAACCCCGGGCCCGACGAGCACGAGACGAGGGCCGGTGCCGACGGGCGCCGGCCCTCGCCGCGCGTACGCCTGGCAGTTCTG
>DMTU01000099.1:4004-4275 GCA_003476595.1 Acidimicrobiaceae bacterium | reverse complement strand
CGGGTGGCGTCGCTCGACAGCCTGGAAGTCTCGAAGGAGTCGCCCGTGCATAGCCGGTCCCCGCTCGATCTCGTCCATCGCGTGTCAGGCTTCGCGTCATCGGCCTCAGAAGCTCTCGTGCCTCGCCCGATCCGGGACATCGTGGACCGGACGCTGCTCGACGCGGCATGCCTCAGCCGGGGCGGGGTCCTCCCGGTCGCGAACCGGCTGGGCGTCGATCCGCCTGCCGTCGCGGCTTGGCGCTCCCTGGGCATCCCGCCCGAGTTCCGCT
>DMTU01000099.1:2475-3836 GCA_003476595.1 Acidimicrobiaceae bacterium | reverse complement strand
GGGCATCCCGCCCGAGTTCCGCTCCCGCCTGGCAACGGTGGCGGTCGTGCCCGATCTGCCCGGCCGTAGCGCCGCCTGAGCCGACGCCTCAGATCTGAGGGCGACTCGACCACGTACGAGCGTGAGCTGTTCGGTGGAGACTGGATCCACGCTGACGGTGACGGATGCGACAGCCGATGCGAAGTGCTCGCCGAGGAACGCCGCACTGACCTGTTCGGCCTCCCAGCGGGCGGCTGGCGTACGCCACCGCACTGTTGGACATCCCGTTGCCGTGGACGAAGATGCGCCAGGTCTACGCCCTGCTCGGACTCGTGAAGGAGTGGGGACCCCACCGCGTCAACGCTGCATGTGAGCGCGCCCTCGACGCCGAAGCCATCAACGTCGGCCTGATCGGCCGAATGCTCGAACGAGGCACCGAGACCACCGACGGCACACCGGTCCAACAGGGCCTGCCCGGCACAGTCGTCACCCCGCGCTTCGCGAGAAGTGACAGCGACTTCGCTGTCCGCGCCGGCGAGCAGGAGGTAGCCGGATGAGCACCCCGACCGTCACCCCAGAGCTCAAGGCGCTGCTGCGCCGAGTCAAGCTCGGCCGCTGCCTCGACGGAGGCGCTGGTCACGTAGCCAGGCGGCGTGCGAGTCGCGCCGCTCGATCCGCCGACCGATGAAGATACCGACGAGAGCGACGACACCACTGGCCAGCCATGGGGTGAGCTGTTCGATCAGGCTCTGATCCATTGCGGCAGGCTGGCACGCCTGACGCTACGGTCGCCGGACGAGGGACGGCACCCGCCGCCGTGCCGCGACCAGGTTCCCGCCGAACCGGTCGAGACGAAGGCCCTGCCCGCCGCGGGGCCTTCGTCGCGCCCTCAGCGCAGTTCGTGCTCGCGCAACGCGGTCACCACGGGCCCAGAGGCGACTGCGGCACGTGGGTACGATCGAGTCATGGCGGTGGTTTGCCCGTGCGGGTGCGGGAAGCGGGTTCGGTTGACGCGGCGCGGGTACGCCGCTCGTTACGAGACGATGGGCGCCGCCATGGACGCGGCCCGAGCCGTCGCCGGAGACGTACTAGACGGCCCTCTACCCGACCCGCTCGCCGAGGAGCTCGCGCTCGCGCACCGGGTGTACGACTCGGTGCGCACACAGCTGCTCGCACATGTCCACGGAGAAGCACGACCCGGCAGCCACGACGACGGCGCCACGTTGAACAAGGTCAGCTCGGCGTTGCTGACCGCGCTTCCTGGGCTCGCCGCCCGTGCCGCATCGCACGACAGGGCCCGTCGACGGGAGGAGGCACCGGCTGCCAGCTACGTCGGCTCGTACCGGGAAATGGGCACCCAGGAGATCCTGCTGGGCACGACC
>DMTU01000099.1:1894-2396 GCA_003476595.1 Acidimicrobiaceae bacterium | reverse complement strand
TCCTGCTGGGCACGACCGTGTCCGGAGCGATCCGGGTGGCGCTCGGCAACGTTCGTCATCGGCGGGTGCCGGTGCCCACGACATCGCTGGTCGTGTCCGCCGCGGCCGGGCTGCTCGCCGGACTCGACGGTGACCACGCCGACGCGGTCATCGGCCAGCTCCGCGGCTGCCTCGACGGTGTGGAGCTCGCCGCAGACGACGTCGCCCTCCTCAACCACCAGGACGTGGAGGTCGTGCGCGATCGGATCGTCGACCGGGTCGCCGGCGAGGTGATCGTCGAGACCGGCAACGGGCCCGAGCCCGGCGGTCCCACCGATCCCGGCGGCGACTACGTGTTCGGCTCCGTCCTCGATGCCGACGGCAACTACGCCCGGTCGCTTGCCGACTGGGCCGACATCGAACTCGACGAGGTACCGGCGAGCGCTGCGGGCCGCTACGTCGGCGCGGTGTGGGTTGCTGCCCTGTCGAAGACGACCGAGCAGCGTCCGCCGCTCCCGCCGCT
>DMTU01000099.1:702-1831 GCA_003476595.1 Acidimicrobiaceae bacterium | reverse complement strand
CCCGCCGCTCAAGCTCACGCACCTGCCGACGGACCCCGATGAGTTGGGTGGCCACGCCACGACCTTCGCCTACCTGACGCTCGAACCGGTCCTGTGGTGCCAGAACCTGCGGGCCCTCGCCGCGTTCTGCGACACGTTCCATCCCGGCTTGTCGCCGCGTGAGCACCTCGCGGGGTTGTACCCGCTGGTCCAGCCTGCCGCCGCCGATCTCACGGAGGGGTTCGACGCTGCTCGCCGCTCGTGAGAGCGCGAGGAGCGGTCTTTGGCACGCAGCGACGCATGGATTGGCAGCGAAGGGCGGGCTCAACGAAGTGGGGCGACGGCCGTCGGTGTCCAAGAGCCGTGGTACTGAGTTGCCGGCCGGCGCTGTGTGGGAGGTCCTGGCTGGACTGCTGACCGTTGTGACCGTCTTCGGGGTCATCCTGGTGGTGCTCATCGTCTGGGTCGGACGAAGGCTCGGTTGTTCGACACGCCCTTCGGCGGGCCTGACGACCCTCGGGACTTCTGCCCGTGCGGATGTGCGATGACGGTCGGCGTCACGAAGCGAGGCGGCAGCATCGGTGCCGCCCAGGCGATGTCGCATTCTGCACAGGCACACGACCTCCTCGCCCCAGTGCCCGCGGCGACATCTCTGACGACGAACGTCGTGCCAGACGTCAGCCGTCTGTGGGCGGCGTAGGCGCTCCCCTCCGCAGCCGCAACCTCAGACCCCGAGGCCGAACACTCGTTCGTTGTATCGTGTGGGCCATGCGTACACCGCTCGAACCTGCTCTTGACCGCACTCCCGTTTCAGCTGCGGCCTACGCAGCCGCCTGGGACGGCGACATGGCATCGGTTCTCGCAGCGGCGGCCAACGAAATCGACCGGCTGACCGGTGGTCCCGACTACAAACGAGCTCGTGAAATCGTGGCTGGGATGCAGCGCCGTTCAGCGACGTTCGTCCTCGGCGAATAGTCGGAAGACCGTCAGCCGCAGCCGCGACCGAGGCTGCCCGTCTCCCCCGGTCCATTCAGGAGCCTGTTAGCTCGGTGCGCTCCAAGTCGAGTGCCGACTGCGGACTCGGGAGTGCTCCTGGCCACCCAGTTCGGCCGGGCGCAGAAGAACGCCCCGTATGCGAGCATCGAACCGC
>DMTU01000099.1:0-575 GCA_003476595.1 Acidimicrobiaceae bacterium | reverse complement strand
CCGCGACGGCCGGCTGATCGGCGAGCGCCGCGGCGACGGTCGGGGATGACAATCGGGGACGCCTTGGCCTGGCGACATGGACCGGCACCTTGAGGGCAGTGCCCCACGTGAATATGTCCGCGCGCTAGGAGGCAGTCGGCATCCTCGCAATCGGCACATCGGCGTGCCTCTACCCGGCGATACCGGGCAGTCGTGCTCGGGGCGAAGTCGGGAGTTTGCGCCAGCGATAGATGGCCCGCACCGGGACGTCTTCGAGTCCCGCCGAATCCTCAGCGTGACGGGCTCGGTCCTCTTCGGTGAGCCGGGGTTCGAGTAGCCGGTCGAGGACGAAGCCGGCGTCTGCAAACGCGTTGACCACGTCCGAGAGTGGCCTTCGCCAGAATGAGGCGTCCATCATGATCCCGGCCTTGCTCCATCGGTCCGTGAGTAACTCGGTCGCGAAGTAGGAGTCGCGATTGGCCCGCGAGAACGGCGAATCCGGGTGATCAAGCGAGGCGACCAGCCAACCCCCCGGACGCAGCACCCGCGCGAAGTTGTCGAGTGGCATAGACCAGTCGCGGAGGTAATGCAGCACC
>DMTU01000088.1:328-2836 GCA_003476595.1 Acidimicrobiaceae bacterium | reverse complement strand
GAGTGGCTCGTGGTTGCCGCCGACGAGGAATGCCACACCGCTCTTGGTGATGAGCACCTCGCCCTCGATCCTCCAGAGCTCCTCAGGGATGACTCGCCACCACCCGCCGTCGACGATGCATCGCAGCAGTCCCGTGATGCCTGTCCATGACGGCATGCCGCCGGGACCGAGCTCGACTTGCGACGGAACGAGGACGGGGGGGACGGCATCGTCGCGCACGGGAAGGCTCCCGTCGACACGCGTGAACGCGGGCGTCTCGCCTCGATCCTGGATCGCGGCCTCCGTCGCGCTCTCCCAGTCAATGACCGGTGCGCCTGCCCAGCGCGACGCATTGGTCCCGAACGCGCTTGCTAGCTGTCGCGACAGGTCAACTCCACCCGCTGACACGACGGCGAAAGCGCACTGCGACAGATCGACGTCCTCCACCATCTGCGCCGGGGGGCGCTGACCCGGCACGCGGTCAAGCGGAGCCAAGATCAAGCCGGCCTCGGCCAGCCGCTGGGCGCCTGTGGCGCCGAGGTACCGCGAGAGCGTGTCCAGCCACACCGAACGGCCAGTGAGCAGCACCCTCCGCCCCGCAGCCTGGGTAAGTCCGCGCGCGAGCTCCAGCAACTCAGCTTCGAACGTCTCCACGGCGCGGTCGTAAGCCTCGAGCGCGCCGAGGTCGTCGAAGATCAAGCCGTTGAGCAGCTGGTACCCGATCTGCGACGGATGGTTGCTGGTGTCGATGAACAGACGTTGCACTTCGTGCATCGGCAGGCGCAGAAGCGGGGACAAGTCAATAATGTCGAGCCCGGGGAGCGCAGCGACCATTTCGTCGTAGTTGAACACCGGGTGCCGATAGGGACCCTCTACGATGTGCCGTCCCGCCAGGCGATCCTGGACCTGCCTACCGAAGGCATCCCAAAGCACGTACCGTGCGCGGGCTGCGAAAGTCTCATGCCAGGCGAGCATCCCTGCCACGCCACGCTGCAGCATGGCCCGGTCATGCTCAGGGGTCATCGCTCCGGATGCGATGGCGAGGAACCCGTCCAGCAGGGTGTCGGAAGGTACCGGATCCTCTAGGAGGATGCCGTTCCCGAACCGGAAGTCGCCGACGAGGACAGCCACAATCCCCTCAGGGCCCGCTACCTCCGCTGTCTGCTTCAACAGCGACGCGTGCCACATCGGCGCACCCCCGATCCCAATAAATCGGACCCACTCCAACGGTGAGTCAACGACCCCGTCCCGCACGTGTTGGCTCCAGCGAACGAGATGGGATGGTCCAGCGACCAGCGCGACGCTCGGCGGGTTACCTACCATGCCAACGCCTCACGCGCCCGCGTCTTGCGCGCCGCATGCTTCGCCGCAAGGGCGGCTTCCATATGCTCGTGGATCGTGACCGCGAGGGGCTGAAAGTCAGTGATAAGGGGCTCGGCCGGGTCGACGGGTGCCCCGAGGATCACACCGCCGTCGGCCAGCGCCGCGTGGCCGAAGAGCCGCTCCACAAGGTGGGCCAACGCACCGTCGTTCGCGCCGGTCTCCTCTGCGAAGCTCGTCAGGGTGAGCGTACCCGGCTCGACGAGCGGGCGGAGGATGTCGGGCCGGGCCCAGAACATCGTCCCAGCGAAGAACCCCTCCGCGGGGGTCGCCCCGAGGAGCGACTCGCCGAGTTCGCCCCCGTCGTGGTACGGGTACTTTGCGAGGGCGAGGTAGTGCGGCTGCGGTCCGACCTCGTGGACAGCGGGGTCCGTGCGGAAGGCGCCGAGGATCGCCGCCACACGCTCGGGGCTGCCGAGCAGAGCGTCTAACGCCTCGCCGCGCCACAGCTCACCGAGGTCGCGGCGCAGGCGGCCGGCATGGAAGTAGCCGGCCTTGGTCTGCAGGTGCAGGATCGCATCGTAGCCGTGCTCGAGAACTGCGGGGAGCACGTCCAGGAACGGTCCGATGTCGCGGCCGCGGTTGACTGCGGGGTAGAGCAGCGCGTCCGGGTAAGCGGCGCGCACGAGGTCGGCGATCTGGCGGTTGCCCCAGTCGGGCATCGTCACCACGAGGTCGAAGCCCTCAGGGATGTTCGCGAGGTGCTCGAGGATCTCCGGGACGAGATCGCGGTAGTACAAGTGCGCGACGACGACGAGCTTGTTGCCTCGCGCGCCGAGGCCGCCCCGGATCGCGGCGAGGCTGGTCTGACGGCGAGCTTCGGCGTCGTGGTTTAAGGGGAAGCCAGGGAAGTCCGGGATGCCGTCGAACAGCGGCTCAGCGGCGGCGACCAGCTCATCGACCAGCTGCTCTGCCGAGCCAACGTTCAGACCACGCCGAGGCTGGCGTCCTTCGCGGAGACCGTAGCGCGCCCAGTGACGGACAGGATCCGTCGCCGCTTTGGCGACGTCGCTGTTCGTGGTGAGATAGAACGTCTCGTCGACGATTCCCGCGGCGCGGCCGTACATCTCCGCGGTCTCCGGATCGGCGAACGCCGTCCGCAGCGCGTTGCGGAAGCTGTCGCCGTCGGCTATGCCGGTCAGGGCGAGG
>DMTU01000088.1:0-182 GCA_003476595.1 Acidimicrobiaceae bacterium | reverse complement strand
GCCGGTCAGGGCGAGGAGTCTGCGGGCCGGGCCGGTGAACTCGGTGCGCGGGATTTCGGCCGATGTCGGCTCGATCGCGAGGGGGGGCGCCGCCGTCACGACGGGGACGCCGAACTCGGCTGATCCAGGGACGGAGCTGCCCCTCACCATTCGCGCGCGGGTCTGGTGCTCCCGGCCCAGGC
>DMTU01000321.1 GCA_003476595.1 Acidimicrobiaceae bacterium | reverse complement strand
CCATGGTCATGGCCTCGACCTGGTCGTGGGTCACGTAGATGATCGTGGTGCGGAGCTGGCGGTGCAGCTCGACGAGCTCCACCCGCGTCTGGGCCCGCAGCTTGGCGTCGAGGTTGGAGAGGGGCTCGTCCATGAGGAAGACCTCGGGCCGACGCACGATGGCGCGGGCCAGGGCGACCCGCTGGCGCTGCCCGCCCGAGAGCGCCCCCGGCTTGCGGTCGAGCAGGTCGCTGAGCCCGAGGATGCGGGCGGCCTCGGCGACCCGGTCGGCGCGCTCGGGCTTGCGCAGCTTGCGCCGGTCCCCGCCGACGTCGTAGGAGCGGGTCTTCAGCGGCACCTCGACGTTGTCCCGCACGGTCATGTGCGGGTACAGGGCGTAGCTCTGGAACACCATGGCGATGTCGCGGTCCTTGGCTTCGACGTCGTTGACCGTCGTGTCCCCGATCCGCAGCTCGCCCTCGGACACCGTCTCGAGCCCGGCGATCATGCGCAGGGCCGTGGACTTGCCGCAGCCCGACGGCCCGAGCAGGACCATGAACTCCTGGTCCCTGATCTCCAGGGACATCGAGTCCACCGCGACGACGTCGCCGAAGCGCTTGGTCACCTGGTCGAACGTGACTCCGCTCACCGTCGCATCACGCCGCAGAACCTACTGCCGGGC
The DNA here is from genome assembly GCA_003476595.1 of Acidimicrobiaceae bacterium. Lineage (GTDB taxonomy): Bacteria > Actinomycetota > Acidimicrobiia > Acidimicrobiales > Salinilacustritrichaceae > Salinilacustrithrix. The sequence goes on along the minus strand of DMTU01000321.1, from coordinate 6,404 downwards.
GTGACGGCGCCCGGTCACGTGTAGATGATGTGGCCGTCGACCGCCATCTCGTAGAAGTCGCCGACGGTGATGATCCCCTCGACCTGGTCGATCAGATCGTCCTTGGTGAGGCCGAACAGGTCGACGGAGGCCTGGCAGGCGTAGAGCCCGGCGCCGGTGTCGGAGATCATCTCGATGAACTCGGGGATCGAGGGGATGTCGAGCGCCTCCATCTTGCGCTCCATGTAGTGGGTCATCACCGACGAGACCCCGGGCAGGCCGCCGGCCCAGGTCGCCATGTGGAGACCCGGGTTGCCGACGGTCGAGATCTTGATGTGCTCGTGGCGCTGGCGGTGCACGGCGTCGAGCCCGAAGAAGGTGAAGAACAGGTTCGCCTCCATCCCCTCGGCGCGTGCCCCGTTCGCCATGATCAGCGCGGGGTAGATCCCCTCGAGCGATCCCTGGGAGACGATGATCGAGACCTTGTGGGTGCTCAGGTCCATGGTGGTTCCGTCCTCTGGTTCGTCTGACGTCGCTTAGATGCAGCCCTTGGGCTTGGGGATCCCGGCGATGCGGGCGGCGATCTTGGCCGGTCCCTTGGGGAACAGCTGGTAGAGCTCCTTGACCGAGACCCCGGAGGTCTTGCCGAGCGCTCGCACCGTCGGCCCGGTGCCGTGGGCGAAGTACTCCTGGCGCATGAAGCGGATGACCTGCCAGTGCTTGTCGTCCAGCTCGTGGATGTCCTCGTTGGCGGCCAGCTCGGGGACCATGTCCTCGGTCCACTGCTCGGGGTCCTCGAAGAAGCCCTCGTCGTTCAGCTCGACCTGGCTGCCGGCGATGGTTGCGGTGGTCATTTCGGTGCGCTCCTCGGTGCTCGGTCGATGTGCTTGCCGGCGCGGGGCATGTCGGCCCCGACGCCGGGGATGTCCCGCCCGGGAAGGAGGCTGTGCCAGTAGAACCACTGGAACATCAGCTTCCCGAGGTGGTTGAGCCGCGACTCCTTCAGCAGCGGCAGGCCCACCGGGCCGGGGTAGTGCCCCTCCACGGGCTCCTGCTCGTAGTTGAAGTCGATGAGCAGGGCCTTGTCGAAGCCGGTCTCGATGAAGCAGTTGGCGTGCCCGTCGAAGCTCGCGTCGAGGGGTTCGCCGCGGAGGAAGCGGGTGATGTTCTCGACCAGCACCTCTCCCTCGAAGTGGCTCACCGAACCGGCCTTGGACGCCGGGAGGTTGGCGGCGTCGCCGATGGCGAAGATCTCCGGCGCCACCTTCGACTGCAGCGTGTGCGGATCCGTCTCGACGAAGTCCAAGGCATCGCCCAGGCCGGGGGAGCGACCCACGTACGCCGCGCCGGAGTGGACCGGGATCACCACGGCGAGGTCGAAGGGGACCTCCCGCTCGTCGAAGCCGACGAGCTTCCCCGCCGCCCCGTCGACCTCGCCCGTGTTGAACTCGGTGACCAGCTCGACCCCCTTGTCCTCCAGCATCCCGCCGAGCATCGAGGCAGCCCGTGGCTTGGTGAACGCGGCGTCGAGCGGCGTCACCAGCGTGAGCTGCACCCGGTCGCGGATGCCGCGCTCGTGGAAGTACCAATCCGCCAGGAAGCAGAACTCGAGCGGTGCCACCGGGCACTTGATCGGCATGTCGACCACGTTGACCACCAGCCGGCCGCCCTCGAAGTCCCGCAGGGCCTGTTCGAGGCCGGTGGCGCCGGGCAGGTCGTAGAACGTGAAGACCTTCTCCATCCAACCGGGCCCGGTGAGGCCGTCGGTCTCGTCGGGCACGAGCCGAGCGCCGGTGGCGATCACCAGCACGTCGTAGGGGAGCTCCTGGCCGCCGGCCAGCAGCACCCGGTGGCCGTCGACGTCGACGCGGTCGATGTCGGACTCGACGAAGTCGATCCCCTTCTTGAGCTGGCGGTGGCGGGGCCGGATCAGGTCCTCGCCGTGGGCGAGCCCGAACGGCAGGAACAGCAGCCCCGGCTGGTACACGTGGGCCCGGTCCTGGTCGACCACCGTGATGGCGAGCTCACCCCTGGAGAACTGCTTGCGCAGGCGGTTGGCGGTGAGCGTCCCACCGGTGCCCCCGCCCAGGATCACGACGTTCTCGGTCATGTCCGAACTGTGCGACGCGGGCGACGGCTCAGCCAGGGTCTTGGGTCACCAGATACCCCGGGCGGTATGTCACGGAATCAGTCGCGGCCGCGGTGGGCCAGCGCCCGCTGGATCTCCCGGTCGGCGTCGCGCTCGGCTTCGACGGCGCGCTTGTCGTGCAGCTTGCGCCCCTTCCCGACGCCCAGCTCGACCTTGGCCTTGCCGTCCTTGAAGTACAGCGAGAGCGGGACGATGGACACGCGCTCGAGGTCCACCATCGTCCGCAGCCGGTCCAGCTCGCGCCGATGGAGGAGCAGCTTGCGGTGCCGGTCGGGGTCGTGTCCGCTGTGGTCCTGGGAGAAGAGGTAGGGAGCGATGTGCACGCCCTGCAGCCATGCCTCGTTGCCCTCGAAGCGGACGTAGCCGTCGGCGATCTGGACCGTGGCCTCCCGCAGCGACTTCACCTCGGACCCGTGCAGGACGATGCCGGCCTCGAGCGTCTCGGTGATGTCGTAGTTGCGTCGGGCGCGGCGGTTCGCCGCGATGAGGGTGGTGTCGGCAGCGGGCATGGCGTCCGCGACGCTACCGGCACCCTCCCGGTCCGGGTCGATCCGGTTGCCTAGCGTGTCGACGCGATGCAGCCCTACCCGCCGCGACGACCGGGCCCCCGGCCGAACTACGCCCTCCGCCGCCTGGTGGCTGCCACCGGGGTGCTGCTCGTCGTGGTCCTGGTCTGGAACGTCGTGGGCGCCCTCACCGGCGGAGACGACTCGGGCACGGCCCTGACGGCCACGACCCAGCCGACCAGGACGACCGTGCCGCTCCAGGCCCCGCCACCCTGCACCCATCCGGAGCAGTCCGAGCCCACCGCCTACGACCGCACCGACGACTGGTACCGCACCCTGGTCGATCCGATGCGCGCCGTGCCCGAGCAGTACGAGCCGCCGGACCTGGTCCCCGCGTCGGAGGCCGGCTACAGCGCCGAGTACCGCGTCCGGGCGCTGGTCGTGGAGGACCTGAACGCCATGCGCAACGCCCTGATCACCGAGGGCCTGCCCGAGGTGGCCCTCCTCGCCGGGCACCGCTCCATCGCCGACCAGCAGCGGCTCTTCGACGCCCGGGTCGCCGAGCTCGGGCGCGAGGCCGCCATCGAGGGCACCGCGCGCGGCGGTCACAGCGAGCACCACCTCGGCACCACCATCGACGTGCGCCCGATCGGCCAGACCGACGTGGACCAGGCGTTCGGGGAGACGCCCACCGGCCAGTGGCTGGCGGAGAACTCCTGGCAGTACGGCTTCGTGCTGTCGTACCCGGCCGGTGCCGAGGACGTCACCTGCTACAAGTACGAACCCTGGCACTTCCGCTACCTCGGGCGGGACCTCGCCGGACGGGTGCAGGCCTCGGGGCTCACCCTGCGGGAGTACCTGTGGCACTGGGAGGTCACCGGGACCGAGCCGGGGCAGTCGCCCGCAGCGCCCGCACCGCCGTTGCCGACCACCTCGGTCCCGGTCGAGACCACGCTGGCCGAGGCCGAGGGCGGTTAGGTTCGCCCGCCGTGCTGCGCCTCAGTGCCTCCGCCTACGCCGCCATCATCGGCCACGCCTACGACGGCCTCCCCGACGAGGCCTGCGGGCTGCTGCTCGGCGACCCCGCCCGGGACGTGGCGCCGATCTTCCACCCGACGGCGAACGCGGCCCGGTCCTCCCGCGTGTACAGCATCGGGCCCCGGGACTTCCTCGACGCCGACGACGCCGCCGCCGAGGCCGGGCTCGCCATCATCGGTGTCGTGCACAGCCACACCCACACCGACGCCTACCCCTCGCCCACGGACATCGTCCAGGCACCGGACCCGGACTGGCACTACGTGATCGTGTCCCTGCGCGACGACGCGCCGGTCCTGCGCAGCTACCGCATCGTCGAGGGCGCCGTCAGCGAGGAGCCCGTCGGCGTCGTGCGCTGAGGATGTGCCGCTGATCGGGAACATCGGTCGGTGGGTACATTGTTGACCCACGCGGTCAACTTTCCACGCCACCACTCCAGGAGCTCAGGCGACCATGGCAGTCTTCGACTCGGTCCTCGACATGATCGGGAACACCCCCATCGTCGACTGCAGCGCGCTCAGCCCGAACCCCGACGTGCGCATCCTGGGCAAGATGGAAGGCCAGAACCCGGCCGGCTCCGTCAAGGACCGGATCGCGCTCGCCATGATCGAGGAGGCCGAGGCCGACGGCACGCTGACGCCGGGCAAGACGATCATCGAGCCCTCCTCGGGCAACACCGGCATCGCCCTGGCGATGATCGCCCGGATGAAGGGCTACCCGATCAAGATCGTGCTGCCCGAGAACGTCTCGATCGAGCGCCGCCAGCTGCTCGAGATCTACGGCGCCGAGATCATCATGAGCCCGGGGGCCGAGGGCTCCAACGGGGCCGTCGCCCGGGCCCGCAAGCTGGCCGACGAGCACCCGGAGTGGGCGTTCCTCTACCAGTACGCGAACGAGGCCAACCCGCTGGCCCACTACCGCACCACGGGCCCCGAGATCTGGGCCGACGTCCCCGAGATCACCCACTTCGTCGCCGGCCTCGGCACCAGCGGCACGCTCATGGGCGTGGGCCGGTTCCTCAAGGAGCAGGACCCCGACATCAAGGTGATCGCCATCGAGCCCCCGCTGGGGGAGCGCGTCGAGGGCCTCCGGAACCTGGACGAGGGCTACATCCCGCCGGTCTTCGAGAAGTGGGGCGGCGCCGAGCTGCTCGATCGCAAGCGCATCGTGCGCCCGCGCGAGTCCATCGAGTGGACCCGCCGCCTCTCCGAGATCGGCATCTTCTCCGGCATCTCCGCCGGCGCGGCCCTGGCCGGCGCGGTCAAGGTGGCTGGCGAGATCGAGTCGGGGACCATCGTGTTCGTGGTCTGCGACTACGGGTGGAAGTACATCTCCACGGGTGCCTGGACCGACGACCTCGACGAGGTCGTGGAGCGCGCCGAGCGCATCATCTACTTCTGATCGAAGTTCATCGACTTCTCGCCACACGCCGGCCGGAGCCGGTGTACGCTGCAAGCGCTTTCAGCCAGCCGAGCGACAGGGGGAACCGTCGTGGCGCAAGTGACCCTCGACAAGGTCTCGAAGGTGTATCCGAACGGCTTCGAGGCCGTCCACGAACTCGAGGTCGAGATCCGAGACGGCGAGTTCTTGGTCCTGGTCGGACCATCCGGCTGTGGCAAGTCCACGGCACTGCGGATGGTGGCCGGGCTCGAGGAGATCACCAGCGGCGAGCTGCGCATCGCCGGCCGCCGGGTGAACGAAGCCGCGCCGAAGGACCGGGACATCGCCATGGTGTTCCAGAACTACGCGCTGTACCCGCACATGACGGTGTTCGACAACATCGCCTTCGCCCTCAAGCTGGCCAAGGTGTCCAAGTCAGAGATCGAGGAGCGGGTCCACAAGGCGGCCGAGATCCTCGAGCTCACCGAGAACCTCGATCGCAAGCCGGGCCAGCTCTCCGGTGGCCAGCGCCAGCGCGTGGCCATGGGCCGGGCCATCGTGCGCCAGCCAGCCGCGTTCCTCATGGACGAGCCGCTGTCGAACCTCGACGCCAAGCTGCGCGTGCAGATGCGGGCCGAGATCGCCCGCATCCAGCGCGAGCTCGGCGTCACCACGCTCTACGTCACCCACGACCAGGTCGAGGCCATGACGATGGGTGATCGAGTGGCCGTCCTGAAGGGCGGCATCCTCCAGCAGGTCGACACCCCCCAGAACCTCTACGACCACCCCGACAACGTCTTCGTCGCCGCCTTCATCGGGTCGCCGTCGATGAACCTCTACGAGGGTGTGCTCAGCCGCGCCGACGGCGGCGCGTCGCTGAAGCTGGGCAGCCAGACCGTGGCGGTGCCGCCAGAGGTGCTCGAGCGCAAGCCGGGCATGAAGGACCACCTGGGGGAGAAGGTGACGGTGGGCATCCGCCCCGAGGACATGGAGGACGCCTCCCTCAAGCCCGATCATCCCCGGGACCAGCTCATCAAGACCGATGTCGAGCTGGTCGAGGCGCTCGGCTCCGAGCTGATGATCCACGCCTCGATCGACGCACCGAAGGTCCACTCCGGCGATCCCGACGTCAACGACGAGGGCACCGCCGGCTCGGCTGGCACGCCGCTGGTCGGCCGGTTCAGCCCCCGCAGTCGAGTCAACCGGGGCGAGACCATCGAGGTGGCCATCGACTCCGCCAACCTCTACTTCTTCGACTCCCAGTCCGGCCTGACGCTGCGCTGAACGGCACACGAGAACGACGACGGGCCCGGGCAGCTGCCCGGGCCCGTCTCGCGTGTACGCCTGGCAGTTCT
>DMTU01000095.1:5152-5480 GCA_003476595.1 Acidimicrobiaceae bacterium | reverse complement strand
CTGCACGTGGGCGTCCTGGTCGCGGTCGCCGCGGCGGCCCTGCCCTTCGGCGTCCGCGGCTTCGAGCGGCGGTTGACCCCGTGAGCGTCCAGGACCTGGTCGACCACGGCCGCATCGCACCGCCGCTCGACCCCCGCAAGCGCTTCCTGCGCCTGACCGAGCGCAACGTCGTCGGCTACGTGCGGGCGTGGCCGATCCTGCTCACGGGCGTGGTCGAGCCGTTCCTGTACCTGCTCTCGATCGGCATCGGCGTCGGTGCGCTCGTCGGCGACATCACCTACGCCGGCCGGCAGGTCCCCTACGAGACGTTCGTGGCCAGCGGCATGCT
>DMTU01000095.1:2366-5033 GCA_003476595.1 Acidimicrobiaceae bacterium | reverse complement strand
CGAGACGTTCGTGGCCAGTGGCATGCTGGCCACGGCGGCCATGAACGGCGCCGTGTTCGACACCACGTTCAACTTCTTCATCCGGCTTCGCTACGCCAAGCTCTACGACGCCGTCCTGGCGACGCCGCTCGAACCGCGGGACGTCGCGCTCGGGGAGGTCACCTGGGCGCTGATGCGGGGCACCTTCTACTCGGCGGCGTTCCTCGTCACCATGGCGCTGTTCGGGCTCACGGAGTCGTGGTGGGCGATCGCCGCGCTGCCCGCCACCGTCCTGATCGGTGCGGCGTTCGCGTCGATCGGCCTCGCCGGCGCCACCTACCTGCGCTCGTTCCTCGACTTCGACTTCGTGAACCTGGCCATCACCCCGATGTTCCTGTTCTCGGCCACGTTCTTCCCGCTGTCGCAGTACCCGGGCGCGCTCGCCACGATCATCCGGTTCACGCCCCTGTACCAGGGGGTGGCGCTGTGCCGTGCGCTCACCACCGGCGAGGTGGGCGTCGGCCTGCTCGTGCACGTCGCCTACCTGCTCGCGATGGTGGCGGTGGGGGTCGCCGTCGCCAGCCGACGCATCGACGGCCTGCTCCGGTCCTGAGGGCGGTCCGACTCCCGACCGGCCCTTCCGGGTACGGAGCACGGGAGCCAGACCTGCCCCCGATGCAAGGAGCCCCACGATGATCCACGAGATCGACATCGACCTCCCCGTCCGCACCGTCTACGACCAGTGGACGCAGTTCGAGGACTTCCCCCTGTTCATGAAGCACGTCGTCGACGTGCGCCAGGTGGACGACACCCACACGCACTGGAAGGCCAAGATCTCCGGCGTCAGCCGGGAGTGGCAGGCCGAGATCACCGAGCAGACCCCGGACCAGCGGGTCGCCTGGACCGCCACGGACGGCACCGAGAACTCCGGCGTCGTGACGTTCCACGCCCTCGACGACAACACCACGCGCGTGGTGCTGCAGATGGAGACCGACCCGAAGGGCTTTCTCGAGAAGGTCGCCGACTGGGGTGGCTACATCTCCGACCGGTCGAAGAAGGACCTCGAGCAGTTCAAGGACTTCATCGAGGCCCGGGGCAAGTCCACCGGCGCGTGGCGCGGCAAGGTCGAGCGCGACTCGATGCGCGACCTGCACACCCGCGAGGACCGGCTCCGCGAGCTGAGCGACCACGAGCTCGCCAAGCGGGCCGAGGAGGCCGGGCTGGAGCGTCCGCTCGACCGCAACCGCGACTGGCTCGTCAGCGCGCTGGCGCGGCACGACTACGACCGCAACGCCGACCACGACAGCCACGACCGCGACCGTGATCGCGACGGCGAGGACGCCCGCACCTCCTGAGGCACGGGCGCGGGGGCGGGCGTCAGCCCGTCGCCCGCACGTGGGGGGTCATCAGCGCGATCGTCGGTCCGATCCCGAGCTCGCGCGTCCGGACGGTGGCGATCCGCCGCCCGGGCTGCACCGCCGGCTTCGGGGGCGAGCACGCCGCCCCGAGGTGAGCGGCCGATGCATCGATGTCGTCGGTGACCAGGGCCAGGCCCCAGATGCTGCAGGGCCCGTCGCCGACCGGTGACGGGGGACCGACCAGCTCCAGGATCACCTCGCCCATCCGGAAGAAGCGCTGCTGCATCGCCCCCTCGCCGCTGCCCACGTCACGGGTGCGGCGCAGGTCGAGGCCCAGCGCGCCGAACGCTTCGGTGGTGCGGTCGAGATCGGGGGACCGGAGCACGACGTGGTCCAGGCGCGAGACCCCGTTGGGGTGCTCGACCGGGCCCTGCGGCGCACGATCGGTGACCGACGTGCCGAGCCCGTCCACCGACGTGGGCACGACCTCGTCGTCGGCGCGCAGTCGCCACCGGTCATGCCCGCGGCCGTCGCCGGTGCAGAGGACGCGCACCGTGCCGATGGCGACCTCGTCGTCGTGGAGCGCGAAGCCGGCGGCCCGCCACGCCGCCGGCTCGTCACCGGTGACGAGCGCGTCCAGCCAGATGGCCATGGTTCAGCGGTTGACGGCGGAGAGCACCGCTCGCAGCGACGCCACGACGATGCTGTCGTGGACGCCGACGCCCCAGCGGACGAGCCCCTCCGGGGTCTGGGTCTCCACGTAGGCCACGGCCTGGGTGTCGGCACCGGAACCGATGGCGTGCTCGGTGTAGTCGAGGACGTCGACGTCGATGCCGAGGTGCTCGCGCAGGCCGCTGACGAAGGCGGACACCGGTCCGTTGCCGCGGCCGATGACCGTGTGGTGCTCCCCGTCGGCGATGACCTGGGCGGTGATCTCGGCGGCCTCGTCGGAGGTGCGCATCTCGTAGGAGTCGAGCCGGTAGCGGCCGATGCCGAGGTACTCGCCTTCGAACTGGGCCCACATCTCCCCGGGGTTGATCTCGGTCCCGGTGTCCTCCACCACGCCCTGGATCGCCTTGGAGAACTCGATCTGGAGCCGGCGGGGCAGGTCGAAGCCGTGCTCCTCCTTCATCACGTACGCGACGCCGCCCTTGCCGGACTGGCTGTTGACGCGGATGACCGCCTCGTAGGTGCGTCCCACGTGCTTGGGGTCGATGGGCAGGTACGGCACCTCCCACACGGGGTAGTCGCCCGCCGCGCCGCCGTCGGGGATCGTCTCGGCCAGCGCCGCCAGGCCCTTCTTGATCGCGTCCTGGTGCGAGCCGGAGAA
>DMTU01000095.1:0-2296 GCA_003476595.1 Acidimicrobiaceae bacterium | reverse complement strand
TCCTGGTGGCTGCCGGAGAAGGCGGTGTAGACGAGGTCGCCGGCGTAGGGGTGGCGCGGGTGGACCTCCAGGCGGTTGCAGTACTCGGTGGTGCGGCGGACCGCGTCGATGTCCCGGAAGTCGATCTCGGGGTCGACGCCCTGCACGAACAGGTTCATGCCGAGCGTGACCAGGTCGACGTTGCCGGTGCGCTCGCCGTTGCCGAACAAGGTGCCCTCGACCCGGTCGGCGCCGGCCATGACGCCGAACTCCGCCGCGGCCACGGCGCAGCCCCGGTCGTTGTGCGGGTGCAGGCTCAGCACGACCTGGTCGCGGTGGGGGATGTTGCGGTGGAAGTACTCGATGACGTCGCCGTAGATGTTCGGCGTGTACATCTCCACCGTGGCCGGCAGGTTCATGATCAGCTTGTCGTCGGTGCCGGGGTCGATGGCCTCCCGGACGGCGTCGCAGATCTCGATGGCGTAGTCGGTCTCGGTGCCGGTGAAGCTCTCGGGCGAGTACTCGTAGCGGACGTGCGTGCCGGGCACGCGGTCCTCCAGCTTGCGGGCGAGCTTGGCGGCGTTGACCGCGATGTCGGTGATCCCGTCCTTCTCCAGGCCGAACACCACCCGGCGCTGCAGGATGGAGGTCGAGTTGTAGAAGTGCACGATGGCGCGGGGCGCCCCGGCGATGGCCTCGTAGGTGCGCTCGATGAGCTCGGGACGGGACTGCACCAGCACCTGGATCCACACGTCGTCGGGGATCAGGTCCTCTTCGATGAGGTGGCGGCAGAAGTCGAAGTCGGGCTGGCTCGCCGACGGGAAGCCGATCTCGATCTCCTTGAACCCCATGTCGACGAGCAGGTCGAACATCTTGCGCTTGCGGACCGGGTCCATCGGGTCGATCAGGGCCTGGTTGCCGTCGCGGAGGTCGACCGAGCACCACAGCGGTGCGGCCTCGATGCGCTTGTCCGGCCAGGTGCGGTCCGGGAGCTCGAGGGGGAGGAACGGCTGGTACTTCTCGAAGGGCATCGTGCCGGGCTTGCCGTTGCGGGGTTCGGTTCCCATGTCGGTTCCTCTCGGGATCTCGTCGGGGCTGCGGGTTCGGGTCGGAAAAGCAAGAAACCTCCTGGCCGGGAGGCACAGGAGGTCGGGCGAGCGCGGTATGTGGCGCTCGCCTAGGTGAGAAGGAGCAGTCCCAGCGCGTGGATCATCGCTCCCCAGGATGCCGGGGTGCCCAGGTGATGTCAACGTGGATGCCGGGTTTCAGTAGTACGTGCACCGGCAGCGGTGGCGCGGCCGGGCCTTCACGGCCGGGTCCTGCCCCTGCTGCCAGAGCCGGTGGTCGACGGTCGCGGCCGTGACGTCGTCGTGACCGGCGGACCGGAGCCGCTCGACCAGCAGCTCCACCACGTGGACGGCCACGGCGCGCAGCTCCACCTCGCCGCGCTCGCCCGAGGCCAGCAGCTCCTCGCGCTCGATGCGGGCGTCGAGCCCGGGGTCGACCACCAGCACGCCGGCGACCTTGAGCACGTGGGGCACCAGGTTGTCGGCGAACGCGGTCAGGGTGGCCAGGTCGTCGAACCGACCCAGCTCGTCGTCGGCGAGCGCGCCGGCCAGGTTCGACACGACGATCTGGGCCCGCTTGTACAGCGGCACGTCGAGGTCGTCGAGCCGGTGGCGGTCGTCCCAGCAGGGGAGCGCCCCGAGCTCCGCGGTCAGCGCCGCGCCCTGTCCGTCGGCAGCCTCGACCATGGCGACGGCCGAACCGGCGTGGTGGTCGAGCAGGTGCGCACCCAGCTCGCGCCAGGCGGCGGTGAAGGCGTCGAGCAGGCCCCGCACCTCGCCGTCGAGGGGCTGGTGGAACACGTCGGCCACCTGCTCGACCGTGACCTCGGCCAGCCACGCCGCCGTGGGTGCGCCGGCGTGGCGGCAGCGCGCCTGCCAGCGGGCCGCCATGGTCCGCGCACCGGAGTGGCCGGGGAGCTTGACGACGTGGGGGAACCAGCCCGACCCGAAGTTGACGGCGTTCCACGCCACCACGCCCATGGCTCGGTCGGCGACGCTGCCCGCCCACCGCTCCTCCGGGAACGGCGCGGGAGGCGACGGGTCGATGGAGGCGGCCAGCCGGGCGAGCGCGGCCTCGCCGATGCGGACCAGCTCGGCGCGCGACGCGACCTCGGCGACGCCGGCGCGCACGCGATCGGGCAACGGGGTGCGATCGTCGTCCATGGGAGACTCGCAGCGTGCCAGAGCTGCCCCGGTTCCACCTCGCCGTCCCGGTCGACGACCTCGCCGCCGCCGAGGCCTTCTACGGC
>DMTU01000354.1 GCA_003476595.1 Acidimicrobiaceae bacterium | reverse complement strand
CCGGCCACGACCGAATCCGCGTCGGGGATGGGCTCGTCGACGTCGGCGGCCGGCACGACCACGACGATGCCGTCGGACACGGACCGGGCGGCGGCGAGGGACCAGTCGATGGTGCGTCGGCCGGCGAGCTCCACGTACTGCTTGGGACCACCGAAGCGGGTGCCGCCGCCGCCGGCGACGACCACGGTCCACACCGGGGCAGGAGCGGCGGGGGCAGGCATCCCAGGGAGCGTACGCAGCAACCGGCACCTCCTCGTATCCGGTCCCGACGGCGACCCTCCTGCCCGGTCCGGTGACGTTTGGCATAGATTCGGACCTCGTGGCCGACCGTGACCTCCTCGCAGCCTCCGCGCTCTTCTCGGGTCTCACCGAGGTCGAGCTCGACGACGTGGTCCGTGCCGCCACGACCCGGGACCTCCGTCGGGGCGACGTGCTGTTCTCCGAAGGCGACGAGTCCGAGGAGCTGTTCCTCGTCGAGGGCGGCCGCGTGGCCATGTCGCAGCGCTCGGCCGACGGGCGGGAGTCCGTCATCGCGCTGATGGAGCGGGGCGACCTGTTCGGCGAGATGCCGCTCTTCGACGGGCTCGGTCGATCCACCGAGGCCCGTGCGCTCGAGCCCTCCGTCGTCACCGTCGTCCCCTACGAGCCGGTGCAGAAGATCTACGAGGAGCGGCCCGCCCTGCTGTGGCTGGTGGTGGCGCTGCTGTCCACCCGCCTGCGCATCACCGACTCCGCCCTCGCCGACTCGGTGTTCCTCGACGTCACCGGGCGCACGGCCAAGCGCCTGCTCGAGCTGGCCGGCGACCAGGACGAGTTCACCCTCCCGGTGACCCAGGAGGAGCTGGCCGGCATGGTCGGCGCCTCCCGCGAGCGGGTCAACAAGGCCATCGCCTCGTTCCTGCGCCTCGGCTGGCTCGACCAGCGCGACCGCCGCTACCGCATCACCGACCGCGAGCAGCTCACCCGCCGGGCCACCTGAGCATGGAGCAGCGCCGGGTCGAGCTCAGCACCCCCGACGGGGAGATGACGACCTTCGTCTTCCACCCGACCCACGGCGGGCCCCACCCCGTGGTGCTGTACCTGATGGACGCGCCGAGCATCCGACCGGCGCTGATGGACATGGCGTCGCGCCTCGCCACCGCCGGGTACTACGTGCTGCTGCCGTTCCTGTTCTACCGGGGCATGGAGTACCGCGAGCTCGGCACCAGCGACGAGGACATGCACAAGCGCCAGGAGCTGATGGGCACGGTCACGCCCACCAACATCCTCGGCGACGCCGAGGCCCTCCTCGCGTTCGCCGACGACGACCCGGCCGCGGCCGACGGCCCCGTCGGGGCGGTCGGCTTCTGCATGAGCGGCGGCCTCGTCGTGTCCATCGCCCGGGCCATGCCCGAGCGGGTGCGGGCCGGCGCGTCGATCCACGGTGCCTGGCTCGTGCGCGACGGCGAGGACTCCCCCCACCTCGGCCTCGACGCCGTCGACGCCGAGCTGCACTTCGCCTGGTGCGCCGACGACCCCACCGCGCCGGTGGAGGACCGCGAGGTCATGGAGCAGGCGCTGCGCGGCGCCGGCGTCACCTACACGCTCGACTGGCACGACGACGCCGTGCACGGCTTCGCCCCGCCCGGGCCCCGGTACCACCGGCAGGCCTCCGAGCTGCACTGGGAGCGGGTCCACTCCCTCCTTCGCCGCAACGTCGGCTGACTTCTCAGGAGTAGCGGTCGAGGATGCTGGACTCGGCCAGGCGGGCCAGGCCGTCCTTGATGGAGCGGGCCCGGGTCTCGCCGACGCCACCGACGTCGTCGAGGTCGTCGATGGTGGCCCGCATGATCTTCTGCAGCGAGCCGAACCGCTCGACGATGGCCTCGATGATGGAGTCCGGCAGGCGGGGGATGCGCGACAGGAGCCGGTAGCCGCGGGGCTGCACCGAGGCGTCGAGGTCCAGCGCACCGGGCAGGTGCAGCATGGAGGAGACGATGCGCAGGTCGAGCAGGTCCTCGGTGCCGAGGTCGGCGAGGGCGGTCATGGCCTCGTCGAGGTGCCAGCTGCTCTCCTCGTGGAAGTAGTCGCGCACGACCTGGCGGCGCTCGTCGTCGACGCCGCCCATCAGCTCGTCGAGCTGCAGGCGCACGAGGCGGCCGTCGGTGCCGAGCTCGACGATGTCGGAGGCGAGCTCGTCGGCGATGCGGCGGACCATCTCCGTGCGCTGCAGCACGGTGACGACGTCGCGCACCGTGACCAGGTCCTCGACCTCGAGGGCCGAGAGGTTGGCCGACACGTCGTCGAGGCGGTTGCGGTAGCGCTCGAGGGTCTGCAGCGCCTGGTTGGCCCGGTTCAGCAGGATCGGGATGGGCTGGAGCGGGTGCTTCTCGTCCCCGACGTAGACCGCGATGACCTGCTGGTCCTCCGACACCGACACGACGGTGACGTCGATGGAGCGAGCCACCCGCTCGGCGGTGCGGTGCCGGGTGCCGGTCTCCGACGTGGGGACGTTGGGGTTCGGCACCAGGTGGACGTTGGCCCGGGCGATGCGCGTGGCGTCGGGGGCCAGGATGATGGCGCCGTCCATCTTGGCCAGCTCGGACAGGCGCTGGGGGCTGAACGCGGCATCGAGCAGGAAGCCGCCCGAGCAGATGTTCAAGACGTCGGGGCCGTCCCCGACCACGATGAGGGCCCCCATCTCCGCCTGCAGGATGCGATCCAGGCCTTCGCGCAGCGGTGCGCCCGGCGCCACGAAGGCGAGGGCCTCCAGCATCGCGGGTGAGGTCCTGGACGGCACCTTCACAGACTATCCGTGCCGGTCCAGCCCGACCGCTGCGATGGCCTCGCGCAGCCCGCGCGCCCGGATCGCCTGGCAGCCCGCGGGCGGTTCGGGGGCGGTGGTGGGCACGAGGACGCGACGGAAGCCGAGGCGGGCGGCCTCGGCGAGGCGGCGGTCGATGCGGCCGACCTGGCGGAGCTCGCCGGCCAGGCCGACCTCGCCGCACGCGACGAGGTCGCCGGGCACGGGCACGCCGGTCATGGCCGACACGACCGCCAGCGCCACGCCGAGGTCGGCGGCGGGCTCGGTGGCCCGCACGCCACCGGCGACGGTGACCCACACGTCGAGGTTGGCGGCCGACACGCCCACCCGCTGGTCGAGCACCGCCAGCAGCATGCCCAGGCGGCTGCTCTCGACGCCCTGACCCTGGCGGCGGGGCGTGGGGATGGTGGTGGGCGCGAGCAGGGCCTGGACCTCGACCAGCAGCGGCCGGCCACCGTCCAGCACCGGGATCACGACCGAGCCGGCCTCGCCGGTGCGGCGGTCGGCCAGGAACAGCGCGCTCGGGTCGTCGACGCCGACCAGGCCGGCGTCGGACATCTCGAACACCCCGAGCTCGCCCGTGCCGCCGAACCGGTGCTTCACCGCCCGGAGCAGGCGCAGGGCGTGGTGGCGGTCGCCCTCGAAGGAGAGCACGGTGTCGACCAGGTGCTCCAGCACCCGCGGCCCGGCCAGCCCGCCGTCCTTGGTGACGTGGCCGACCAGCACCACGGCCACACCGCGGGCCCGGGCCTCGGTGACGAGGCGCTGGGCGCACTCGCGCACCTGTCCGACCGCGCCCGGTGCGGACGCCAGGTCGGGATCGTGGACGGTCTGGATGGAGTCCACGACCATGACGGCCGGCTGGACGGCGTCGAGGTGGGCGAGCACGTCGGGCAGGGCGGTGTCGGCGGCCAGCCACAGCTGGTCGGCGAGGGCACCGAGGCGGTGGGCCCGCCCCCGCACCTGGGGGGCGGACTCCTCCGCGGTCAGGTACAGGGCGGGCCTGCCGTTCCCGGCCATGGCCGACGCGGTCTGCAGGAGCAGGGTCGACTTGCCGATGCCGGGCTCCCCGCCGACGAGGGTGACCGAGCCCGGGACCAGCCCCCCGCCGAGGACCCGGTCCAGCTCAGGCACGCCGGTGGGCATGGGCGCGACGTCCTGGTCGGTCACCTCCGCGATGGGACGCGCCGGCGTCGCCGGCGAGCCGACGCTGCGGGTGACCGAGGATGTGCGCTCCTCCACCAGGGTGTTCCACTCGTCGCAGCCGGTGCAGCGCCCGGCCCACACCGGGGCGCCCGCCCCGCAGGAGGAGCAGCGGAAGGTGGAGCGGCGGGGCCGGGAGGATCGGGGCCGGGTCGTGGTCACCGGGCCATCCTCCCCGGACCCTCCGACAAGAACGCGGATGGCTAGTGATCTGAGTCGATATT
>DMTU01000239.1:28160-28575 GCA_003476595.1 Acidimicrobiaceae bacterium | reverse complement strand
CGGTCTGGCGGGCCCGGTTGCGCTCCCACTCGAGCGGCAGCTCCAGGTGGAGCTCACCGTCGTCGTCGACCATCGCCGACAGGGGTGCCAGCTTCTCGGCCAGGCCTCGCACGGCGAGGGCCCGACCCCGCGCTGCGAGGTCCGGAGCGACGTCGGTGAACTGGTTCGTGCCGGTGGTGAGGTACTCGCCGCCGGGGGTCTCGCCCGTGTCCCACGACAGCCCGGTGCGCGTGCAGCGGATGTTGGCGTAGTTGCCGTCGGGCATCAGGTACTCGTCGAGCAGCGTCTGGCGCCAGCGGTCCTCGACGCCGGCCCACAGCGACGTGCCGTGGGTGGAGTCGAAGCCGAGCAGCGCCTGGGCGCCGATGGTGTTGCACGCGGCGAACGCCCAGCCCGGCTCGCACGGGAAGAACCC
>DMTU01000239.1:27565-28034 GCA_003476595.1 Acidimicrobiaceae bacterium | reverse complement strand
CTGTCGGCGAAGTTGCGCCGCACCGCCTCCATCCAGGTGGCGTGGTCGTAGGCGAACTCCCGGCCGTCCTTCCAGACGAAGGTGAGCGACCCCTTCTCGTCGAAGCGCCGGTCGCCGGTGGCGGCGACGTACATGTTGATCTGGTCGCCCGTGAACCCCGAGAACATGATGTTGTCCTTGCGGAGCGGGTCTGGGTTGCCGTCGAGGTTGCCGACCAGGTTCAGGCCCCGCCAGTAGCCCCACACCCGCAGGTCGGTCTGCTTGAGCACGAGGTTCCGCAGCACCTCCTCCATCGGCTGGGGCGCGTTGGGCACGTGGTTGACGGCGTAGGCCGACAGCGCCCAGCCGAGGTAGTTCAGCTGGTAGCGCACGCACGTGCCGCCGTGGAGCTGCTCGCCCCACTCGAAGCCCCGGAACTCGTCCAGGGGTTGCAGGGCCAGCTCGTGGCACCAGCGCAGCAGCTCGGCGT
>DMTU01000239.1:7195-27381 GCA_003476595.1 Acidimicrobiaceae bacterium | reverse complement strand
TGGTGCGGAAGCGGCGCTCGAACGACCACGCCGCGGCGCCGATGCAGGTCGCCGCGATCGCGAAGTCCACGGGCACGGCCCAGCCCCAGCGGGTGCCGTCGTCGAGGGCGACGGCCGCGATGCCGCTGACCAGCCAGACCGCCGGGATGCCCCACGCCAGGCTCATGGCCCACCACAGCACGATGCACAGCACGACCAGCGCGGCGGTGAGGGCGAACAGCACGGGCCGGCCGGTGTGGAGCAGGCCGCCGCCGGGGACGATCATCGACGAGCCGACGACCTCCGCGGTCGGGCCGCCCGCGAGCAGCAGCGCCACGGCACCGACCTCGAGGGCGGCCAGCACGGCGGCCGTGCGGGCGAGGAGCCGGCGGGTGACGGGACCGGCCCGGCGGGGTTCCTCGGGCAGCAGCGGCAGCGCGGACGGCTCGGCTGGTTCGACGCGCTCGGTGGCGACTGCGGTCATGGGGTACCTCCGACGGGGACCGGGGCGCGGGCGGCGCGCAGGTGGCGGGCGTGGACGTCCAGGGCGACGGCCAGCGGGTCGTGGCGGACGGTGGGGCGGGACACGATGCGCTCGGCGGCCGGGTCGTCGACCAGGGCGAGCCACATCCGGCCGGCGGCGATCAGGCGCTCGTCGTCGCGGCGGCGGCTGCCCCGGGCGGCGGCGCCGAGCACCCGGCGGCGGAGGTGGGTCCAGTCAGCGTCGTCGATCCAGCCCTGCTCGTGGGCGAGGGCGGTGGCGGCGGCGTGCTCCCAGTCGAGGCAGCGGCCGGCGGACACGCCGAGCGGCGTCCACCACCACGACGGCCGGTGGCCGCGGCGGGTCGCGAGGGGGCCGTGGAGCGCCGAGGCCCATCGACGGGGTCCGACGTCGTCGCCGAGGCGGTCGAGGGCGAGGGCGGCGAGGGTTCCGTCGAGGGTGCGCACCCACGTCGGCTCGCTGGCCGGCACGCCGAGCGGGTTGCGGCGGGCGTCGGCGACGAGGCGCTCGGTGGCGGCGGCGTCCAGGCCGCCGGTGAGGGCGAGGGCGGCACGGGCCGGCGCGTGGTCGACCCGGAACGGATCGCCGCCCCGACGGGCGCGGGCGGCGAGCCCGATGCGCGCCGACCGCTGAGCGATGTCGGGCGCGGCGAGCGCGGCCCGGTGCTCGGCGGTCACGCCACCGGCGAGGGCAGCGACGGCCACCGCTCGGCACCGGTCGACGGGCGGGAGGTCGGCGAGGTCGGTCACGTGCTCCTCGTGCACCCGGCGGCCGGCGACCCAGCCGAAGCCGGGGATGCCGCCGAGGGTCGCCCGAGCGCAGCCGAGCGCAGCGGCGACCACGATCACCAGGGGGAACTCGTGCGCCGCTCGCTGCACGGTGTCGGCGCCGTGCTCGGCGCTGCCCCACGCCGCCGACGCGGCCATGGCGGTGACGACCACGAGGACCAGGGCCCAGTCGGTGCCCCAGCGCAGCCACGCCACGGTGGCCGCCACGGCGAGGACGCCGAACCCGACGGCGAGGACGGGCGCGGCCTCGGCCACGCCGGCCCCGGGCACGAGCATGCTGCGGGCCGCGTGCACGCCGGCGTGGCCGCCGAGCAGCCAGAGCCCGAGGGGCAGGGCAGCGACCGCGACGGCGAGGAGCCAGCGGCGCCCTCCGTCAGCGGCCACGATCCGGGCCCTCAGCCGAGCAGCGCGAGGGCGTCGAGGTCGAGCGCCTGACGCCCGTGGCGCTGGGCCATGGCGGTGAGCATGTCGTCACCCCGCTCCGTCTGGGCCGCCGACACGGTGGCGATGACGGTGATGACCATCCCCCAGAGGCTGCCGAGGCGGTAGTCCCGCCAGCAGTCGTCGGCGCCGTAGGTGACGCCGGCGGCGTTGAGCTGGCGGCGGTACTCCTCGACCAGGTCGCCCTCGACCGCCGCGCGGTCACCCGCATCGGGGTGGCTCCCGCTGATGACGTAGGCGATGTCGCTCATCGCCGGCCCGGCGCTGATGGTCTGCCAGTCGCACACGACCAGCGGCGGGGCATCGGCGGTCTCGCCGAACAGGAAGTTGTCGGCCCGGAAGTCGAGGTGGATGACCGTGGGCGGGGTCTCGGTGCCGGTGACCCACGCGCCGACCTTGTCGCCGAAGGCGGAGGCCAGCTCGGCGATGTCGGGGTCGAGCCGGTCACCGAGGCGGTCGAGGAAGCCCGGGAGGGTGGCCCCGTACATCATCTGGGCCAACATCGCCGCCTGCTCCACCGTGGGCGGCGGGGTGCCGTTGCTGAGGAAGGTCTCGAGCGAGGGGTCGCCCCAGCGGGGGGCGTGGAGCGCCACGGCCTGCTCGACCGCGAGGGCGAGCTGGTCGGCGCTGAGCCCGTCGAGCTGGTCGCCCTGGCAGCAGGTGGCCAGGTCCTCCATCAGGAGCACGAAGGCCTGGGCGTCGGCATCGAAGCGGGCCACGTGGCACTCCGGCGTGCGGATGCCGACGGTGGACTTGACCTCGCTGTAGAAGAGCCACTCCTTCAGGTACGTGCCGTTGGCGAAGGCCGAGACCCGAGCGTTCTCGTCGGCCGACGGGAACTTGCCGACCAGCGTCTCGGGCCGTCCCTCGCCGTCGTCCCAGGTGAGGTGGAAGCGGGCGTTGCGACCGGTCTGGCCGGTGCCGATGTCGCCGGCGTACTCGACGTCGAGCACCTTGGCGCCCCGGGCCACGCCGGCCTCCTCGAGCGCATCGGTGAGCCACGGCGCGTCGACCTGCGACGGCTCGCTGCGGATGTCGGACACGTCCAGTTCCCCCTGGTCCCCCGGTGTTGCGGACCAGACGGTAGGCCATGGCAACGCCCGTTTCCAGGTCAGCCCCTTCTCGTTCTGGCAGTTCCCCTGTCGCGCGCTGGCCGGTCAGCGGGGCATGCGGCCCCGGAGCCACAGCTGCAGGACGGCGAAGTCGAGGACGGCGAACCCCAGCACGACCGCCAGGAACCGGCCGGGGCCCGTCAGCCCGACGGTCGCCAGCACGGCCACGGTCGCGACGACCCAGGCCAGGTCGAGGACGGACGTGAGCAGCGCGGTGTTGGCCAGGTGGCGAGCGGAGCGCGCGCCGAGCACCACGTCGATGGCGAAGAGCACGAGCCCGGCAGAGATCAGCCGGGTCCAGCCCGCGCTCTGCACGCCGAGCTCGTCGACGACGCTGTCGGTGGCCAGGAGGCCGACGGTGCCCGCGACCAACGACGTGGCGGCGTTGACGCGCAGCACGGTGCGCAGCCGCTGGACGGCCGGCGCCGACGTGGTCGTGGTGGGTGGAGCGGTGATGGTGGTCATGGGTCCTCCTCGATGGATGCGATGGCGCCATCGTCGGCGGAACCGGGAGGCCCGGCGATTCCCTCTGAGGTAATGGCGACCATGACCGGCCACCCGTACGGTTCGGCCATGGCCAGCGCCGCCACCGTCCCCGTCGGCGACCTGCTCCGTGACTGGCGGCAGCGCCGGCGCCGCAGCCAGATGGACCTGGCCCACGACGTCGGCGTCTCCCCCCGCCACCTCAGCTTCGTGGAGACCGGTCGCTCCCGGCCCAGCCCGGAGATGGTGCTGGCCGTCGCCCGCAACCTCGAGGTCCCGCTGCGCGAGCAGAACGCGCTGCTGCTGGCAGCCGGCTACGCCCCCAGGTACGCCGAGACGCCGCTGGACGACGACTCGATGGCTCGGGTCCGTACCTCCCTGCAGCGCATGCTCGACGCCCACGACCCGTACCCGGGCGTGGTGATCGACCGGCAGTGGGACGTCGTGCTGGCCAACGCCTCGGCCCTCGCCCTGACCGAGGGCGTGCCCGACCACCTCCTCGGCCCACCGCTGAACATCTTCCGGATCTCTCTGCACCCCGAGGGCCTGGCCGCCCGCACCCGCAACCTGGCGGAGTGGGCCGGCCACCTGCTCCACCAGATCGACCGCGCCGTGCGCCTCACCGGCGATCGACGGCTCACCGAGATCGCCGCCGAGGTGCGGTCGTACCCGAACATCGCCGCGCTCCCGGACGCCCCGGTCGAGGTCGACCCGCCGCTGCTCCTGCCCCTCGTGCTCGACATGGACGGCACCGACGTCTCGCTGTTCACCACGCTCACCACCTTCGGGACGCCCCGGGACGTCACCATCGACGAGCTGGCCGTGGAGCTGTTCTTCCCCGCCGACGACGCTGCCGACGCCCACCTCCGCGCCACCCACTGACCCGTTCTGGCCTACGGATCCCCTCGCATGCGGGGGAATCGGTAGGCCAGAACCCCTGAGGGGACGGTCACACGTCGTCCGGGCCGCAGGTGGCGGTGGCGTCGGGCTCGTAGGGCGGGGCGACCGGCTCGTCGTGGCGAGCCGCGCACTCGATCTCCCAGGGCAGCGGCCACGGGTTCGGCGCGCAGCCCTCGACCCCCGACGACTGCTGGTACATCACCGCGGCCGGGGCACCGGGTTCCTGGCAGGCGGGGCGGGCGTGGTGGCGGCCGAGGAGGTGGCCGACCTCGTGGTTCACGAGCATCTGGCGGTACTCCTCGAGCGTCCCCGGCCAGGTGTCGGTCGCCTCCCGCCAGCGGTCGGCGTTCAGCGCGACGACCGGGCCGATCTGGCACGAGTACCGGCCGCCGGTGTCGTAGGGGTCGCAGAGGGCATCGACCTCGTCGCCCTCGGCCACGAGCACCACGTTCGGGGCGTCGTCGCTGAAGCGGATCTCGAAGCCGGCCCGGCTCCAGCCCCTCGGGTCGGTGAGCGCGTCCCGCACGACCTGCTCGAAGCTCTCGGTGCCGGCCATCGCCCGACGCTCGGTGCGCACCTCGATCACCACCGGGCCGTCGGGCGCGGACGTCGTCGTCGTCGCCTCCGCCACCGTGGACGTCGGGCGCGTGGTCGTGGTCTCGGCTCGCTCGACGACGTCACCGTCGCCGGCACACCCGACCGCGACCAGGAGCACCGCCAGACCCACCGCACGAACGCGCCGATCGGTCCGTTGGTGCCGCCAGGTGGAACGAACGCGCCGATCGGTTCGTTCGTCCCGGCGATCCACGACCCTCAGGCCCGGTCCTGGCGGGGGCGCCAGATCGCGGTGTGCGACGCGCTCCAGACCGGGCGGCCGTCGGCGGTGACCTCGACGTCCAGGTCCACGAAGCGGTGGCCCTTGTGCTCCCGCTCGTCGGTGACCACGCCGCGCACCTCGACCAGCTCGCCGTCGCGGACCGTGCCCCGGTGGTGGGCCCGGGTGCTGACGTGGATCCACGGCCCGAGGCGCACGCTGCTCGACAGCACGTAGTTCGCCTGGCGGGCGAGGAACCCCGGATGGGCGATCGCACCACCCTCGTAGACGTCGCTGTCCTCCCGGACGTCGGCGAGGTACTGCCTCGCCGGGGCGGCCCGGTGGTGGAAGCGGAGCGTGCCGAGCACGGTGCCGGGCGCGAGCAGCGCCGCCTCGACCGGAGGCACCGGATCGGGCACCTCGGCGGTCGCCAGGTCCCGCACGGACGGGAGGTCGCCGACGCTCGCCCGACCCTGCGCCCGCACGGTGCCGTCCGGTCCGGTGGCGGTGAGCGCGCCGTCGTCGTCCAGGCGGCTGACCACGACCTCGCCGTCGTACACCGGGAGCAGGAACCGCGCCTCCATGGTCCCGCGCTCGAGGAACTCGACACCCCAGCGGTCGACGCAGGGGCGGGTCAGGTACGCCCAGACGTCGACGCCGGGCACGAGCCCACCCCGGAACCCGAACGTGGCGGCGACGGCGTCGTCGTGCATGCGGTTGGTGGACTCGGTCGCGGTGTTGAACGCGACCACCTCGTGCTCCCAGGCCATGGCGCGGGACGGTAGCGGTGCGGTCGGCTCAGCCTCCGGGAGCGCGCGGCACGCTGACCGGGAGCGCGGGCACGCTCCCGCTCGTCGAGGTGGCCAACCCCAGGCTGCCCCGGAGCGCGCCACCGAGTACGTCGATCCGGTCGGGCACGAGGCCGTACAGGACGAAGTAGCCGTCGCGCCGGCCGGTGACCAGTCCGGCGGCCTCCAGGATCTTGAGGTGCCGCGAGACGGCGGAGTCCGACAGGCTGAGCAGCGCAGCGAGCTCCTTGGTGGACCGAGGCTCGTCGGAGACGAGGCGGGCGATCTGCAGCCGGGTCTCGTCCGCCAGCGCGCTGAAGCCCGTCACGATCTCCCGATCGCTGGCATGGGGCAGCGCCGGCGCCCGCAGGTCCCGCAGGGGGTGGAAGACCGCCACCGGCCACGGGGGCTGCAGCTCGACCAGGACGCAGGGCCAGCCGTACACCGTGGGCACGAACACCATGCCGCCGCGCTCGGCGATGTCGCAGCTGCCGTCCCAGTCCTTCGCGATCACGATGGCTCGCTGCTCGGCGTCCCATCGACCCTCCGGCAGGAGCGTGCGCACGAGTCCCGGCGCCCCGGCGGTGACGAGGGCGCGAGCGCCGACGGTGACCTCCTCCTCGATGCGGGGCAGGATGCGCTGCCACTCGTCGGCGAAGGCCTCGTCCCAGTACCGGCGCAGCGCATCCGCGTAGCGGCGCTGGATGGTGGCCGGATCGGCGTAGGCGAGGCGGGCGAGCTCCCCGTGGCGGTTCTCGTCGGCGGCATCCAGGACCCGCCGGCGCAGCGCCGGGTCGTGCAGGGCGGCCACGCCGTGCGCATCGGACTCGTCCATCAGGGTGCACGAGCTCCCGCAGCCGAGCGCCACGTCGTGCGCCACCACGGCGGGGTCGAGGGCGCGGAACGCGGCGAGCTCGTCCTCGAACGTGGGGCTGTCGCCGTGGAGGCCGACCTCGAACGAGCTCGGGACGCCCGGTTCGAAGGCGCGGAAGAGCAGGCGCAGCTCGGCCAGGAGATCGTCGGGGAGGTCTCGCGCCCGACGGGCCCACGGCAGGTGCTGCGGGGTCCGCTTGGGCTGGACGACGGCGCGCAGCGAGAGCACGGCCTCGAGCAGGGGCGACCAGGCGAAGCCGATCAGATCGATCGGGTGGTCGTTCGGGAACCGGAAGGTGACGGCCATTGATCCGCATTTCCTTTGATCAGTTGATCGGCGGACCATACCACGCGACGATGCAGGGCGAGGAAGAGGAGACCGACATGCATCCCACGCAAGCCGACATCTACATCCGGTCCGAGCTCGACACCCGTCGTCGGGCCGCACCGCCACGTCGTCCGTCCCGCCCCGTGCGGGCCGGGTGGGCCACCCGCACCGGCTCGCTGCTCATCGCCTTCGGGGAGCGAGCGGCTGCCGCCGGCCGTCGCCTCGAAACTCGTGCGCCGGCGGCCCCCTGCCTCGACGCCTGCTAACCCCGGCTCGCGGCCAGCGCGACCTCGCCGATGACCGCCATGCCGTCCCGCAGCTGGTCATCGGCGAGGTAGGGCGCCGGCCCCACCCGCAGGCGGTCGCCCCGGCTGTCGGTGAGCACACCCCGCTCGGTGAGCCCGGAGCGCACGTCGCCGGCGTGCGGCGTGATGAGGGACAGGAAGCCGCCGAGCCCCTCGATCGGGACGGTGCGGTCCCGGTCGATCACCTCGGGGGGCAGGTCCAGGGCGTCGAAGGCCGCCGCCAGCACGCCCAGCTGGTGCTGGTAGCAGTCGTGCAGGAGCCCAGGCGTGAGCCCCTGGTCGGCGAAGAACCCGAAGACCCGGGCGCCGCGGTAGGCGCTGGCCGGGTCGTAGGTGCCGCTGGCGAAGCGGCTCGCCGGGGAGCCGTAGGCGACGTGGTGCGGCTCGTCCCGCGCCGTGGTGAGCAGGTCGAACTCGGCGAACCACCCGGTGATGGCCGGGCGGACGTCGTGCCGGTGGGGCGGGATGCGCAGGAAGGCGTTGCCCTCCCCCAGCTGCAGGTACTTGTAGCCACCGCCGGTGACCCAGGCGGATGCGAGCCCGAGCCCGTGCACGTCGAAGACCACCGTGCCGAGCGCGTGGTAGGCGTCGACGAGCAGGTCGGCACCGTGGCGCTCGCAGGCCTCGGCCACCGCGGCCAGGCCGGGAACCACCTGCGCGGTCATGAACAGCACCGCGGACACGCCGACCATCGCGGTCCGGTCATCGACCTCCGCCCCGAGCCGCTCGGCCAGGGTGTCCACCGGCTCGACCGGGACCCGGACGACCTCGAGGCCCTCCTCGGCCAACCGGTCGAGCTGGCGGCGCAGGGAGTGGAACTCGCCTTCCGTGGTGACGACGCGCGGCCGCCGACGGAGGTCGAGGCAGGACAGCAGCTTGACGATGAGGTCGTGGGTGTTGAGCCCGAGGGCGACCTCGCCGCCGGGGTCCCCGAGGAACCGGCGGTAGCCGTCGCGCACCTGCTCCACCTTGGCCTCGGCGAGCGCCCACTTGCCGTCCACCGCCGCGGCGGCATCGGCGAAGCACTCGAGCAGCCCGTCCTCGGCCACGTCGGGCCAGGCCTGGTGGGAGTGACCCGACAGCAGGATGCGGTCGCCGCCCACGTCGAAGCGCGAGTAGTGGGGTGCGAGGACGTTGGGCGACCGACGCAGGTCGTCGAGGGTCACGGTCACAGCCGGCCCCGCACGGCCCACAGCGCCGGGAACGCCGTCGTCGACAGCGTGGTGCGCAGGTACTCGGCGCCGGCCGAGCCGCCGGTGCCGGCCTTGGTGCCGATGGTGCGCTCGACCATCTTCACGTGCCGGTACCGCCACTCCTGCAGGCCCTCGTCGAGGTCGACGAGGTGCTCGGCGATCTGGGCCGGCCCGCCGTCGTGCGCGTAGACGGCGAGAAGCACCTCCTCGACGTCGTCGGCCACGGCGAAGCCCTGCTGGCCCAGGTAGGTGAGGTAGGAGTCGAACAGCGACGGCCGCCCCATGGCCGCTTCGATGGCGGCCCGGGCGCTGCTGCCCTCGGGGTAGTGCCGGAACACGGCCGGGTCCCGGCGACCCAGCACGGCCTCGAGCTCCCGGAACTGGGCGGACTGGAACCCGCTGGCCGCGTCGAGCCGATCGCGGAAGCTCGAGAACTCCCGGGGCGACATCGTCTCGAGCACGTCGATCTGGGCGACGGCCACCTTCAGGATCGTGAGGATGCGCCGCAGCGTGCGGACGGCGTGGGGCGTGTCGCCGGCCTCCAGCAGGGACTGCAGGTGGGCCAGCTCGTGGAGCAGCTGCTTGAACCACAGCTCGTACACCTGGTGGATGACGATGAAGAGCATCTCGTCGTGCTCATCGGAGCGGGGCCGCTGCGCGCCGAGGACCTCGTCGAGGGCCAGGTAGCTGCCGTAGGTCAGCGCCGCGTGGTCGTCGGCACCGACGTCGCCGTGGTCGTCCACGCCGCCGTTCCTAGCACCGGCGCCCCGCCTCGTTCGTCGATCCGGAAGCGACCAGATGTGGTCACGTCCGGACCTGTGAAGGTGGCTGGTGGGCTTCCGACAGTTTTCGCTGACCAGGGAGAATGCGGCCCTCGCGGTGTGACTATCCCGTGACGGTCGCCTGATTATCCCGGGCACGGTTCGTCCAGTGGGAGCAGGCGCACGTCGGCAGGCCGCCGCCGCTGCGCCACACGAGCGGTCCGCCGCAGTCGTCGCAGCGCAGTCCGCAGGCGTTGGGGTCGGTCTCGTCGTACTGGGCCAGCGGCCGCAACGCAGCGAGACGAGCCTCGGCGGGGTGGGCGTCCGGGTCAAGCCACAAACGGCCTGCTCTGGCGAGGGCGAACGCGAGGCGTAGGGCGTCGTCCTCGGCCTCGTCGGCGACGGCGAGGGCTGTCTCGGCGAGCTGGTTCGCCTCATCGAGCTGCGCCCGCGTGGCTCGCAGGCGTCGGGCGGGCTCTGGAGCGTTCGTCGGTTCGGGAGCGGCCATGGCCCGGGTGTAGCCGGCGCCCTACACGCCGAGGTCCCCCTTGGAACCCGGCACCACTCGGTGAGGTCGTGTGATGGGAACTCGGGCGTAGGGCCAGAGCGCCAACCGAAGACCGGGCGATCAGGACCGCGCGCTCTACCGGAGGTCGTCGGGCTGCCAGCGTGTGACGAGCCGGCTACTTGTACAGGGGTGACCCACTCCGAAGAACAGCAGATGAGTACGGCGATTCGCGGCGGGACACGTCGGGTGGGCTGATGAACGAATATCCGGCAATCTTCAGGGGTGGTAGCCATGCCCGAGCACGAGTCCGCCGACAACATCATCCAGTGGTTTCAGGACCATGGGTTCACCGTGTCCGTCCATCAGGACCAACCGCCAAGGCCCGAGCCGGACACCTTGTCGACAAGGCTGTCAAGCATGTGGCCCGAGGAGTCCACCCACTGGTGCGAACTTCGATCCGACGAGATCGTCCTTCGTTGGTACGGCAGCGGAGCAAGCGCAGACGATGCACTCCGGAGCGCCCGACGCCGGTATCGGACCGAGGAGGAGAGTTCCCCACCGGGGTCTCAGCGACTCTCCTAATTGACGCTTCGATGAGCCGTTCTCTGACGTCGGCTGCTGCGGCACCCGCAGCGCATAACGCCAGTTCTCGGGAACGCCTGGATGAGGCGACGAGCGAATAGCAGCACCTGGAGCCGACCGGACTGTGGGAACCGACGGGCTGTGCATGTCGTCCAACGAAGGATGGTCGGGCGTTGCCCGGACGATGGTGGGAGGATTTGCAGATGGTGGAGCCGCAACCAAGCTGGGTGAAGTGGGTCGTCGCAGCGCTCGTGCTCGGCGTCGCCGCCGTCGTCGTGTTCGGCCCGTTCGGCACCGAGGCCGATCCCGTGGCGGCGGAGTGGGAGGTCGATGCCGACGCGGACCTGGACCCGGCGACGTCGACGGTGCCGATCCTCGTGAACGAGCGAGAGTGCGCGTCCGGCGCCTCGGCTGAGGGCCGTATCGAGGTGACCGTCGACTACCGGCCCGACGAGGTGGCGTTCGACGTCGGCGTACGCCCCCGGGGCGGCGACCAGGAGTGCCCCAGCAACCCGACGACCCCGTACACCGTCGAGCTGGACGAACCGCTCGGTGACCGCTCCATCGTCGGGGAGCGCCCCATCAGCGACTGACGTTCCGACCGGCCTGCCGCCGGAGTTCTTCGGGCGGGCATCGGTCGTATCGGCGGACTGTCGCCCTAGAAGCGGTCACGTCGGGTATTCGACCGTGGCGTCGTCGTAATGCTTGCGGGCGGGTCCGGCGTTGGCGGGGCCGGTGCCCTGGCGTGCCATCTGCTGGGCGCGCTGGTAGGTGACGCCGACCTGGGCGCCGATGTCGGCCCACTCCCAGCCGCCGTCGCGGAGCTCGATGACGGCTTCGGCTCGGACGGCGAGGAGCTCGTGGCGGACGCGGTCTACCTTGTCGAGGGCGCGGTGGGCGGCGACGAGCCGCTCGTCCGGGGCTGCGACGCCGCGGACCGTGTCGGGATCGGTCGGGACGGCCGGGGCGTCGTCGGGCACGGCCGGCAAGCTACGGGTGGGCCTGCTGCGGCACAAGGGGGGTCTCGTGGGCTTGTAGAGGTCCCGGCGTAGACCCGCGCTGTGCCCGAGAACCACCCCTCCCTGCGCCGTGACGGCGGCGACGCCCGGCCGGGCTCAGCGCGGGCGTGGGCCTGGCCAGAGCGGGCCGAGGGCGTCTTCGAGGAGGGCGACGGTGACGGTGTCGGCCCAGCGGAGGCCCTTGAGCACGTCGCGGACGGTGGTGTGGTCGACGCCGGTCCGCTCGGCGACCTGGCGGAGGCTCATGCCGTCGGTGGCGGCGGCGAGGTTGCGGGCGAGGGCCTGGGCGGCGACGGCGGCGGGGTCGTCGTCGGCGACGGTCCCGTCGGGCCAGGTGCCGGCGATGACGTGGTCGGCGGGGCGACGGTCGCGGCGGCGGCTGGAGGGCACGCCGAGACCGTAGCCGCGCCGGTGGACCACTCCAACGAACGTGCTAGGGTGTTGGAGCAGTCCAACACCCTTGGAGCGGCCGTGGCGAAGCGCATCGCCCACTACAGGACCGAACAGTTCAGCGAACACGACCGGGACCACGCCGAGGCGTTCGTCAAGGCAGCAGTCGCCGAGACGGCGCCCGTCTCCGTGTACGCAGCGAAGAAACTCCTCGCCGCCGTCACCGGCTACGTCGCCTGGTGCATCCGCAAGGGCGCCGACATGCCCCTCGACCGCGCCGTCGTCTTCGACCCCGCCCTCATCGAACGGTACGCCGCCGAAGGGCTCCCCGACCTCACGCCCAGCACCGCAGGCAACTACCGGGCCATGCTCCGCAGGGTCGCCGAGGCGCTCCCCGAGACCGCCCACCTCCACGCCGCCCGCACCACCCTCCCCGCCAGCACGCCCGTCACCCCGTACACCGCCGCCGAGGACACCGCCATCCTCGCCTGGGCCGACTCCCTCCCCGAGGGCTCGACCCGCTGGTCGGTCCGCGCCGCCGTCGCCGCGTGCCGCGGCGCAGGCGCGACCGCCGCCGAACTCTGGGGCGTCCGCGGCACCGACGTCGTCTCCCGCGGCCCCGCCGTCGCGGTCACGGTCGGCGGCGCGAACGCCCGCACGATCGTCGTCCTCGACCGGTGGGCCGGAACGCTCGCCGAGTGCGCCGACCACGCAGGCGACGCGTGGCTGTTCGCTCCCGCCCGCACGTCGGACCGGACCAAGCAGGTCAACTTCTACGTCGAGCGCGCCGCCCGCACCTGCGACGTCGAAGGCGTCCAGGTCCAGCGGATGAGGGCCACGTGGATGGTCGATCACCTCGACCGCGGCACCCCCCTGCCCGTGCTCCGCGCCGCAGCCGGGCTCAAGTCCCTGCGGAGCCTCGACAACTACCTGCGGTTCGCAACCGACCGCGACGACGCCGACGAGTGGCTCGCCGGGACCAAGGACGCCCGGTGACCGTCGCCGCCGGCGCGCACGCCGCCGCCCGCGACGCCGTAGACCGTGCCCTCGTCACGATCCCCGGCGACATGAGCGTGTTCACCGACGAAGCCGTCG
The DNA here is from genome assembly GCA_003476595.1 of Acidimicrobiaceae bacterium. Lineage (GTDB taxonomy): Bacteria > Actinomycetota > Acidimicrobiia > Acidimicrobiales > Salinilacustritrichaceae > Salinilacustrithrix. The sequence goes on along the minus strand of DMTU01000239.1, from coordinate 14,520 downwards.
ACGCCGCCGAGAAGGTCGTCGACGCCAGCGGAACGGTTGCGCTCCTCGAAGGGTGGATGGCCGAACGCCGGGCCGACGGCAACCCGAACGGCGCCGGCCGCAAGCGCACCATCCCGCCCCGCGCCCTGCTCGTCGCGATGCTCCTCGCAGCCCTCGACGGCCGCGACATGCTCCTCAGCCGCTTCGCCCGCATCCTGTTCCACCAGATCGGCGACGACGCCCGCTCCCGCCTCGGCGTCACCGGCCCCGCGCCCGGCACCACGGACCGCCGGAAGGCCGAGTACCGCAACGTCCGCACCCTGTTCCACGACATCCTCGCCGTCATGGACCCGTCGCCCCTCCCCAAGAACCGGATCCTCACCAAGGAGGAGGTCGCCTCCCACGAGAACGACCTCAGCCCGGCCCAGGTCGCGCTCATGTACGAGCGCCTCGACCTCGTCGCCAACGCCCTCCTCGAAGCGGCCCTCTGCTCGATGCCCCGCGACGTGTACCGGCGCTGGCGCGGGACGCTCGGAATCGACGCGACGCCCGTGCCCCTGTTCGCCCGCGGCACGTCCAAGAAGTCGAAGTGGGCGTCCGTGGACCCCGACGGCGGCTGGTACGTCCGCGAAGGCGACCACCGCGACCCCGACACCCTCCCCGACGGAGGCGCCGGCGGACGGAAGCGCAACGCCAAGAAGATCCACTGGGCGCTGGAGGCGACGATCGCCACGACGGGCTCCGACGACCCCGACGGCCACAACCTGTTCCCCAACGTGCCCATCGGCGTCGCCATGCACCGCCCCGGCTTCGACCCGGCAGGCAACGCCATGCGCGTCCTGGGCAGCGTCCGCTCCCGCCGCCGCTACTGGGCCGACCTCGACGAAGGCGACCCCGGCCACCCCGCCGGGTGGCTCGCCGCCGACGCCGCGTACTTCCCGAACTCCAAGCCCGAGGACCTCCAGTTGCCCGTCCGCGGCCTCGGTTACGAGCCGGTGTTCGACTACCGCGAGGACCAGATGGGCCGCCGCGGCTCCCAGCACGGCGCCATCATGGTCGAGGGAGCGTTCCTCTGCCCGGCGACGCCGACCCGCCTCATCGAGGCCACCCAGCGGTACCGGCGCAACGAGATCGACGCCGCCGACTACTTCGACGCGCTCGACGAGCGCGACCTGTACCGCATGCGCAAGAAGGGCGGCCCCGGCCAGCGCCGCCTCATGTGCCCGGCCTCCGGCAAGCACGACGGCACCGTCCGGCCCGTCGCCTCCTGCGCCCACAAGCGCGACTCGACGACTCTCGCTCCGGCCGGGCTGCCCAAGGTCCAGAACCCGCCCGCCGAGCCCGTGGCCGTCTGCACGCAGCAGACCGTGACCTTCCGGCCCGGCCCGATGGCCAAGTACGAGCAGACCCTCCCGTACGGCACCGACGAGTGGCACGCCCGGTACACCGTCCTGCGCCAGACCATCGAGAGCACCAACGGTGTCGCCAAGGACCCGGCCAAGGAAGCCCTCGCCGCCCAGGGCCGCCGCCGCGTCCGCGGCATCGCCGCCCAGACCCTGCTCGTCGCGTTCCTCCTGCTCGCAGTGAGCCTCCGCAAGATCCGCAAGTTCCTCGACGACGCCGAGGACGACGCCCGCAAGACCGGCCGCCCCGACGGCAGCCCCGTGTTCGTCCGCCGCAAGCCCACCGTCAAGCGCAAGCCCCGCCGCCCCGACGGCACCAACCCCCTCGGCAGGCGCGTCCGGACCGTCGTCCGCTCAGCGGTACCGCCTGACCCCACCGGCTAGCCGCACCGCACGGTCCGCTCACGAAGCCCCCTCGGGGGCGCTTCGGCGCGCCCGGCCACGTCCGAGCTCGCTAGCGCAAGCATCCTCGACGCCCGATCCCGTGCCCGATGCCGTCGGCCCGGCCCCGAGGATCCGGTCGAAGCTCCGAACGCCTCGTCGGCACCGACAGGCGTGGGATTCTGTCGCTATGGGCTCGACATTTTGTCGACGGCCCGCTGGTGTCGGAGGGGGGACTTGAACCCCCACGCCCTTGCGGGCACTGGCACCTGAAGCCAGCGCGTCTGCCAATTCCGCCACTCCGACGTGTGCGTCCCACTCGCCCGAGTGGGAGGCGACACCATACCGCGACCTCGTCCCGGGGCCCCAGCCGACCGGACGGGACGAACCGGTCAGGTGAGCCAGCGGTGCAGGTAGCCTCCCGCCCGATGGTCTTGCGGAACTTCGAACGGCGCCTCGAGCGCATCGTGGAGGGCGCGTTCTCCCGGGCGTTCAAGTCCGGGCTGCGCCCGATCGAGATCGGCCGGCGCCTCACCCGCGAGATGGACGACACCCGCTCCGTCGGGGTCCGGGGCGGCACGGTCGTGGCCAACCACTTCACCGTGAACCTGTCCCAGCAGGACGCGGACGAGTTCGCCGAGGTCACCGACACGATGCAGCGCGAGCTGGCCGACCTCGCCCGCGAGCACGCCCGTGAGGAGCACTACACCTTCATGGGGCCGGTGGAGATCGTGTTCCACGTGGACCCCAAGATGCGGGTCGGCGCGTTCTCGGTCGAGGCCCGCCTGCGGGAGGGCGACGGCGGGGCCGGGGCCGGATCCATCGTGCTGCCCTCGGGCGAGCGGTTCGTGCTCGGCGACACCATCGTCACCATCGGTCGCCTCCCCGAGAGCGTCCTCGTGCTCGAGGACCCCAACGTCTCGCGCCAGCACGCGGAGATCCGCCCGTCGGGCAACGGGTTCGTGCTGGCCGACCTCGGCTCCACCAACGGGTCCAAGGTCAACGGCATCAAGGTGAGCGAGCGGGTCCTGCAGGACGGTGACGAGCTGACCTTCGGCTCGACGTCGTTCCGGTTCGAGGCCAGCTGACGTGCCCGAGCCGCTGCTCAACGTCCTCAAGATCTGCCTGCTGATCCTGCTCTACCTGTTCTTCTTCCGGGTGCTGCGCGCCGTCTGGGCCGAGGTGCACCTGGCCCGCCAGACCTCTCCGGGCACCGCCCCTGGTCGAACGGGACGAGGCGGTCGGGGCGGACGAGGCGGGGGCCGGTCGGGCGGCGCCGGGCGAGCGCCCCGCCGGACCCGGGCCCGGGAGCGCACCCCGCCCCGACTCAAGGTCATCGAGCCCGCCGAGCTGGCCGGCACCACCTACCCGCTGGGTGACGAGCTCACGGTCGGACGGGCGGCGGGCTGCCAGATCACCCTCGACGACACCTACGCGTCCCAGGTCCACGCGCGGGTGTTCATGCGCGACGACCAGCTCTACGTCGAGGACCTCGGCTCCACCAACGGCACCTACCTCAACCGCAGGAAGGTCTCGGCACCGATGGTGGTGAGCCACGGCGACCAGATCCAGATCGGCTCCACGATCATGGAGGTCTCGTGAGCGATCCGGAGGGCAGCACCTCGGCGGCGGGCGTGCGGCTGCGCTGGGGCGGCGCGTCCGACGTCGGCCGGGTGCGCGAGGTCAACCAGGACTCCCTCTTCGTCGGCACCGGCCTGTTCGTCGTCGCCGACGGCATGGGCGGCCACGCCGGCGGGGAGGTCGCCTCCCGCATCGCCGTGGAGACCATGGGATCCGAGCTGGAGCGCGAGGGATCGGGGCCGTGGCGGGTCCTCGACCTGGTGACGGCCGTCCAGGCCGCCAACGACCGGGTCTGGGCCCAGAGCGAGCACGACCCGAAGCTGGCCGGCATGGGCACCACCGTGGTCGCCATCGGCCTCGTCGAGGAGGACGGCGAGACCCGCGTGGCCATCGTCAACGTCGGCGACAGCCGCGCCTACCGCCTCTCCGGCGGGAACCTCGACCAGGTCAGCGACGACCACAGCCTGGTCGGCGAGCTGTTCCGGGAGGGACGCCTCACCGCCGACGAGGCCCGCGTCCACCCGCAGAAGAACATCGTCACCCGGGCGGTGGGCATCGAGCGCTACGTCGACGTCGACGAGTTCCAGATCCTGCCCCGCACCGGCGACCGCTACCTGCTCTGCTCGGACGGCCTCACCGACGAGGTGACCGAGGACGAGATCACCGCGGTGCTGCGCGGCATCGACGAGCCCGAGGCCGCGGCCCAGGAGCTGGTGCGCCAGGCCAACGCCGCCGGCGGACGGGACAACATCACCCTCATCGTGGTGGACATCGTCGACGACGGGATGGGCCCCACCGGGGCCTCCGACGCCCGGCGCGAGTCACTCCCCGACGACGACGACTTCTCCCACGACCCCGAACAGGACACCCAGTCCCTGCTGGCGGTGCCCGACGACCGGGCCCACCTCCAGCGCGCCGGCACCGGCTCCGCCGCGGAAGAGCCACCTCGCCGAGGCGACGAACCCCGGGGGGACGAGGTGCCCCGGGGCAAGGCACCCCGCGCCATCACCGTGCGCTCGCTGGCCTTCGTCCTCGTCGTGCTCGGGCTGGTCGGCGGCGGCGCGTTCCTCGCCTACCGCTACGCGCAGGACACCTACCACGTCGGCCTCGAGGACGACCGGGTGGTCATCTTCGAGGGACGACCCGGTGGCTTCCTGTGGTTCGACCCGAGCCCCGTGGAGGACACCGACATCGACGTCGACGACGTGCCCGCCGCCGTCCTCGACGACCTGGAGGCCGGTGTGAGCCAGCCGACGCTGCAGCGGGCCCGCCGCTACGTCACCAACCTCGAGGACCGCATCGAGGACACCCGCCCGTCCGTCACCACGACGACCCGACCGACGCCCACCACCTCCACCGAACCGACCACCACCACGACCGGGGTGGGCGGGGGGTGATCCTGCTCCGCCGACGCACCGAGCTCGGCTTGATCGTCGTGGGCGCCCTGATCACGGCCGGCGCCTACGCGCTCGCCGGCCTGGGCCGCGACGCCGAGATCCCGGCCAACCTGGTGCCGTTCCTCGGCATCGTGCTCGGCCTGCTCGTCACCGCCCACGTCGCGGTCCGGCGCCTCGCCCCCGACGCCGACGGCATCCTGCTGCCCCTGGCCGCCCTACTGAACGGCATCGGCTACGTCTTCATCGTCCGCCTCGACGAGGCCCAGGCCGATGGCGGCCGCCTGGCCGGGCTACAGGCGATGTGGACCGCCGTGGGCATCGGCGCGTTCATCGCCACGCTGCTGTTCGTCCGGCGCAGCCGCAGCCTCGAGCGGTACCGGTACACCTTCGCCGCCCTCGGCCTCGGGCTGCTCCTGCTGCCGCTGCTGCCGGTCATCGGTCGCACGATCAACGGCAGCCGCATCTGGATCTCGATCGGGCCGGCGAACTTCCAGCCCGGTGAGGCGGCCAAGATCGTGCTGGCCCTCTTCTTCGCCGGCTACCTGGTCGAGCGCCGCGAGCTGCTGGCGCTGTCGACGTTCCGGCTCGGCCCGCTCCACCTGCCCGACCCGAAGCACCTGGGCCCGATCCTGCTCGCCTGGGGCGTGTCCCTCGGGGTCATGACCCTGCAGAAGGACCTGGGCTCCTCGCTCCTGTTCTTCGTGCTCTTCGTGGTCATGCTGTGGATCGCCACCGGGCGGGTCACCTACCTCACCCTCGGCGGCACGCTGTTCCTCGCCGGCGCCACCTTCGCCTACACCCAGTTCTCCCACGTGCAGGACCGGGTCGCGGTCTGGCTCGATCCGTGGCCGGTCGCCGACGACGAGGGCTACCAGATCGTCGAGGCGTCCTTCGCCCTGGCCGACGGGGGCATCGCGGGCGCCGGCATCGCCCTCGGCACGCCCACCCGCATCCCGGAGGTCGAGACCGACTTCATCTTCGCCGCCATCGGCGAGGAGCTCGGCCTGATCGGCGCCACCGCCGTGCTGTGCGCCTACCTGCTGATGGTGGGCGCCGGCCTGCGCGTCGCCCTGCGGGCCGAGTCCGCGTTCGACACGCTGCTCGCCAGCGGCCTCACCACGCTGCTCGGCGTCCAGACCTTCATCATCATCGGCGGCATCACCCGGACCCTGCCGCTCACCGGCGTCACCCTTCCCTTCGTCAGCTACGGCGGCTCGAGCCTGGTCATGAACTACGTGCTGCTCGCCCTCCTGCTGCGGATCTCGGACAACAGCGTGGCGGCCCGCGCCCCGGCGAGGGCGGGCGCATGAGCAACCAGATCGCCAAGCTCGGCGTCGGCCTGCTGGCGTGCTTCCTCGTGCTGTTCGTGCAGCTCAACCGGGTCACGGTCTTCGGCGCCCAGGAGCTGAAGGACAACCCGGTGAACAACCGGTCGATCCTGCGGGACTTCGACGCACCCCGGGGCACCATCGTCACGGCCGACGAGGTCATCGTCGCCCGTTCCGAGCCCACGCCCGAGGGGTCCCGGTTCGAGTTCGCCCGCAGCTACCCCGAGGGCGACCTGTTCGCCCACACCGTCGGCTACTTCTCCCTCAACCTCGGCGCGACGGGCGTGGAGGACAGCTACAACGCCGAGCTGGCCGGTCGCACCATCGACCTGTCGTTCCGCAGCCTCGACGACCTCTTCGTCGACCGCGACCGCGTCGGCGACGTCCGCCTCACCCTGCGGGCGGACGTGCAGCGGGTCGCCAAGGACCTCCTGGGCGAGCGGCAGGGGTCGGTCGTGGCCCTGGACCCCCGCTCGGGCGAGCTGCTCGCCATGTGGTCCTGGCCCTCGTTCGACCCCAACGCGCTCGCCACCCAGGACTTCAGCGCCGCCAACGACGCGTTCGCCCTGTTCCAGGCCGACGAGCGCGACCCCCTGCTGGCCAAGACCTACCGCGAGCGCTACTTCCCCGGGTCCACGTTCAAGGTCGTCACCGCCGCCGCCGGGCTCGCCTCCGGGGAGATCACCGCCGACCAGCCGGTGTACCCCGTGGCCCGCGAGTACACGCCGCCGCAGACCAACCGCCCGCTGCGGAACTTCGGTGGCTCGTCGTGCGGTGGGGACCTCTTCGACATCCTGCGCGTGTCGTGCAACACCGCCTTCGCCCAGATGGCCGTCGACCTCGGCGGGGACCAGATGGTCGGCACGGCCGAGTCCTTCGGGTTCAACGCCGCCCCGCCCATCGACCTGCCGGCCCCGGCCCAGTCGGTGTTCCCCACCGACTTCGAGCAGAACCTGCCGGCGCTGGCCCAGGCCGGCATCGGTCAGAACGACGTGTCCGCCACGCCGCTGCAGATGGCGATGGTGGCGGCGGCGGTCGCCAACGAGGGTCGGATCATGACGCCTCGCACCGTCGCCGACATCCGCGACGTCGACAACTCGGTCGTCGACGACCCCGAGCCCACCCAGTGGCGGCGCGCCGTGTCGGCCGAGCACGCCGCCGTCCTGCGCCAGGCCATGGTCGAGGTCGCCGAGCGGGGCACCGCCCGCAACCTGGCGATCCCCGGCTTCGAGGTCGGCGGCAAGACCGGCACCGCC
>DMTU01000239.1:6361-6912 GCA_003476595.1 Acidimicrobiaceae bacterium | reverse complement strand
CCGGCGCGTCGGAGCAGACCGGCGGGCAGGTCGCCGCCCCGATCGCCAAGGCGGTCATGGAGACCGTGCTGGCCGCGCAGGGTGGCGGCGCGTAGCCAAACGCCGCGGGCCCCTGTCGTAGAGTGCGCCGGGCCATGTCTGACCAGGGACCAGTCGTCTACGGGGGCCGCTACGAGCTGCACCGCCGCCTCGCCCGGGGAGGGATGGCCGACGTCTACCTCGCGCGGGACCAGCTGCTCGACCGTCCGGTCGCCGTCAAGGTCCTGTTCCCCCAGTACGCCGCCGACCCCACCTTCGTGCAGCGGTTCCGGCGGGAGGCCCAGGACTCGGCCAACCTGAACCACCCCAACATCGTGGGCGTCTACGACTGGGGCGAGGAGGGCGGTACCTACTTCATCGTGATGGAGTACGTGGCCGGCCGGAGCCTCGCCGACGTGCTGCGCCAGGAGGGCTCGCTGCTGCCCGCGCGGGCCGCCGACATCGGCATCGACATGGCCGCCGCCCTCGGGTTCGCCCACAAGAACGGCGTCGTCCACCGCGACGTCAAGCCC
>DMTU01000239.1:1869-6247 GCA_003476595.1 Acidimicrobiaceae bacterium | reverse complement strand
AAGCCCGGCAACGTGCTGCTGTCGACCGACGGGCAGGTCAAGGTCACCGACTTCGGCATCGCACGCGCCATCGCCTCCGGACAGGACGAGGACCTCACCCAGGCCGGCCAGGTCATGGGCACCGCCACCTACTTCTCGCCCGAGCAGGCCCAGGGCCGACCGGTCGACCCCCGCTCCGACGTCTACAGCCTCGGCGTCGTGCTCTACGAGATGGTCTGCGGCCGTCCGCCGTTCCGGGGCGAGGACCCGCTCGCCGTGGCGTACCAGCACGTGCAGGAGCAGCCGACCCCGCCCCGCCAGATCAACGCCGACCTCGACCCCACGCTCGAGGCGATCATCCTCAAGTGCCTGGCCAAGACGCCCCAGGCCCGGTACCCCTCGGCCGAGGACCTGCGCGCCGACCTGCGCCGCTACCGCGAGGGCAACCAGATCTCGGTGGCGACGCCGCCCACCACCGTCGTCGCGCCACCGCCCGACGCGACCCAGGCCATCCCGGTCACCGCCGCCGCACCCGCGGCCACCTCGTCCTACGCCGCGTACGCCGGCGAGGACGACTACTACGAGGACGACTACGTCGAGCCGCCCCGGCGCAACGGGGCCTTCATCGCGGTCATGCTCCTGCTGCTGGCCGTCATGGCCGGCGTGCTGTTCCTGCTCGCCCAGACCCTCGGCGTGTTCGACTCCGGCGACGACGAACCGGTCACCCTCGTGGCCGTCCCCAACGTCGTCGGCCAGACCGAGGACGAGGCCCGGGCCGCGCTGGAGGCCGAGGGCTTCACGGTCAGCACCGAGTTCGAGGAGAACCCCGACTTCGAGGACGGCGAGGTCAGCGCCCAGGACCCCGCGGCGGGCGAGGAAGCCGAGTCGGGCAGCGAGGTCACCCTCACCGTGTCGAGCGGGGAGCAGCGCGTCGAGATCCCCGACGTCGTCGGCCTCAGCGAGGCCGACGCCCGATCGGTGCTCGGGGACGAGGGGTTCCGGGACATCCGTCCCGAGCTCGTCTTCGACCCCGAGGTCGAGGCCGGCGAGGTCGTCGCCCAGAACCCCGAGGCGGGCGAGGAAGCCCCCCTGTCGGCCACGATCACGCTGCAGATCTCCCAGGGCGCCGAGGAGCGAGCCGTCCCCGAGGGGCTGGCCGGGCGCACCGCCGCCGAAGCCGAGGGCATCCTGGTCCAGCAGGGCTTCGAGGTCGCGCAGGCGCTGGAGAACTCCACCTCCGTGCCCCAGGGCACGGTCATCCGCACCAACCCGGGCGCCGGCACGGTGCTCGAGGTCGGCGAGACCGTGACGCTGGTGGTCTCGGCCGGCCCCGAGCAGGTCATCGTGCCCAACGTGGTCGAGAAGACCGAGGAGACGGCGCGCCAGGAGCTCGACCTCGCCGGCTTCCAGATCGAGGTGACCGAGCAGGCGCTGCCCCCGGGCAGCCCCGACGACGGGCGGGTCCTGGCCCAGTCACCGGCGGGCGGTCAGCGCGCCGACGTCGGCTCCACCGTCTCCATCACCGTCGGTCGGGCCGAGCTCCTGCCGACCACCACGACCACGACCACCGCGCCGCCGGACGAGTGATCAGCGGGTCGTGAGCCCTGGCGAAGGACTCGACTTCGCCGAAGGCGACACGCGGTCGAGGAAGCGCTGCAGGATCTGGTGGCCCGTCCCGGTGAGGATCGACTCGGGGTGGAACTGCACCCCTTCCACGTCGTGCTCGCGGTGGCGCAGGCCCATGATCACCGTGCCGGCGCCGGCCTCCGGGTCGGTCCAGGCCGTCACCTCGAGCACCTCGGGGAGCGTGGCGGGATCAACCACCAGCGAGTGGTAGCGGGTGGCCTCGAAGGGCTCGGGCAGCCCGGCGAAGACGCCCTCGCCGGCGTGGTGGACCGGCGAGGTCTTGCCGTGCATGACCTGCTCGGCCCGCACCACGTCGCCGCCGAACACCTCGCCGATGGCCTGGTGGCCGAGGCACACGCCCAGGATCGGCCGGTGGCCGGCCCACTCGCGGATCAGCTCGCAGGAGATGCCCGCGTCGTGGGGCGTGCCCGGCCCGGGGGAGATGAGGATGGCGTCGGGATCGAGGGCGGCGACGCCGTCCAGGTCGATCTCGTCGTTGCGCCGCACGATGGGCTCCGCCCCCAGCTCGCCCAGGTACTGGACGAGGTTGAACACGAACGAGTCGTAGTTGTCGATGACCAGCACGCGGGCGCCCACGGGTGGGATGCTAGAGGCCCTCATGGCCGATGAACCCAAGCTCGGGCCGGTTGCCCGGCGCCTCGCCGCGACCCGGCGGGTGCTCTGCGTCGAAGACGAACCCGACATCGCCGCCTTCCTCCGCGCCTACTTCCGCGCCGCCGGCTACGACCTCGTGCACCTCGACCCCACCGACCCCGCCGAGGTCATGCGGTCCCTGGACGAGGACGAACCCGACCTGGTGCTGCTCGACGTGCGCCTGCGGGGGTTCTCCGGCGTCGAGGCCTACCGGCGCATGCGGGCCGACGAGCGGTGGGCGTTCACCCCCGTGATCATGGTCTCGGCCCACAGCACGTCCCTGCCCGGGCTGCGCACGCCCACCGGCCTGGACGCGTTCGTGCCCAAGCCGTTCAACACGAACGTGCTCGCCGACCTGGTGCTCGAGCGCATCGAGCGGGCCGAGGAGCTGGAGGGGCGGGGACGAGACGTCCGGCGCGAGCTGCTCACCCAGGAGTACCTCGAGGCCCGCCTGGCCGACGAGATCGGCCTGGCCCGTGCCGCCGGCACCGACGGGAAGCTGTCGCTGGCCATCGTCCGGTTGCGGTCCCTCGACGAGGTCCTGCACGAGGTCGGCGGCGAGGGGTTCGACCACCTCCTGCGCACGCTGGTCGAGCGGGCCCGCCCGCTGCTGCCCGACACCGCCGTGCTCGGGTCCACCCGGCGCGACGAGGTGGCCGTGGTGCTGCCCGGCGTCGGGCCCCGCAGCGCGTACACGACCCTGCGCGACGTGGTCGCCGAGCTCGCCGGCGAGTTCCGCTTCGCCGGCGGTGCCGTCGTGCCGGTCGACCTCGCCGCCGGCCTCGCCAGCTACCCGACCAACGCCGGGGATCCCGACGGCCTGTTCATGGCCGCCGACGCCGCCCTGTCCGACGCCGTCGACGACGGCAGCGCGGTGCAGCTCGCCCTCTAACCCACCTGCACCTCGACGGTGCGGCCGGTCACGTCCTCCAGCAGCCCGACCCGCTGCTCGGCCGCGTGCAGCTCCAGGTCGATGCTCGCCTCGCCGGCAGGGTGCAGGTGGATCACGACGGTGTCGTCGTCCCACGTCGCCGACGCGTCCGACACGCGGGCCCGGTGGGAGCGGTCGAGGCCGATGGCGACGCGGAGCACCGCCGCCAGCCGCACGACCAGGTCCCGGTCGGAGCGGCGCAGCGACCGCCACTCCTCGTGCTTGGACTTGGGCGCGGACTTGCGGTGGTAGCGGGCGACCTGGGCGATGAGCTCGATCTCGCGGTCGGTGAACCCGGCCAGGTGCTCGCTGTTCCGGATCACGTAGTAGCTGTGCTTGTGGTGCCCGGAGTGGGAGATGAACGCGCCGACGTTGCACAGCAGGGCCGCGGCCTCGAGCAGCGGCCTGGCCTCGTCGCCCAGCTCGAGCAGCTCCTGGAGCTCGTCGAACAGGAGCAGGGCGTGGCGGGCGATCTCCTCGGAGTGCTCGGGGTGCTCGTCGGTGAGCTCCATCAGGTGCAGCACCGACCGGCGGCGCAGGTCCTGCAGGTGGTGGAGGGTCGCACCCGAGCGGCGTCGGGCCTGGTCGAGCAGCACACCCTCGCGCAGCGCGTAGTCGGAGAAGACGAGCTCCTCCACCCCGAAGCAGCGCACGAACTGCTCGAGGATCACCGCGCCACCGAGCAGGATGTCGGCCCGCTTGGCGTCCATGCCGGGGAGGGCGGCCCGCTCCTTCGGGTCCGGCGTCGACGCCAGCAGCTCGACCACGTCGGTGACCTCGGCCGCGGTGATCCGCTGGCCGTTCAACGTCCGCAACCCGCTGTCCTCGCCCCGGGCGGCGAGGGCCATGGCGACCACCGTCTCGATCGTGCCCGACGCCCCGACCACGGTGTCGTAGCCGGCTTCGACGACCTCGGCGCCGAAGGCGGTGAGGATGGTCTCCGCGTGGTGCCGGCTGCGCTCCACGTGCTTGGGCTTCACCGTGTCCTTGGCGAGGAACCGCTCGGTGACACGGATCGCGCCGAGGCGGAAGCTGCGACTGGCGAGCACGTCGCCCTGCATGCCGAGCAGCACCTCGGTCGAGCCGCCGCCGATGTCGCACAGCAGCACCCGGTCGTCGAACAGCGGCAGGGACTGCAGCACGCCGAGGTGGATGAGGCGGGCCTCCTCGAAGCCGGAGATGACCTCG
>DMTU01000239.1:1624-1774 GCA_003476595.1 Acidimicrobiaceae bacterium | reverse complement strand
CTCGAAGCCGGAGATGACCTCGACGGACACGCCGGCCTCGTCCCAGGCCCGGTCGAGGAAGTCGCTCCGGTTCTCGGCCTCGCGCACCGCGGAGGTGGCCACGGCCGCGAGCTCGGCGCCGTGGGCGTCGGCCACGCTGCGGCAGCGCTT
>DMTU01000239.1:537-1566 GCA_003476595.1 Acidimicrobiaceae bacterium | reverse complement strand
TCGATGGCGTCGGGCGCCAGCTCCTTCATGTCCCCCGCCGACCGGCCGAGGCGGACCATGTCCTTCTCGCGCTCGAGGATCTCCATGCGACCGTCGGGACCGACCCGGGCGATGACCATGTGCACCGAGTTGGTGCCGATGTCGACCGCGGCGAGGACGCGTTCGGAGAGCTGCTCGGTCACCGGCGAGACCGTACCCAGGACGGCGGCGGACTACCGTGGCCGAGGTGGCACGACAGGATCGCAAGAAGAAGGGCGACGGCGGTCGCACGACCCCCAAGGGGGGCAGCGGCTCCGGCTCGCGGCACGCCATCTCCAAGGGCCACGCGGCCGGCGACGTCCGCGAGAGCACCTCGGGCCGTTACACGGCCCCGATCCCCCAGGAGTTCAAGGTCAGCCCCACGTGGGTGCCGGTGCTCATGTTCGCCCTGCTCGGCCTGGGCGCGCTGGTGATCTTCCTCAACTACCTGGGCCTGCTGCCCGGCGCCACCGACAACCTCTACCTGCTGCTCGGCCTGGCCCTGGTGCTCGGCGGCATCGTCACCGCCACGCAGTTCCACTGAGGAGCCGAGCCGACGGGCGAGCCGGTCATCCACCGGTTGTCCACAGCCTGACGCGAGGGCTTTCCCCAGGGCAGCGGGGTTTTCCACAGGGCTGGCACGCGCCTGCTCACTCGACGGGTGTGACCAGGTCCATGTCCTCGAGGCAGTGCCGGGGCGGGTCCGGCATCTCGTCGTTGGCCACCGTCATGCGGATCTCGGTGCCGCAGATGGTGCAGCGGTACTCGATCTTGACCTTGCGCAGCTCGCCGGCCGGGGGCGGCTCCGGGATGGGCTGGGCCATGCCGCCGAGGATGGCGAAGCCGACCTTGAAGATGAGGGCGCCGGCGGCGACCGCGACGATGAGCGAGAACACGCTCACGTCGGAGACGACGGCGCCCACGACCACGATCAGGGTGCCGATCACCAGCCATCGAGGGTTCAGCTTCGGCATCACCGCAGGGTATCGGCGCCCCGCCACCCGCCTGCCA
>DMTU01000239.1:0-369 GCA_003476595.1 Acidimicrobiaceae bacterium | reverse complement strand
CACGGGATCCCCGGGGGGTGTGACTCCCGACCCTGCCGACGGCGGGGCCCGGGCGACAGGATCGCGACATGAGCCAAGCCATCGCCTCCCTCCCCGTCTCGTCGCTCATCGGCGACGAGCTGATCACCGTCACCGCTGACACCACGATCGATGCGGTGGCCCGAGTCCTCGACGAGTCCGGCATCTCCATCGTCGCCGTCGGCGACCCCTCCAAGGTCGAGGGCGTGGTCTCCGAGCGCGACGTGGTCCGCGTCGTCGCCCGCGGCGACGACCCCACGAAGGTCACCGCCGGCGAGATCGCCAGCCGCGAGCTGGTGTGGTGCCAGGAAGACTCCACCGTCCCCACGGTCGCCAACGAGATGTTCGACC
>DMTU01000090.1:8649-11733 GCA_003476595.1 Acidimicrobiaceae bacterium | reverse complement strand
TATCCGGTCGGTGGATCCAGGCTAAACGGCTCTGGGGCTCGGAAGGTCGCCCTGTCCGCCGCTGGCTCAACCGCGTGCGCGGTCTGCCCGACGACGTGCTGCACCTGAACCGGATCGGCGCTGACCCCGGCATCCGGCAGCCACGGCCCGCCGGCACGCCGGCCGCAGGGTGGGCCGCCGTACTTCCAGTCCACCGGAACGGCGAGCCCGTCTTTGCACAGATCCGAGTCCTCGGCTCCAGCCGCGTCCGGTACCTCAACGCCGCATCGACGCTGGCCCCGAACCCGCGGATCGCCGCGTACGAGCCGGCCGAACGTCAGGGCTCTTGTGTCGTGGTCACCGAGGGCGTGCTCGACGCGCTGTCCGCTGCCGCCGGCGGGCTGCGCGGGGTGGCCCTGCTCGGAGCGTCCGTGCCCGACCCGAGCCGTCCATCGGCATCCTCGATCGCGCTGGTCGAACGGCTCGCAAAGATCGAAGGCCGCCTCGTCCTCGCACTCGACGCCGACGACGCGGGCCAGCGAGGCGCGGACCGCCTGCAGGCGCTGCTCGCCGAACGCCGCGCGGGCATCGTCCGGGTCACCCCGCCGGCCCACGTGAACGACCTCAACGAGTGGATGCTGCGCGCCGGCGACGACTGGCCCGCACAGCTCACCGGCGAAGTCCGCCTCGCCATCGACTGCACGACGACGAGATCACTCGCCCGATAGCCCGAACCTGGAGGACTCAGCATGCCCAAGCATCCCGACGCCACGGTGCGAGTACCGCACGCGGAACTTGGTCCCGTCATCAGCTACCAGGCCCCCAGCGCCTACGACGGTGAGTGCTGCGTCAACTGGGACGACGGATCGGTCTGGTTCCTCGGCTGGTTGGACTGCGGGGGAATCTTCGCGCAGCGCTGGTACGAACCCGACGACGTCGACGAGGAGGCCTTCGGCTCGTGGCGAGACTGCCCCGGGCCGGACCTCGGCGCCTTCGCCAGCGTGGACGCCCTCGAAGCCGCAATGGGAACGCCGCTACCCGACGAGATCTACAACCTCTTCTACGTCGACGACGTCGACAGCATCGTCACCGACGAGGAGAAGGCCGCATGGGGACGGATCTACGCGCTCGAGGTCGCACACCTCCTCGAAGACGGCTCTCTCGTCGAGACCTGGGCACCGCCATGGGCCGATGATCCGCTCGACCCGATCTGGGACGTCGACTGTTGACGGTGCCATCTGTCACGACACAAATCGGAGCGGACGCTCCCACACATGAAGAGCAAGAGGAGATTCAACATGCCAGGCGACTACGAGGTGATCTGGGAGGACGAGACGGTGTGGACGTTCGGGTGGGAGCCCGACGCCGGCTGCTTCTCTGTCGACCGATGGATCCCCGAGGAGGATGACTTCCCGATCGACGACATCATCGGTACGCCCGCCCCGCACATCTGCTTCGTCGAATCGCTCGACGTGCTCGAAGAGGCGATGGGGCGCCCGCTACCCGCCGACGTCCGTGTCGAGCTCCAAGCCGACGCCGACGCGCATCCGATCAGCGAGGAGCGACTCGCCTCGTGGACCGAGTGGGACGGGTACGAGATCACCCGTCTGACATCGGAAGGGGAGTGGGTCGAGACGTTCGCGCCACCTGCCCACCCCGATCCCTTCGCACGCCGCTGGTGGGCCGACGTCGACCTGTACATCCGTGGGGAGCTGTAGGAATCCGCTCGGATCCGCTGAAGGTCGCCGACGCCGAAGGTCGCCGGAAACTCCTGACAGTCGGCGGTTCAGGGACGCGGTGGAGCGATCTTGTGGGACACTCCGACCATCCCGCGAGTGTCGCGTAGCCGGCGGTAGGTGACGGCGGCGGGCCGGCGGCGTCGCCGTCGTTATGTGGCAGTTCGCTGCTCGCATCCGGGGCGTTATGCGGCGTCCTGAGCCGCTCGACTTGGCACACCGCGGAGCACTCGCGGACACGACGCTGCGCTGGCTCGCCGTGTGAGCAAACCGCTGTGCGAGGTCCCTACTCGATCCGCTGGTGAGAGGCGGCCGGTGCGGCTGGCAGCTTCACGGTGAACACTGCGCCTCCGGCGGGTGCGTTGGTGGCGGTGACGCCGCCGCCGTGGGCTGCGGCGAGCTCGCGGGCGATGGCCAGGCCGATGCCGCTCCCCGAGCTGGCGGCGGTTCGTCGACCCCGGTAGAACCGGTCGAAGACTCGCCCCAGCTCGTCGGGGTCGATACCGTGACCGGTGTCGGTGACCTCGAGCAGCACCTGGTGCCCATCGGTTCGCGTGGAGACCTGGATGGTGCCGCCAGGCGGCGTGTAGGCGAGTGCGTTCGCAACGAGCGTGGTGGTGAGCTGGCGGAGCCGGCGGGCGTCCCCGACGACGGGTGCCGGCTCGAGGGACACGTCGAGTGTGAGCTCGCCTGCGGCGGCGGATGCTTCGGCCCCGCCGACGACCGCCCGGACCTCGTCAGCCAGGTCGAGGCTCTCGAGGACGAGGCGCAGGCCGGCGGCGTCGGCAGCGGCGAGGGTCTCGAGGTCCCCGACGAGGCCGGACAGTCGCAGCACTTCGTCGTGCAACGACGCGAGCGTCGCCGGGTCAGGTGGAAGGACACCGTCGACGAGCGCTTCGGTCGTGCCTTGCAGGATGCTGAGCGGGGTCCGGACCTCGTGGGCGACGTCGGCGACGAGCTGACGGCGCAGCTGGTCCTCCTTGTCGACGGCAGCGGCCATCCGGTCGAACGCGGATGCGAGCGCACCGATCTCACCCGGGGCATCGTCGAGGTCCACGCGCACGTCCCGGCGCCCGCCTTCGAGCTGTCGGGCTGCGGCCGTCAGGGCGTTGATCGGCCGGCTGACCACGCGGGCCACCACCACGGCCATGGCGATCGCCGACGCGGCCGCCAGTGCGGCACCGAGCCAGGCGTTGCGGACCAGGGCCTGACGGATCTCGCGCTCTGGGCCTGGGAGGTGACTGGCCGGGAACCGCAGGCCCACGGTTCCGACCTCGCGGCCGTCCACGACGATGGCCTGCTCGACGGGTTCGTCGCGGTCGACCTCGAGGATCTCGACGCCGTGCATGCGGGCCATCATCTCGGCCGC
>DMTU01000090.1:7873-8518 GCA_003476595.1 Acidimicrobiaceae bacterium | reverse complement strand
CGGGCCGCGACCGCTGCCGCGCTCGACAGGTCAGCCTCCTCCCAACTGCCCGCCTCCTCGTAGGCCTGGGCTGCGGCGCCCGCAGCCGCTCGTGCGTCCTGATGGTGCGTCTCTCGTACGAGCCTGGACACCTCGTCGTTCGCGCTGACCAGGGTCAGCCCGGCGAAGACCGCAACGGCGGCGATCGCAACGGCGACGAACGCTGCGGCGATCCGGACGCCGAGCGGAGACAGGAGTCGGCTACTGGTCATGGCCGAGTCCGAGGCGGTAGCCGGCACCGAGCACGGTCTCAACGATCCGGGGGTGCTGGGGGTCTTGCTCGACCTTGCGGCGCAGGTTCTTCACATGGCTGTCCACGACCCGCTCCGAGGACAGCTCGTAGCCCCGCACCCGGTTCAACAGCTCGAGCCGCGAGTACACCCGACCCGGGACCGCCGCCAGCGCCGTCAGGATCCCCCACTCGGTCGGGGTCAGCTCGATCAGCGAGCCCCGGACCGTCGCCTCGTGGCGGGCCTCGTCGATGAGGAGCGCCCCACCACCGAAGCTGCGCCGCGATGCACCCTCGGTCGTGGCGCTCACCCGGCGCAGGATCGCCTGGGCTCGCAGCACGACCTCGCGGGGACTGAACGGCTTGGTCACGTAGTC
>DMTU01000090.1:7487-7704 GCA_003476595.1 Acidimicrobiaceae bacterium | reverse complement strand
GCGGTCAGCATCAGGATCGGCGTCGCCGTGGCCCGTCGCACCTCGGCGGCGACGGTCTCGCCGGGCACGTCAGGCAGGCCGAGGTCGAGGATGATCAGGTCGATCGCCCCACCGGCCGCGAGGGTGATCGCCTCCGCACCGCTGCCCGTGGTCAGCACCGACCAGCCCTCGCGCTCGAGGTACGAGCGGAGCAGCTCGCGGATCTTCAGCTCGTCCT
>DMTU01000090.1:4982-7329 GCA_003476595.1 Acidimicrobiaceae bacterium | reverse complement strand
GGTCTCCACATCGTGCGCCGACACTGAGGACAACAACAGAAGCTGCCAGGAGGCACCAGATGTCCAAGATCCTCACCCTCGCAGCCACCGGCCTCGCCGGGCTGGTGCTGGGCGCCGGCATCGGCGTCGCCGCCGCCGGCCAGGACAACACGCCCCCGGGCCCGGAACGTGTCGACGCTGTCACCTCGATGGACGACATGCACGCCGCCATGGTCGAGACGATGCCCGCCGAGCTGGTCGAGCAGTGCAACGAGATGCACGCAGCCATGGCCGACCACATGGGCGACGGCGACCACGCCTCGATGATGGAGTCCATGGGCTCGATGATGGACGGCTCGATGATGGACGGCATGGACGCCACCGCTGGCGAGATGCCCGCTGATCACGAGGCGCACCACCCCGACACGGAGGAATGACCCTCATGCACCGCTCCCACATGCGCTTCTGCGGCGTCGCCCTCGTCGCCGCCCTCGGGTACCTGGTCCTCACCGGTGGGTCCGCCGGCGGCTACGGCCTGCTCATCGCCGTCCTCGTCTGCCCGCTGGCGATGATCCTGGCCATGACCGTGCTCATGGGCCACGACACCAACCGCCAGCCCGATCCCGGTCGCGTCGACGAACCGGTCGACCCGGTCGACCCGGTCCAGAGCCGGTGACCGCCAGCGAGGGCGAGCCCGGCCGCCACGGGCTCGCCCTCTACGTCCTCGCCCCGGTCGCCGTCGCCGTCGCCGTCATCGCTGGCACCCTCGCCGCGTTCAGCGGCGGCAGCGACGCCACGACCACCGCCGTCGCTCCCCTCGAGCTGGCGGCGGTGTCCCCGGCGGTCGCCGAGCATTACCACTCGGCCACCGACCTCGAGGACGTCTACCGGCAGGTGCCCTGCTACTGCGGCTGCGAGGAGTTCCTCGGCCACCGCCACCTCTTCGACTGCTTCGTCCGCGCCGACGGGCAGGGCTGGGACGCACACGCCGCCCGCTGTGGTGTCTGCATCGCCGAGTCGACCCTGGTCCGCGACCTCACCGCCGCAGGCACCGCCACCGAAGACATCCCGTCAGCGGTCATCGACCGCTTCGGGACCACCCCGATCACCGCGCCACCCACCTGAAGGCCACCATGACACCGCACTCCCCGAAGAGCCACTCCTCCGGCAACCGTCCCCGCCACCGGACCGCCGGCTTCGTCGCCGCCGGTGCACTTGGCTTGTTCGCCGCCATCGGCATCGCCGTGTCTGTTGCTGGGGAGGACACGGCATCCTCGCCCTCGGTCGTGGAGACCGGCGAGATCAGCTCGATGGGCATGCCGGTCATCGAGACCCCAGGCGTGCCGACGGGTACGACGACTGCGGGGCCGGTCGAGGTGACCGGCGCGAGCTGGGAGCTCGGTACCGTTCCCCTCGACGTTGCGGTCCGGCCGAGCTGGACGCTGCACAACACCGGCACCGAATCCGTCGTCATCGGCGAACCCCATCCAGAGGTCCGTGAAGGCTGCTGCCCGGGTGCGTTCAGCATCGACACCACGACCATCAACCCCGGCGACATCGCCACCATCGGCTTCGAGCTGTCGATGCACGCGGGCATGGACGGCTGGCACGACATCGCCGTCCACGTCCCACTCCGATCCGGTACCACCGACCACGTCCTCGAACTCGACGTGACCGGCGACTTCACCAACACCTGACCCCCAAACCCACCACCAGAAGGAACCCCTGACCCATGAACCGACGCACCATCGCCATCGCCGCCCTCGCGACCGGCAGCCTCCTGCTCGCCGCCTGCGGTGACGACGACGACCAGACCGCCGACATGCCCGCCATGGACGACGACGCCGGCATGGACGACGACGGCCACGGCGGCGGTCACGACGACGACGAGGAGGACAGCCCCGTCGCCGACGGTGCCCGGGAGGTTGAGATGACAGCAACCGACTTCGCCTTCGACCCCGACGAGATCACCGCCGAAGCCGGCGAGGACCTGGCCATCGTCCTCACCAGCGAAGACCTCCTCCACGACTTCACCATCGACGAGCTCGACGCCCACGTCGCCGCCGACCGTGGCGAGACCGCGACTGGTGGCTTCACCGCCGACGAGGCCGGCACCTACACCTATTACTGCTCGGTACCCGGCCACCGCGAAGCAGGCATGGAAGGAACCCTTACCGTCGAGTAGCGCGTGGTGCTGCTCGTTCCTGTGACCGGTCGTTGCCGCGGGGCATCGCATACGCTCAGCGACCGTGCCGCGACGGAAGCTGCCACCGGGCGAGCTCGAGAACCAGGTCCTCGATGCGCTCTGGACCGCCGGGGAGCCGATGACCCCCGGTGCCGTGCATGAGGTGGTGGCGGCTGATCGCAA
>DMTU01000090.1:0-4752 GCA_003476595.1 Acidimicrobiaceae bacterium | reverse complement strand
GCGCAGCGCATGCAGGCGGTCCTCAGCGCTGCCGAGGACCACGCTCTTGCGCTCAACGCGTTCGCTGATTCGCTCGAGGAGGACCAGCGCGCTGCTCTCCGCAGGGCGCTCCGGAGCGCCGGCCCGCGATGACGCT
The DNA here is from genome assembly GCA_003476595.1 of Acidimicrobiaceae bacterium. Lineage (GTDB taxonomy): Bacteria > Actinomycetota > Acidimicrobiia > Acidimicrobiales > Salinilacustritrichaceae > Salinilacustrithrix. The sequence goes on along the minus strand of DMTU01000090.1, from coordinate 4,616 downwards.
CGTCGTCGCGCTCGCGGGCTTCGGCCTGCTCCAGCTTCCCTGGCTGTTGCGGGGTCGCCTCACCCAGCTCTCTCCCGGGGAGTGGACCCGCTCCACCTCGGTCAACCTCCGGGTCGGGCTCGCTCTGGTGCAGTTCGGTCTCCTCGCCACTGCCGCACCGACGGTGTTGTCCGGTGCCGGCGCGCACGATGCCGCCGACACCTGCAGTCAACTCCTTGGGCCATCCACACCCGGGGGTGACCTCACGGGGTGGGTCAGCCTCGCCGTGCTCGGCTGGATGCTGCTCGCGCGCTGGCGGGCCCGCCGACACGTCCATGAGGTCACCGAGGCCTTGCGGATCGAACCCTGGGCGGGCAGCCACACCCAGTGCGACGGCTATGACTTGGCCGTCATCCCCGCATCCCGACCTCTGGCGTATCCACCAGTTGGGGTCTGTCGGCCAGTTGCAGGCCGAGGATGGCGACCACGACCGTTCCGCCGGCGAACACCACGGCCTGGCCGGCGGTGGCGTTCGTGCGGCCCACCGATTCCTCCACCGGCATCCCGGCGGCGAGCTGGTCCCGGTGGCGGCTGAGGACGAACAGCGCGTAGTCGATGCCCACGCCCAGACCGATCATCGTCGCCAGCCTCGGCGCGACGGACGGGATGTCGATGGCCCCCGCGAGCAGTCCCACCAGCGCCAGGCCCACGGCGAGACCGGCGATGGCGGTTCCCAGCGGCAGGACGGCGGCGAGCTTCGACCGGAACATGATCAGCAGCACGATCACGGCGGCGACGATGCCGATGGCCTCGGCCGCGCCGGTGTGCCGTTCCTTGAGGACGGTCGGGAGCTCACCGCCGTACTCGACCTGCACCCCGGCGCTCTCCGCGGGCCCGGCGGTGTCGAACAGCTCGTCCACCACCTCCCGGCCGAGGTCGGCGGCGGCCGCGTCGAACTGCACCGCGCTGAACGCGGTGCGGCCGTCTGGCGAGACCGAGCGTGCACCGGCGAGCGGGTCGGTGGCGCTCAGCACCGACGGCATGGCGCGGACCTCGGTCATCGTCTCGGCGATGACGGCCGCATTGGCCGGGTCGGTGACCGCCCCGCCGTCGACGTGGAACACGACGGTCGCCGATGCGCCAGCCCGCTCGGGGAACCGCTCCTCCAGCACCTCCATGGCGGTGTCGGACTCCACGCCTGGCACCTCGAAGTCGTCCACCTCCTCGGCACCGACCACGCGGCTCACCACGACCACCGCGACGATCACCGCCAGCCACATGCCCAGGACCAGGCGTCGCCGCCGGACCGAGAAGACACCGATGCGTTCCAGCAAGCCAGTCACGTGACCGTCTCCCTTCGTCGGTACGAGCGTATGCCATAGTTGCACTCCCTGCAACTTTACATTTGATGCACCATCAGCTAGCGTCAACGACGTGGCCACCGACGACGGGCTCCGAGCGCGCAAGAAGCGCCAGACGGCGCGGCGGATCGAGGACGCAGCGCTGGACCTGTTCGACCGCGACGGCTTCGAGGCCACCACCGTCGAGGAGATCGCAGCGGCGGCAGACATCTCGCCGCGCACGTTCTTCCACTACTTCGCCACCAAGGACGATGTGGTGCTGGCCGACTACGCCGAACGACTGACCCGGGTCACGGAGGTCCTTCGCGGACAACCCCGACAGATCTCCTCATGGCAGGCGCTCATGGCCTCGTTCCAGGCGGTGGCCGCAGACTACGAGCAAGAGCGCGACGCGCTGCTACGGCGGTTCCGGATCATGGCATCGACCGAGTCGGTCTTCGCCCGCAGCCTGCAGCTCCAGGCCGGATGGGAGGACGCCGTCGCCGACCTCCTCGCAGCACGCCACGACAACAGCGGAGAACCGCCTCCAGCACGGCTTCTCGCCGCCTCTGCCGTGGCCGCCATGCGCGCCGCCCTGCACCATTGGGTAGCCGCAGGGGCACGGGCCAGCCTGCCCGCCATCGTCCAGGACCACTTCACCCGCCTCGGCGCGGGTCTCGATCGCCCTCGGCGCTGAGAGACGCCGCCCGGGCCCTGCAGCGCAACGGCCATCCCCGAGGTGCCGGTCGGGGCGTACCTCTCGGTGTGCCCCATACCACCGGGTCGACGTGCGCGCTGGTGGACGTGAATCCGTTCGGCCCCGACCGCACGGCGGGCTCGCTAGGTCAGTCGCCTCTGGACAGGATGCGGACGCCCTCGAGGCTGTTGACCTTGATCAGTTCGTCCGCACCAACGAGGTGGAGGTTCTCGCCTTGCGGAGGCTTCCTGCCTTGAGCGCGACGGACGCGAAGTATCTCGACAATGCGTCCATCCCGGGCGATGTAATCGCCGGGACGAACACGACCGGCAAGGGCGACCTGGGTAGTTCGAGGTTGGGCCACGGCCACAGCCTGCTCGTGCGCCGGTGGGCGCTCCAATCCCCTCGGCTGGCCAGGTTGAACGCGAAGCGGCTCGCAGTCGGGTAGGCGTCCCACGAGGTGGTCGCTGGCGCGAGCGGTCCTGCCATCGTCGGTGCCCAGCTGCTCCGTTGGGTTGCGGCCGGCGAAGCACCGTCGGGACGACGCAATCGAGATCGTGCGAGATTCGTCGCGAGATCTGGTGATCTCAGCGGCTTAGTGGGGGGTGGAACGAGACGGTCTGAGCCCCGGCGAGGCGCTTCTGCTCGCGGCAGCAGTAGCACTGCTCGCCTTCGGTTGCACCGTGTGGGCGGGTGCTGCACTCTCGGCATGGACGGTCGGACAGGATTTCCCGGCCGGTTTCGGCGACGCGGTCGATGCCGGCATTCGCCTCCCGGCGCACATGAGTGATCCAGCGTCGGCATGGCGGTCGCCCATTGGAGATTCGCTTCCTGGCCCAGCGGTGTATTGGCCGGTCACGGGGGCGGTTGCCCTCGTCATGGTGGTCGCACTCGTCGCAGCGCTGCGTATCTTCCGCCGTCGAGTGGGGACCGCTCAACGCCAGCCGCTCGGCGTTGACGCACGGTCCCGATTCGCAACGGCTCGCGATCTCGCCCCGATGTTGATCCGTCGACCGGAAACCGGACGCTTCGTGCTCGGCCGTGTTGGCCGGAGGCTGGTGGCGACGGAGAAGCCGTCCAGGCGTCGTCGGCGTGGGCGGGCGAGCGACCGCGGGGCCGTCGCCCTGATCGGTCCGTCACGCTCGGGAAAGACGACCGCTGCCGTCGGGGGCATCCTCGACTGGCACGGCCCGGCGGTCCTCTCATCGGTGAAGGCCGACCTGCTGGCGACGACATACACGTGGCGGGCGGGCAGGGGGGAGGTGCTCGTCTACGACCCGACACGCACGACCGGGATGACGACAGCGAGCTGGACCCCGCTGCGGGAGGCCAGGTCGATCATCGGCGCACAGCGGGCGGCGCGGTCTCTGTGTGACGCAGCACCCCGGGGCGAGAACGTCGAGGGCGGCCTCGACTTCTGGCTCACCCAGGCCGAGATCCTGCTCTCGGGCCTCCTGTGGGTCGCGGCGAACAAGGGCCTGGACATGGCCACGGTCTGCGAATGGGTCATGGTCCAGGACAGCCCGAGCGAGGCGAGCAAGGGCCAGGTAAAGACCTTCGTCGACGAACTCATCGGTGACGACGACGAAGACATCAGGGATGGCGCAGCGCAGGCGGCGCGGTCGCTCCTGAGCGTCTGGCGCATGGAGGAGCGGACCCGATCTTCGGTCTACGCGACGGCGCAGAGCGTCGTGTGGCCATGGGCTGATCCCGGCGTCGCCGCCGCGTCCAAGGGCATCGGCGTGAACCTCGACTGGCTCCTCGAGAGCGAGCGGACCGTGTACCTCTGCGCGCCGATCGAGGATCAGCAGCGCCTGTCGCCGGCATTCGGTGGCTTGCTCAACGACATCATCCGGCAGGTCTACCTGAAGGTCGCACGGACCAACCGGCCGCTCGACCCACCGCTCCTGGTGGTCGTCGACGAGGCCGGCAACACCCCACTGCGGGCGCTGCCGGAGTACGCGTCGACGCTCGCTGGTCTCGGGGTGCTGCTCGTCACGATCTGGCAATCGCTCGCTCAGATCGAGGAGGCCTACCGAGGCCATTCGGACACCATCATCACCAACCACCTCTCCAAGGTCTTCTACGGCGGACAGTCCGACCCGATCGCGCTCCGCTACCTGTCCCAGGTGCTGGGCGACTTCGAGGTCGACACCACCAGCCGGACACGCCACCACGGCCCGGACTCGACGCAGTTGGCCACCACACACCTGCCCCTCGTCCCGCCCCACGCCGCTCGGCAGATGCGCTCGGGTGGTGCACTCCTGATCCACGGGACGCTGCCGCCGGCGCACATCCGCACCCGGGCGTGGTGGAAGGACCGTCGCCTGTCAGCCCGGGTGCCCCGTGACTTCGACGCCCCCGCCGCCCAGAAAGCCGCCGAGAAGGCCGCCAAGCAGAAGGAGACCGCCTGATGGACCCGTACCTGCGACCCGCCCCACCGGACGGCGACCCATCCGGCCCATGCCCGCCCGGCCACGTCGCCGAACCGGCCGGACTGTGGAACGACCGCCACATGGAGATCGTGTACGACCCTCGCCGGCACGACGTCTGCTTCATGCGCGGCCGGGCCGGCGACGGCGTGCACGACGGCCTGGCCG
>DMTU01000158.1:9778-10132 GCA_003476595.1 Acidimicrobiaceae bacterium | reverse complement strand
CATCGTTCCGGTGCTGGATGCCCAACACCACCTCATCGATCCCGATGGTGCAGCCGAGGTCGGCGTGCACCGAGCCCAGCTGCACCGCATGGAGCGCCACGGGCACCTCGACCGCATCGGTCGAGGGCTCTACCGGCTGCACGACGCGCCCGAGACGTGGCATCAGCAGACGCTCGCCGCGATCAAGCTGGCGAAGCCGCCGGCCCAGGCGTCGCATCGCGCCGTGGCCCGACTGCTGGGCGTTCCGACCTACGAGGCGTCGCGCCCGGAGATCACGATCCCGTCGAAGCGCACCTTCCGCCGCGAAGGCGTGATCGTGCACCAGAGCCGAGACATCGCCCACGTGCCGCCCGT
>DMTU01000158.1:9271-9714 GCA_003476595.1 Acidimicrobiaceae bacterium | reverse complement strand
GACATCGCCCACGTGCCGCCCGTGCTCATCGAGGGCATCCCGTGCACCCCGCCCCGACGCCTCGCAGTGGACATCGGCGCGGTCCTCGGGGAGACGGCGTACACGACCGTCCTGCGCGCGCTGCGACGGGACCACGGTCTGTCCTGGAAGCAGCTCGCCGCCGTGCTCCGGCTGCACAGCAGACGGGGCCGTGACGGGTGTGGCCCGCTCCGACGCCAGCTCGAGCGCTACTACGGGGTGGAGGGGATCCCGGACACCACCCTGGAGCAGACCGTCCTCGACCTCTTGATCGATGCGTGGCTGCCGCTACCCGTCTGCCAGCTGGTCGTCCCGCTTCCGAACGGCCGGCACTACCGCATCGACTTCGCCTACCTGGCGGTGAAGCTGGCGATAGAGATCGACGGCCCGCACCACAAGCTTCCGGAGGTGAAGGCGCGAGATGC
>DMTU01000158.1:6344-9185 GCA_003476595.1 Acidimicrobiaceae bacterium | reverse complement strand
CCGGAGGTGAAGGCGCGAGATGCCCGCCGGGACCGCTGCCTCCGACTGCTCGGTTGGACGGTGGATCGCTTCGACGAGGACGAGGTGATCTTCCACCCCGAGCAGGTCCTGATGGCGATCCGTCGGCGCTTGGTGGAGCTCGGCGTCGACGTCACCCGCGTTCCGCCACCGCTGCCAGATCTTCGGATGCGACCGGTCGATGTGCGGGCTGTTCCGTAGTCGCTGCCAGAATCCTCGCGTGGTCAGCCGACGGGGCGGTGGGCGGCCATCTCGTCGGCCGGCGCCGGCACGCCGAGGAAGTAGCCCTGGCCGTATCGGCATCCGAGGGAACGGCAGATCTCGAGCTGGGCCTCGGTCTCGATGCCCTCGGCGACGACGTCGAGGCCGAGCGCGTCGGCGACGCCGGCGACGGCCTTGACCACGGCGCGGGCCTGGGGGGATTCGGCGAGGTCACTGAGCAGGGCGTTGTCGAGCTTGAGGATGTCGATCGGCAGCGTCCGCAGGATCGAGAGTGACGAGAAGCCGCTGCCGAAGTCGTCGAGCGCGACCCGCACGCCGATCTGGCGGCAGTCGCGCAGCACCGATGCGGCGTGCTCGTGGTCCTCGAGGAACGCGTCTTCGGTGAGCTCCACGATGAGTCGGTCCACCGGCAGTCCGGCGGCGTCAGCCGCGCGCCGCAGCACGTCGGGCAGCTGGTCGTCGCGCAGCTGGATCGGTGACACGTTCACCGACACCCCGACCGGGTCCGGCCACGCCGCGGCGGCGTGGGCGGCCGTGGCGATGATCAGCCGGCCGAGCTGGGCCATGCGGTCGATCTGGTGGGCGACGCCGAGCGCCTCGGGCGGCGGGATCTTGCCCAGGTCAGCCAGCTCGAGGCGCAGGAGCGCCTCGGCGAAGTGGACGCCACCGGAGTCGATCGCGATGACCGGCTGGTAGTGCAGCGGGACCGTCGGCTCCTCGATGGCCGCCCGGAGGCAGGACTCGATCCGGTGGCGGCGCGCTGCCGCGGCGCTCATCGCCTGCTCGTAGACGGTGTAGCGGCCGCCGCCGCGGGCCTTGGCCCGGTACATGGCCAGGTCGGCGCGGCGGAGCACCTCGTCGGGATCGGTGTCGTCGTCGAGCACGACCACGCCGATGCTCGCGCTCACCACCGTGTTGCCGTCGCCGAGCTGGAACGGCGCCCGGAGCGCCTCGAGCACGGACTCGGCGACCCGGGCCGCGCCACCGCTGTCCTCGAGGTCCTCGGCCAGGACGGCGAACTCGTCGCCGCCCAGGCGGGCGAGCGTCTGGGTGCTGCGGAGCACCGACGTGAGGCGCTCGGCGACGGCGCGCAGCACCTCGTCGCCGAAGGCGTGGCCCAGGTTGTCGTTGACCAGCTTGAAGCGGTCGAGGTCGAAGAGCAGGAGCGCACCGACCATCCCGTCCTGGCGGACCCGCACGGTGGCCTGCTGCAGTCGGGCCTGCAGGAGCGCCCGGTTGGCGACCCCGGTGAGGTGGTCGTAGAGGGCGTGGCGGGTCAGCTCGGCCTCGTAGGCGCGCTCGGCGGAGGCGTCGCGGGCGAACAGCGTGTAGGTGACGACGTGGTGCTCGTCGCCGAGCTCGGGGATGATCACGAGAGAGACCGGCACCTCGACGCCGTCGCGGTCGACCAGGATCTCCTCACCCCGCCAGGTCTGGCCGGACCGCACGCGGCGGGTCAGCTCGAGGGAGCGCTCGGCGCCGCCGCGCAGCGTGTCGCTCACCCGGCAGGGGATGCCGTCGTCGTCGCGCAGGATGAACCGCTCGGCGGCCGCGTTCCACCACGCCGGCATGCCGTCGGCATCGGCGATCAGCACGATGTCCTCGGTGTTGCCGAGGGCGTGGCCGAGCTGCTGCGTGGTGCGCTCGGACCGGAAGCCCTCGGCGACGACCACGCCCATGACGATGCCGGTGAGCGCGATGACCGCCAGCAGCACGACGACGTCGCCACGGTCGAACGCGCCGCTCGGGCCGATGGCGAGGGTGGTCGGGACGAGGCCGGCGATGATCGCAGCGGCGATGGCGGATCCGGGGTGGGCCCGGCGGAGGGCGACCAGCACGATGGGCGCCAGCGACAGGTAGAGCATGTCGACCCGGTCGACGAGGAGCGCGGTGGCGACCGGGACGGCCACGACGCTGACGATCTCGAGCAGCCCGAGGCTGCTGCGGAGCGGTGGCCTCGGCGCGACGACGACGTCCTCCCGTCGCATCGTGATCCCGAGCACGACGGCCGGGGTGACGCTGAGCATGCCGATGGCGTCGCCCTGGAACCAGGTGCGGAGCGAGTCGAGCTGGTCCGCGGAGTCGATCACCTCGGCCCACCGGAGGATGGCCGTCCCGAGCACGGCCCCGGGCAGGGCGCCGAGCAGCAGCCCGCCGGCCAGGATGCCGAGGCTGCGGACGTCGGGGATCGTCGGGTCGAGCCGAGCCCGTCGCAGCGCCAGTCCGACGAGGGCGTAGGAGCCGCCGACCAGCACGGCGTTGAGCAGGGTGAGCCCGACGCCGAAGTCGTCGGCGACGTCGAAGATCGCGATGCTGACGATCAGCTCGGCGACGATGGTCGGCACGACGAACCGGGCCCCGCCCAGGAGCACGGCGGCCACCGCGAGGCCCGGCGCCGGGTACCACAGCGTGACCGAGGCGGCCCCGCTGACCGCCTCACCCCACGCGGCCAGCGCCACGTAGGCGCCGACCATGACCGCGTGCTGCACCCACGGCGGGGGATCGAGCGCCGCGATGCGGTCCACGCGGGCAGCGTAGGTCCGGTCGTCCGGTCTGGGTCGCCCCGAGCCTCCGGGCGTTCCGTGGTCGCTGCCAGTTCCC
>DMTU01000158.1:5820-6151 GCA_003476595.1 Acidimicrobiaceae bacterium | reverse complement strand
GGCGACGGTCTCGTTGTCCTCGAGGTCCGGGCAGGCCGGGTAGCCCCAGGAGTATCGGCCGCCGCGGTACTGCTGGCGGAACAGTCCGTGCAGGTCGGGGCCGTCCTCGTCGGCGATGCCGAGCTCCTCGCGGATGCGCCGGTGCCACAGCTCGGCGAGGGCCTCGGCCATCTCGACGCCGATGCCGTGGACGAGCATGTACTCCTGGTACTTGTCCGCGGCGAACAGCTCGGCGGTGCGCTCGGACACGGCGTGGCCCATGGTCACGACGTGGAAGGCGGCGACGTCGACGACGGTCTCGGCGGGGGGGGGACCGACCGGGCGGAAGAAG
>DMTU01000158.1:4784-5705 GCA_003476595.1 Acidimicrobiaceae bacterium | reverse complement strand
GACGGTCTCGGCGGGGGTGGGACCGACCGGGCGGAAGAAGTCGGCGACGCAGAGGAACGGGGCCTCCCGCTGGCGGGGGAACGGGAACCGCACCCGCTCCTCGGTGGCGGTCTCGTCGGTCCAGATGACGAGGGCGTCGCCGTCCTTGTTGGCCGGGAAGTAGCCGTAGACGACCGCAGGCTGCAGGAGCCCGGCCGCCTTGGCTTCGGCCAGCTGGCTGCGCAGCTGGGGCCGGATCCGGTCCTTGAACTCGGCGTCGGTCTCCTTGGTGCCGTCGGCACCCCCAGCGCCCGGGCGCGTCTCGGGACGGAACTGCCACTGGTTGCGGAACAGCGCGGTCTCGTTGATGTAGCCGGCGATGTCGTCGATGGCGATGCCCTTGACGACCTGGCTGCCCCAGAACGGAGGCGTGGGCACGTCGACGTCGGTGACCTCGGGGGAGCGGTCGGGCAGCTCCAGGTCCGCGTCGGCCGAGGTGTCGCGCTCGGCGATGCCGGCCCGGGCTCGCACGGTGGACTCGGACGGGACGGTGCCCCAGTCGGGGTCGTCGGCCTCCTCGCCGGCGCGCACGGCCCGCAGACGGTCCATGGTGCGCAGGCCCTCGAAGGCGTCGCGGCCGTAGAAGAGGCGGCCGTCGTAGACCTCGCGCAGGTCGCGCTCGACGTAGCTGCGGGTGAGGGCGGCGCCGCCGAGGATGACGGGGAGATCCGACAGCTCGCGCTGATTCAGCTCCTCGAGGTTGTCCCGCATGATCAGGGTCGACTTCACGAGCAGGCCGGACATGCCGATGGCGTGGGCGCCGATCTCCTGGGCCTTGGCGATCATGTCGCTGACCGGCACCTTGATGCCGAGGTTGTGCACCTCGTAGCCGTTGTTGGTGAGGATGATGTCGACGAGGTTCTTGCCGATGTCGTGGACGTC
>DMTU01000158.1:447-4631 GCA_003476595.1 Acidimicrobiaceae bacterium | reverse complement strand
ATGTCGTGGACGTCGCCCTTCACGGTGGCCAGCACGATGCGGCCCTTGGACGTGTCCTCCTCGGTCTTCTCCATGTACTGCTCGAGGTGGGCGACGGCGGCCTTCATGGTCTCGGCCGACTGCAGCACGAAGGGCAGCTGCATCTCGCCCGAGCCGAACAGCTCGCCGACCACCTTCATGCCGGCGAGGAGGTGGTCGTTGATGATGTCGAGCGGCGCGATGCCGGCGCTGCGGGCCTCCTCGAGCTCGTCGACCAGGCCGTTGCGCTCGCCGTCGATGATGCGCTGCTTCAGGCGCTCCTCGACGGTCCAGTCGCTGCGGTCCTCCTTGACGTGCTCGACGGACTCGACGTCTTCGAACAGCTCCAGGACCTTGGTGAGCGGGTCGTAGTCGGGATCGCCGCCGGACAGCGCGCCCTCGGTGCCGCGGCGGTCGTAGACCAGGTCCATGCAGGCGTCGCGCTGCTCGTCGGGGATGCGCGACAGCGGCAGGATGCGCCCGGCGTGGACGATGGCCGAGTCGAGCCCGGCCACCTGGCACTCGTGCAGGTACACGCTGTTCAGCACGTGGCGGGCCGCCGGCTTCAGGCCGAACGAGATGTTGGACAGCCCGAGCGTGGTGTGCACGCCGGGCAGGTGCTCCTTGATGAGCTTGATGCCCTCGAGGGTCTCGATGCCGTCTCGGCGTGACTCCTCGAGGCCGGTGCCGAGGGTGAGGGCCAGCGGGTCGAAGATCAGGTCGGAGGGCTCGAGGCCGTAGCGCTCGACGGCGATGTCGTGGATGGCCCTGGCGGCCCGCAGCTTCCACTCGGCGTCGCGGGCCTGGCCCTCGGTGTCGATGCAGGTGCACACGACCGCGGCGCCGTACTCCTTGGCCAGGCTGAGGAAGCGGTCGAGGCGGGTGCCGGGCGCGTCGCCGTCCTCGAGGTTGACCGAGTTGAGGATGGCCCGGCCGCCCAGGTGCTGCAGGGCGGTCTCCACCACGTCCGGCTCGGTGGAGTCGATCATCAGCGGCACGGTGGACTGCGTGGAGAACCGGCTGGCGACCTCGTGCATGTCGGCGTTGCCGTCACGACCGACGTAGTCGACGCAGACGTCGATGACGTGGGCGCCGCCCGCGACCTGGTCCTTGGCCATCTTGACCGTGGTGTCCCAGTCGCTCTCGATCATCGCCTCGCGGAACGCCTTGGAGCCGTTGGCGTTGGTGCGCTCGCCGATGATGAGCACGGAGAGGTCCTGCTCGAACGGGGTGAAGGAGTACACCGACGTGGCGCCGGGCACGTGCTCGGGGGTGCGCGCCGCCGGCGTGAGGTCCTTGCAGTGCTCGGCCAGCAGGCGGATGTGCTCGGCCCCGGTGCCGCAGCAGCCGCCGACCACCTGCACGCCGAAGTCCGTGATGAAGCGCGACTGGGCCTCGAGCAGGCCCTCCGGCGTGAGGTCGTAGTGCATGGCGCCGTCGACCACGGAGGGCAGGCCGGCGTTGGGCAGGGCCGAGATCGGCATGCGCGAGTGCTGGGACAGGTAGCGCAGGTGCTCGCTCATCTCGCCCGGGCCGGTGGCGCAGTTGAGCCCGATGACGTCGACGCCGAGGGGATCGATGGCGGCGAGGGCGGCGCCGATCTCCGTGCCGGGCAGCATGGTGCCGGTCATCTCGATGGTGACCTGGGCCTGGATCGGCACCTGCGTGCCGACGGCCGCCATGGCCCGCTTGCACCCGTTGACCGCCGCCTTCAGGCCGAGCAGGTCGTACTGGGTCTCGATCAGGAACAGGTCCACCCCGCCCTCGAGCAGGCCGCGGGCCTGGACCTCGTACTGGTCGCGCAGCTCGGCGTAGGTGATGTGGCCGAGGGTGGGCATCTTGGTGCCGGGGCCGATGGAGCCGGCCACGAAGCGGGGGCTTCCGTCGGTGGCGAAGTCCGAGGCCACGTCCCGAGCGAGCCGGGCGGCGGCCACGTTGAGCTCGTGGGTGCGCTCGGCGAGGCCGTACTCGGCGAGCGGCGTGGCGAACGCGCCGAACGTGGCGGTCTCGGTGACGTCGCAGCCCACCGCGAAGTAGCTCTCGTGCAGGCCGGCGATGACGTCGGGACGGGTGACGGCCAGGATCTCGTTGCAGCCCTCCAGGTCCTCACCCCCGAAGTCGTCGGCGGTGAGGTCGAGTCCCTGCACGTAGGTGCCGAAGGCGCCGTCGTAGACGACGACGCGCTCGGCGATCAGGTCGAGGAAGGGGGAGGGCATGAAGGTCCGAGACTACCGAGGGACCCCTTCTGCACCCCCAAGTGAAACTAGGGTCCGGCGCGATGAGCAGGGTGTACACGGGCAAGGGCGACGACGGGTCCACCGGGCTCCTCTTCGGCGGTCGCGTGCCGAAGGACCACCTGCTCCCCGAGGCCTACGGCACGGTCGACGAGGCCCAGGCCGCCATCGGCCTCGCCCGGGCCGCCACGGACCGGGGCAGCGAGCTCGACACCGTGCTGGTCGAGGTCGAGCGCGACCTCTACGTGCTGATGGCCGAGCTGGCGACCCAGCCCGAGAACCGCGCCAAGCTCGTCGACGGCCAGACCCGGGTGACCGAGGCCATGGTGGAGCAGCTCTCGACGCGCACCGACGACCTCGCCAGCGGCTTCGAGTTCCCGACCGAGTTCGTCGTCCCCGGCCAGAACGAGCTGTCCGCCCGCCTGGACGTCGCCCGCACCGTGGTGCGCCGGGCCGAGCGACGGTCGCTGCCGGCCGCGTCGGAGGGCTCCCACGCCATCCCCTACCTGAACCGGCTGTCGTCGCTGCTGTGGACTGCGGCCCGCTGGGTCGAGGCCGACGACACCCTGCTGTCCAAGTCGATCGGAGACCGTCCATGACCGTCGTGACCACCCTCACCAAGGAGGCGCCCGAGGGCGCCGTGCCCGCCACCGGCGTGAGCACCGAAGGCCTCGTCGACCACCCGCTGCAGGGGTTCCTCGACGCGCAGGGGTTCACGGCCGAGGTGGGCCAGACCCAGGTGGTCCCCGATGCCGACGGCCGCCCGACGATCCTCGTCGGCGTCGGACCCGACGCCGACCGCACCATCGACGACCTGCGCCGCGCCGGCGGCGCCATCGCCCGCGCCGCTCGCAAACACCGCGTCGTCCGCACCGACGTGCTCGACCACGTGGGCGAGCTCAACCCGGTGCTCGCCGCCCAGGCGCTGGCCGAGGGCATCGGCCTCGGGCAGTACACCTACACGGTCCTCAAGAGCGACCCGAAGCCGTCGCTCCTCGAAGAGGTCCACGTCGTGGGCAAGGGCGGCAAGCGCGTGCAGGACGCCCTCGACCTCGGCTCGGCCATCGCCGACGCGGTGGGCGTGGCCCGGGACCTGGTGAACGAACCGGGCGGCACGCTCACGCCGCCCGCCTTCGCCCGCGAGGCGGTGTCGCTGGGGGAGAGCTACGGCTTCGAGGTCACCGTGCTCGACAAGCCCGACATCGAGGCGGCCGGCATGGGCGGTCTCCTCGGTGTGAACCGGGGCTCGGAGATCGATCCCCGCTTCCTGGAGCTGCGCTGGGTGCCGGAGGGCAAGCCGCGGGGTGCGGTGGCGCTCGTCGGCAAGGGCATCACGTTCGACTCCGGTGGCCTCAGCATCAAGCCGAGCGACGGCATGCTCACGATGAAGGGCGACATGGGCGGTGGCGCCGCGGTGGTCGGCGCGTTCTGCGCGCTGTCAGCCCTTCGCCCCCGGGTGGAGGTGCGGGGCTACGTGCCGCTCACCGACAACATGACCGGCGGTGACGCGATGCGCCTCGGCGACGTGCTGCGCATCAGCAACGGCAAGACCGTGGAGGTCCACAACACCGACGCCGAGGGCCGACTCGTCCTGGCCGACGCCCTCTCCCGGGCGTCGGAGGCGGCGCCGGACGCCATCGTCGACCTGGCCACCCTCACCGGCGCGTGCATGGTCGCCCTCGGTGACGACCGCGCCGGCGTCATGGGCAGCCACGACGCCTGGGTCGAGCAGGTCATGGCCGCCGGTGAGGCCGCGGGCGAGCTGTCGTGGCGGCTGCCGCTCCCCGACGAGTGGCGCTCGAAGCTCGACTCCGACATCGCCGACATGAAGAACATCAGCGGGGGCCGCTACGGCGGCGCATCGATCGCCGCGCTGTTCCTGAAGGAGTTCGTCGGCGAGGGCATCCCCTGGGCCCACCTCGACATCGCCGG
>DMTU01000158.1:0-345 GCA_003476595.1 Acidimicrobiaceae bacterium | reverse complement strand
TGGGCCCACCTCGACATCGCCGGGCCGGCGTTCAGCGACAAGGAGACCACCCTCGACATCAAGGGTGGGACCGGCTTCGGCGTGCGCACCCTGCTGGCGCTGCTGAAGGGGTGGAGCAAGCCCCGCTGAGCCGGGGAGGGACGTCCCGGATCCACCGGTACGGTCCAGGCCATGCCCACGACCACGTGGGCGGGCGAACGACCTCAGATCCTGGTGCTCGGCCGCGGCGACGCGGTGCCGGAGGTGCGTGCCGCGCTCGACCGCTGCCGCCACGTGGGCCGGGTGGACACCGCCGAGCGCGGTGGACCCGAGGCGGTGCGGGCGGCCGATCTCGTCGTGGTGGTC
>DMTU01000087.1:5521-8725 GCA_003476595.1 Acidimicrobiaceae bacterium | reverse complement strand
CCCACCTCACCGGCCCGCTGCCCGAGGATCGCGAGGACCTGGCCCACGGCGCGTGGATCGTCCGGGTGCCGGGTTGGGTCGGCGGTGACCAGACGCTGATGGACGAGCTGACCGAGACGACGTCGTGGCACGCCGGGCGGCGCCCCATGTACGACCGCATCGTCGACGTGCCCCGCCTCACCGCATCGATCCCGAAGAGCGGACCGGGTCACCCGGTCCTGCGGGAGATCACCCGGGTGCTCCGGGAGCGATTCGACGAGCGGATGGACCGCATCGGGCTCGCCCTCTACCGCGACGGCCGGGACTCGGTGGCGCCGCACGGCGACATGGTCGCCCGGGAGATGCACAGCTCGGTGATGGCGACCGTCTCGTGCGGGGCGCCGCGCCGGTTCCTGCTCGCACCGGTCGCCGGCGGCGGTTCGGTCTCGTTCGACCTCGGCCACGGCGACCTGCTCGTCATGGGCGGCACCATCCAGCGCACCTGGCGCCACGGCGTGCCGAAGACGAACCGCCCCATCGGACCCCGCATGTCGATCATGTTCCGGCCTCGCTGGGAGGCCGCTGCGCCTCAGCGCCCCACGGCCTCGCGGCTGTAGGCCTCGAACCCCGGCGCCGGGTAGCCGCCGGACGTCTCGACCCCTTCGATGGTCCCGCTGACGTCACCGATCGCCCAACTGGCAGTCCACACGTAGCGGACGGCGATGTCGTACATGCCGTGGTGCTGGTACACGTGCGTGATGTCGCCGTCCGGGTGGGGGCCGGGCTGGCCGGAGTAGGGGCCGTGCTCGCCAGCCACGTCGTCGTGGGGGTCGTCCCAGTCGACGTAGACCTGGGCCGTGGCCGTCAGGACGAGCGGTCCGAACGGCGTGTCCACCGGCCCGTAGGTCCGGTTGGTCGGCGCCCCCGTCTCGAGGAACGCCTCGAACCCGACGGGAAGCGCGTCGGGCTGGACGTAGGGCGTGGGAACCGGGAGATCGATCTGCCGGAGGAACTCGGCCGCCTCCATGGCCGGCGTGGTCGTCGGCAAGGCCGGCACGTCGGGGCACACCGAGTAGGTGCGGAGCAGTCGGAAGAACTGCATCTCCGACCGGAGATCCTCATCCGGCGTCGGGTTCCGACCGAGGCGCTCCATCTCGTAGTCGATGCACGTGGTGCCGTCTGGGCCGGTGGCCAGGAACGGCTGCCAAAGCTCGCGGTAGGGGTAGGCGGTCGTGGGTGTCGTGGGCTGACGAATTGGGAGCGGCGGTGTCTCCTCGCTGCCATCGCAGATCAGGTTGTTGAGGGGTCCGACTCGGCAGCCTGGTGGGATGTCCTCCGCGTTCGCCTCAAGGCTCGTGCCAAGAATCAGTAGAAGGATCAGTCCCGAGAGTGTTCGGCGCGAGACCATCATGAGTGACCTTCGCAACTGAGATCCGCCATGGATCCGTCGAGCGTGACGGGAAACTCGTCGAGGACCCAGGCGGTGGGGTTCAGTCCGGAGGACAACTGTTCATCAGTCGCCGGCAAGATGCGAACGAATGACCTCTCGTTCGAGTCGACGGGGCGAGGGCTCTCGACCAGTCGCGATGCGTCAGTGGTGACCTCGGCGACCACGCACGATGGCGCGATTTCGTGGAGTTCCACGACCGAGATGTCGAGGGCGCCTGGCTCCGCCTTCAGCCCCGGAAAGCCATTAGCTGCCAGGTCGATCAGGTCGTTAACGCGCTGCTCGAAGACGCCGTCCGAACTGGTCGCAGTCAGAAGTTCGAGGGCCCGCTCTTCAACGAGGCCAGCCTCTTTCGCAGCCACGATGGTGTCGAGCGACACTTCGTGGAGCGCGTCCAGCACCTGCTCGACGTACTCCTCGGTGATCTGGCTCTCGTCCTGAGGGATCACGTCGGGAGCGACGGTGCGGGGTTCGGTGGTGGTGGACGACGTCGACGACGTCGTCTCCTCCGGGATGGACGTGATCGCTGCCCGATCGCTGTCGTCGTCATCGCCCCCGCAGGCGCCGAGGAGGAGGGTGGCGCCGAGCAGGCCGTGGAGGAGCCGCCGCATGCGAGAAATGTAGTCAGGTGCAACATGGCCTGAAAAGGTCTCTCGGTCCCTTTCGCCCCACTTGGTGGCGGCGGTGTGCCGGCCGTGAATGGGGTCATCCCGACCGGGGCCTCTACCGTCGTCAGGCGATGGCTTCGAAGCGACCGAACAAGCAGCAGCGTCAGCGGCAGAACCGCCAGCGTCGGGAGGCCCGCCAGGCCCGGTCGGTGCACGCCGGCGAGGCGACCGCCATCGCTCGTGGCGAGCGGGAGAAGGCCGAGCCCACGGCCAACACCCGCACCTCGGCGAAGGGCAAGGGATCGAAGGCCCAGGCCCGGGCGGAGCGCAAGAGCCGCTACAGCATCCCCGGCCAGCGCGCCGTCGTGATGGCCTTTCTGTTCACGATCGTCTCCGCTGCCACCCTGCTCATCGCCCCGGTGCAGGTCCAGCGCGAGGTCCCCATCGACGATCCCGTGCTCGAGGAGATCGACGAGGACGACCAGGAGATCGACGAGGAGGCCGGAACGGTCACCTACGTCGACGACGCCAAGCTGCTCGACGAGGAGGGCCCGGCCGTGGCCGCCGGCGTGATGCTCACGCCGATCCTCATCACCGGCGCGGCGGTGTGGTTCACGAAGAAGCCGCAGCGATCCACGGCGTGGACCATGGCCATGATCGCCCTGGCCGCGTACATCTTCCTGTTCGCCGGCCCCTACGGGATCATCACCCTGCCCTCGATGATCGCCCTGGCCGTCGGCGGCTTCCAGTCCCGCCGGGCCGAGTCCAAGGAGCGCCTGGCGGAGATCCGGGCGAAGAAGGCAGCCGCGGGCGACGGCGAGGTCATCGACGTCGAGGCCACCGAGGACGAGACGGACACCGGGATCGAGGCGACCGAGGACGAGCTCGCAGAGCCCGTCGCCGACGACGACCGCCGCTAGGGTCGCCCCGCCATCGAGACCACGTACGAGGAGACCTGAAGATGTCCGAAGCCGCAGAGGCCGCCCACGCCAAGTTCCAGACCCTGATCGGCCAGGAGAGCGAGCCGGGCGAGTGGATCCAGGTCACCCAGGAGATGATCAACCAGTTCGCCGACGTCACGATGGACCACCAGTTCATCCACGTCGATCCCGAGGCGGCGAAGAACACCCCCTTCGGCGGCACCATCGCCCACGGCTTCCTCACCCTCTC
>DMTU01000087.1:4753-5389 GCA_003476595.1 Acidimicrobiaceae bacterium | reverse complement strand
GCCCACGGCTTCCTCACCCTCTCCCTGCTCGTCCCGCTGTCGAGCTCGATCAAGCAGGACCCGGAGACGCTCAAGGGCGTGATCATGGGCGTGAACTACGGCTTCGACAAGATCCGCTTCATCGCGCCGGTGCCGAGCGGCTCCCGCATCCGGGCCAAGGCCGTGCTGAAGGCCGCCGAGATCAAGGGCAGCTCGGTCAACGCAACCCGCACCTACACCATCGAGGTCGAGGGTTCGGACAAGCCGGCGGTCATCGCCGACTGGATCACCCGCCTCACCTACGGCTGATCGGCCGTCCGCCGCTCACCCCTCAGCGGCGTAGGTGAACCCGAGGCGGGCCACGTCGATGGCCGCCGCCTCGATCAGCGCGATGGCCTCGTTCCCGGGCAGACCGGGGGCGAGGCCGATCGGCTCGGCCATCGCGTAGAGGCGGATCTCGTAGCGGTGCGCCGCGTCCCCCGGCGGCGGGCAGGGCGGGTCCCACCCGAGCGCGTCGGACGTGCTGCGGCCCACGACCGCGTTGTCGGGGAGCTGCATCGGATCCAGCTGCGCCGTGGTGCTGGGCAGGCCGGCGACCGCGAGGTGGACGAAGTCGTTCGCATCCAGGTCGACGACGGCGACGGCGAGCTCCGCCGC
>DMTU01000087.1:3137-4625 GCA_003476595.1 Acidimicrobiaceae bacterium | reverse complement strand
GGCGACGGCGAGCTCCGCCGCCGCGGGCGGGATCCCGCTGAACACGAGGAGCGGGGCGCGCCCGACGCCGTCGCAGGTGAAGGCCGGGTCGAGCACCGCGGCCTCGACGACGTCAGGGCTGGTGACGCGCAGGCCGAGCCCGTCCTCGGCCGGTGCGGTCGCGGGGACCTCGGTGGCGGGCATCGTGGCCGAGGTGGGCTCGAGGGTGCGGCCGTCGTCGTTGCAGCCGGCGAGCCCGATGCACGCCGCGACGAGCAGGCCGAGCGCGCGCGGACGTCGGAGCGGCATCGGTGCGATCGGTCGGCTCAGGTCTTGGCGTCGGTGCGGCCGTTGGCGCCGCTGCGCTCCAGCAGCTCGGTGACCCCGGCCAGCGCGCCGGCCAGGCCACCGAGCTCGGTGGGCACGATGATCTTGGTGGCCTGCCCGTCGCCCAGCTTCTGCAGGGTCTCCAGGTACTTGATGGCCAGCAGGTCGTTGGACGGGTTGCCGTCGTGGATGGCCTGGTACACCGACCGGATGGCGGCGGCCTCACCCTCGGCGACCGCGCTCTGGCGGTACTGCTCGGCCTCGGCGAACTTGCGGACCGCCTCGGCCCGGCCTTCCGCCTCGAGCACCGACTTGGCCTTGGAGCCCTCGGCCTCGAGGATGGCGGCGGCCTTGGCGCCCTCGGCGGTGGTGATCGACGCCTCGCGCCGGCCCTGGGCCTCGGTGACCACGGCGCGACGGGTGCGCTCGGCCTTCATCTGCTCGTGCATGGCGGTCATGACGTCCGGCGGCGGATCGATCCGCTGGATCTCGACCCGGACCACCCGCACGCCCCACTTGTCGGTGGCGTCGTCGAGGATCTCGCGCAGGGCGATGTTGATCTTGTCGCGGGACGTCAGCGACTCATCCAGGGGCAGGTCGCCGATGACGTTTCGCAGGTTGGTCTGGGCCAGCTTGGTGACGGCGAGGATGAAGTTGGCGACGTTGTAGATCAGCCGCTGCGGGTCGGTCGGCTCGTAGTAGATGACGGCGTCGACGGACACGCCGACGTTGTCGGAGGTGATGACCTCCTGGGGTGGCACGTCGACCACCTGCTCGCGCATGTCGACGATCCGCATGGTGTCGACGAGCGGGATGATGAGGCGGAGGCCGGGGTCGACGGTCTCCTTGTACTTGCCGAGGCGCTCGATGATGCCGCGCTGGTACGGCTTGACGATGCGGACGCCGGCGGCGACGTAGACGAACAGGAAGAAGCCGAGGACGGCCAGGACGATGATGAGGGCCACTAGTGAGGCCTTTCCGGTGGTCGGGTGGAGGCAGGGAGGCCGGTTGGGTAGACGATGACCCGCGTGCCGCGGACCTCGAGCACGGTGACGTGGGTACCGGGTGCGAGCGGACCGCCGTCGAGGGCTTCGGCCCGCCACTCCTCGCGGCCGATGCGCACGGAGCCGAGCTCGTCGGGCCCGGCGGGCACCTCGGTGAGCACGACGCCGTGCTCGCCGA
>DMTU01000087.1:432-3070 GCA_003476595.1 Acidimicrobiaceae bacterium | reverse complement strand
GCACGACGCCGTGCTCGCCGACGAGGCGCTTGGCGCCGACGCCGAGCGGGTTGCTGGAGGTCGCATCGAGGCGAGCGGCCAGCGGGCGCAGCGCGGCGAAGGCGACGACCGACACGAGGACGAAGACCAGCCAGCCGAGGCCGACGGGCGCACCGAGGAACGACGCGACCGCCGCGCCGGTGGCGCCCAGGGCGAAGGGCGCGAGGAAGAAGGTTCCCGCTGAGGCCATCTCGCCGAGACCGAAGGTCACGGCGGCCGCCAGCCAGACCCACCGCCAGAAGTCGGGGTCGTCCACGAGGGCGATGGTACCGATCGGAGGCGGTCGATGTGCCCCGGTTCGTCCCCGGTCAGGAACCGGTGTCGTCCTCGGTGCCGTCGGGTCGCGCGAAGGCGTCCTCGGCCACGTCGGTCCCGTACTCGGTCGCCTCGAGCCGGTCGCTGCCCTGGTCGACGAGGAGCACGGCCCCCTCGGGCGACGCGCAGATCGTGCCGCTGCTCCCGAGCTCGCTCGACTCCCGCCCGCTCCGGAGCCGGGTGACCAGGCACCGGGCCTCGACGCCGGCCACGGTGAGCGTCTCGATCTCGAAGGAGTAGTCGTCGGCTCGGGCCCCGAGGGAGTCGCTCAGCTCGTCGAGCGCCGATGCCCGGAACACGCCGGGCGGTTCGACGACAGCATCGGTGCGCTCGCAGGTGAGGTCGCCGCCCTCCGTGCCCGGGGTGCACGTGAGGGCCTGGCCGTCGGTGACGAGGCGCACCTCGGTGGTGGTGCCGTCGGCGATGACCTCCACGCGGCGATCGGGTGGCCGGTTGTCGATCACCAGCTCGGTGCCCTCGGCCGGGCCGGGGAAGCGGATCCGGTACGTGGCGGTCTCGCCGCGCGCCAGCAGGCCCAGGAACTCGGCGACGTCGTCGTCGAGGCCCGCCTCCTGCGCCGCGGCCTCGACCTGCTCGGACCGAGCGTCCCCGGTTGCGGTGGCCTCGTCGGCGTCGTCACCGCAGGACGTCAGCACGCCGCCGAGGACGAGCGCGACCACGGCCGGCGTCGTCAGGCGGCGGGCGATCGATCGGCGGCTGGGCACGGCCGGATGGTACGGACCAGCGGTACCGTTGGCGGAATGGCACCGCCGGCCACGACCGAACCCACGCCCAGGTCCCTCGGCCGCTGCGTCGCGCTGGGCATCGGCATCGGCGTCGGCGCCGCTGCGATCTGCTTCTTCCTGATCGCCATCCCCTTCTACACGCTCGCCTCCTTCGAGCCGAACGGCATCGACCGCCCGATCGTGCGCACCGGCCTGTTCCGCGTCGCGCTGCCCGTCGGCCTCCTCGTCGGGTTGGCCTCGGGCGTCGCATCGACGCTGTGGCTGCGCCGCGGCGGCGCCTGGACGGTCAGCGACGGGAGCGACCGCTACAGCAACCGTTAGCGTTGCCCCGGTGAGCTCGAACGCCGACCGCTGCATCCTGACCGTCCACGCCCACCCGGACGACGAGTCCTCGAAGGGCGCTGCGACCATCGCTCGATGCAAGGCCGAGGGCATCCGCACGGTGCTGGTGTGCTGCACCGATGGCGCCGCCGGCGACATCCTCAACCCGGCCATGGACCGCGAGGACGTGAAGCTGAACCTGCCGGCCGTGCGGCGCGACGAGCTGGCCCAGGCCGCCAGGATCATCGGCTACGACGAGGTCATCGACCTCGGCTACCGGGACTCCGGCATGCCCGACACCGACGCCAACGCTCACCCCGAGGCCTTCGCCAACGCCGACCACGACGAGGCGGTCGGCAAGCTCGTCGCCATCCTGCGCCGGGAGCGGCCCCAGGTCGTGGTCACCTACGGCGACGACCAGCGCGGCTACCCGCACCCCGACCACCTGCAGGTGCACGACATCTCGATGCCGGCGGTGGAGCGGGCCGCGGACCCCGAGTGGTACCCGGAGGCGGGCGAACCCCACCGCGTCGACAAGGTGTACTGGACGTCCTGGTCCCGGGGGCGCATGGTCGCCATGCACGAGAAGTTCCTCGAGATGGGGCTCGAGTCGCCCTTCGACGAGAAGTGGTTCGAGCGCCCGGACCAGGACGAGCGCATCACCACGCGCGTGCACACCGGCGAGTGGTCGGACGTGCGCTGGGACGCCCTGCTCGCCCACGCGACCCAGATCGATCCGACCTCGCCGTTCTGGTTCGGTCTGCCTCGCGAGGTCGCGGCGACGGTGCACCCGTGGGACGAGTACATCCTCGCGGTGAGCCACGTGGACAGCGACGAGTCCACCGGCGACCTGTTCGACGGCATCCCGGTGCGCGACGCCGCATCTCGCTGATGGGTGCATCGGTCGAGCTGCTCACCCAGGACTGGCTCGACGCGCAGCGGGACGCCACCCGCGACCTGCCGGCGCGGCCGGGCGCCAGCGCCCGCGTGGAGTACCGGGTGTCGGGCGGTCCCGACGGCGAGGTCGTCTTCCACACCGTGCTCGAAGACGGGCGCATCGCCGAGAGCGCGCTCGGCCCGGCCGACCCGGAGCCCGACTTCACGGTGCTCGTGCCCCACGCCGAGTACGTGGCCATCGTCCGCGGCGACCTGGACCAGAACGTCGGCTTCATGCAGGGCCGGGTCAAGGTCACCGGCAACATCGGACGGATGCTGTC
>DMTU01000087.1:0-343 GCA_003476595.1 Acidimicrobiaceae bacterium | reverse complement strand
GCCGGGTCAAGGTCACCGGGAACATCGGACGGATGCTGTCGGTGCTGCCGGTGACCACGTCGCCCGAGTGGCGGGCCGCGGCCGACGACCTCCTGGCCCGCACCTCGTTCTGAGGCCCGCTACTCCTCGTCGGGGTCCGGGACCGATTCGACCTGGAGCACCTGGTCCTCGTCGGTGATGTCGATGACCTCGTAGGTGCCCGGCTGGTCGAAGATCACGAAGGTGGACTCGCCGGGGAAGAGCAGGCCGGTGTCGATGCGGGTGTCGGCCCGGATGCCGTGGTCGTCCTCGCCGACGATGCGGAACTCGACGAGGTCGCTGTCCAGCACCTCGAGCTCGTCGG
>DMTU01000241.1:6531-6692 GCA_003476595.1 Acidimicrobiaceae bacterium | reverse complement strand
TTGAGGCTGATGCCGACCTTGGCCGCCAGCCGCTCGACCGCCTCCGCGAAGCCGAGGTGCTCCTGCTCGCGCACGAAGGTGATGGCGTCACCGGAGGCCTGGCACCCGAAGCAGTGGTAGAGGCCGTCGACGGCGTTGACGTAGAAGGAGCCCGTCTTCTC
>DMTU01000241.1:4123-6309 GCA_003476595.1 Acidimicrobiaceae bacterium | reverse complement strand
GCACGTACTCGCCGATGAGGGCGACGATGTCGGTCGCGGCGCGGACCCTCGCGATGTCCTCGTCGACGATGCCCACGTGCCGGTTCTAGTCGCCCGCGGGACCCCCTGGCGCACCGGATGCACCCGTGCTCGACGAGGCGCTCTCGACGTGCGGGGTGCGACGTCCGGGGAGGCCGTGGGTGGACACGTCGGGCTCCTCGCCCTCGGGCAGCGGGTTGCGGATCGACAGCGTGATGGCGACCGCCAGGACGACCGCGATGACCCCGAGCGAGAGGTAGGTGGGCAGGTGGTACACCTCGCTGATCAGCATCTTGACGCCGACGAAGGCGAGCACGATCGCCAGTCCCTGCTGCAGGTACCGGAACCGGTTCCGGAGGTCGGCGAGCAGGAAGTACAGGGCGCGCAGGCCGAGGATGGCGAACGCGTTGGAGGAGAAGACGATGAACTCCTCGCGGCTCACGGCGAGGATGGCCGGGATGGAGTCCACGGCGAAGATCACGTCGGAGGACTCGACCACCACGAGCACGGCGAACAGCGGGGTCGCCAGGCGCTTGCCGTTCCTCATCGTGAACAGCTTCTGGCCGTCGTACTCGGTGGTGGACGGCACGACCTTGTTCACCATCCGCAGGATGAGGTTGTCCTCGGGATGGACGTCGTCGTGGGTCGGCTTGAGCAGCCGGATGGCCGTGAAGAGCAGGAAGGCGCCGAACACGTAGATGACCCAGCTGAAGCGCTCGAGGATGGCGACACCGCCGAAGATGAAGATCGCGCGGAGCACGAGGGCGCCGAAGATGCCCCAGAACAGCACCCGGAACTGGAACTGCTGGGGGACGGCGAAGTAGCTCATCACCAGCGCCCAGACGAAGACGTTGTCGATGCTCAGCGACTTCTCGATCAGGTAGCCGGCGTAGTACTCGCCGGCGGCGTCGCCGCCCTGCCACACCAGCAGCACGAGGCCGAACAGCAGGCCGATGGAGATCCAGACGGCCGACTCGATCGCCGCCTCCTTGGTGGTGACGACGTGGGCGTCCTTGTGGACGACGACCAGGTCGACGAGCAGGAGCACGACGACGAGGGCGGCGAAGGCGGCCCACACCCAGCCCGGGGTGGAGAACGAGACGAAGTCCGTGGCGGTGGACTCCGCGGCAGCGAGCAACGAAGGCATGCGCCGTCTTACCCCATCCGCCGGACGCCGAGTCGGATCCTGGCTTGTCCGGAATGCCCGTTCCGGTTACCGTTGGTAACATGTTGGTCCTCGCCACCGAAGCCTCGGGCACGCTCGGAGGCAGCGCGCTCGCCTCCTGGACGCCGATCACCACGCTGCTGGTCGCCTACGCCGTCGTCGTCGCACTGCTCTGGTGGCGGGGCGAACCCGCCGACGGCGACAAGGCCCCGCTCGGCGCGCTCCAGCGCATCGGCCGGGGCCTCACCGGCACCACCGGCATCCCCGGTTGGGCCGCCATCGCCATCGGCCAGTCCCTGTTCGCCCTGCTGGTCGCGGGCGTCGGCTTCTACAGCGACGTGGCCTGGCACATCGCCCTCGGGCGCGACGAGCAGCTCTTCACCGCGCCGCATGCCGGCATCCTCCTCGGCCTGCTCGGCATCCTGTCGGCTGCCGTGTTCGGCACGATCGTCGCCACCCTCGACGGGTGGGACCGGGGCTGGCGCGTCGCCGGCTTCCGGGTGCCGTGGTCGATGCTGCCGCTGGGCGCCCTCGGCATCGGGGCGGTGTCCGGCTTCCCGATGGACGAGGTCTGGCACCAGGCCTTCGGCGTCGACGTCACCATGTGGAGCCCCACCCACATGCTCATGATCATGGGCGCCAGCTTCACCGGGCTCGCCGGCTGGCTCGTGCTCGCCGACACCGGCATCCGGCCGTCGCACTCGCGCTGGGCCGCGTTCCTGCACGGCCTCGCCGCCTGGCTCACGCTCCAGGGCCTGGTCGCCGGCCAGGGCGAGTTCAGCTTCGGCGTCCCGCAGTTCGCCCAGGTGTTCCAGCCGATGCTCATCTCGCTCGCCGCCGGGATCGGCCTGGTCGCGATCCGTCTCGTGCTCGGCCCGGGTCGGGCGCTGCTCATCACCGTCGTCTACGCGCTCACCCAGGTGGTCCAGCTCGGCCCCGGCGACGGCCCGGTCGAGACGCGCCACGGCGCCACCTTCCTCGCATCGGCGCTCGTGGTCGAGGC
>DMTU01000241.1:2984-3939 GCA_003476595.1 Acidimicrobiaceae bacterium | reverse complement strand
GCCGGCCTCGGCATCGGCACGCTCGGGCTCGCCGGCGAGTGGGCGTGGAACTCCGGTGCCCACCAGGCGTGGAACACCTCGCTCCTCCCCTACGCCGTGGCCACGTCGGTCGTCGCCGCGATCGGCGGCGCGCTGCTCGGTGCCGGCTTCGCCGGCGCGTTCCGCTTCGCGGTGCCCGGCCGCCACATCGGGACCGCCGCCCTGGTCGCGGGCGTGGTCCTCACTGCCCTCCCCGTGCTGTGGTTCCTGCCCCGGGAGGCCGGCGACGTCACCGCCGACATCAGCCTCGAGCGGGTCGGCACCACGACCTTCGGCACCGACCGGGTCGAGGCCGAGGGCGCGGTCGTCACCGTGGCGCTCACGCCCGCCGACGCGGCCGATGACGCCCACTGGTTCCAGGCGACCTCCTGGCAGGGCGGCGGCCTCGTGCTCCAGGACATGGTCGAGATCGAGCCCGGCGTCTGGCGCTCGGAGGGACCGGTGCCGGTCGAGGGGTTGTGGAAGAGCCTGGTCCGGCTCCACCGCAGTGGCAGCCAGCTCATGGCGGCGCCGATCTGGTTCCCGGACGATCCCGAGATCGGCGAACCGGAGATCCCCGCCGTCGACCGCAGGATCGAGATGGGGCCCGAGACCCAGTACCTGCCGCGCGAGACCGAGGAGGGCGACCTGCCGTGGCTCGTCCCCGTCGTCCACGGCTACCTCGCCCTCACCGTGCTCGGTTGGCTGCTCGCCTTCGTCGTCGGCGTGCGCCGCATCGGTGGCCCGGTCGCGCCCACGGCTGACGTCCGGGAACCGAGCGCGCCGTCGCGACGTCGAACGGGTGCCGGACGTTGACCCGGCCCTGACGACCGACCCGGAGGCCCTCACCGATGCACCGCCCGTCCCCCCATCGCCTCGCACTGCTGATCGCCGTGCTGCTCGCCGTCATCGGACTCGCCGCGTGCGGCGACGACGA
>DMTU01000241.1:1475-2903 GCA_003476595.1 Acidimicrobiaceae bacterium | reverse complement strand
CGCCGCGTGCGGCGACGACGACGTGGAGACCAGCGCCGGCGACGTGCCGACGGACACCGACACCGACGACGAGGCACCCCTCGGCGGCGGGGGCGGTGCCGCGGGCACCTGCCTGGAGGGCACCCCGGACTGCCAGGACACGCCCATGGACCCGGACGCCCCGGTGAGCGGCCCGGGTGGTGAGGTCCCCCCGCCCGGCCCGTCCGACGAGGCCTTCCCGAGCGAGGCGGCGCGGGACCAGGCCCGCGCACTGCTCGGCAGCCCCGAGTCCGAGCTCGCCCCCGACGTGCGCGTCGCCCGGCGCGGCGAGGAGACCTTCGCGCTCACGGAGGACTACGTGCTCGGCCGCATCACCGTGGAGCTGGACGACGACGGCTCCGGCACCCACGTGGTCACCTCGGCCACCGTCGAGCTCCCCGAGGGACCGGAGACCTTCACCCTCTGACGGCACAGCACGTCCGAGCCCTCCAGTGGGTAGGGCCTCTGCCATGTCCTCGGGTCCCAACGCGCCCGCTCCCCGGATCCCCGGTGTCGACCTCGTGGAGGTCATCGGCAGCGGCGGGTCCGGCGTCGTGTACCGGGGTCGCCAGGCGGCCTTCGACCGGGACGTCGCCGTCAAGGTCGCCCGCCACGTGGACGACGCCGACGGCGCGCCGGCCGCTCGCTGGGAGCGGGAGGTCGCCGCGGTCGGGCGCCTGTCCAACCACCCCAACATCGTCCCGGTCTTCGACGCCGGCGTCACCGACGACGGCTCGCCGTACCTGGTCATGCCCCACGTCCCGAAGGGCAGCCTCGGCGACCGCATCCGCCGCGAGGGCCCGGTGCCCGCCGACGAGGTCGCGTCGATCGGGGCCCGCCTCGCCGACGCGCTCGCCACCGTGCACGCCGCCGGCGTCCTGCACCGGGACGTGAAGCCCGACAACGTGCTGTGGTCCCCCCACGGCGAACCGCAGCTCACCGACTTCGGCATCGCCCGCCTCGAGGACCTCACCACGACGAGCGACCTCGCCCTCCAGGCGACCATCTCCTACGCCGCACCCGAGGTGCTCGCCGGCGAGCCGGCCACCGAGGCATCGGACGTCTACGGCCTCGGCGCCACCCTGTACGCCTGCCTGACCGGCTCGTCACCGCACCCGAGCGGCGGCGGCGAGAACGTCGCCGCGCTCGTCGCCCGGGTCCTGGAGGAGGACCCACCACCGCTCGCGGCCCAGGGGGTGCCCGCCGGCCTCGCCGCCGTGATCGAGCGGGCGATGGCCCGGCGACCCGCTGACCGCCACGTCGACGCCATCCGGTTCCGCCACGAGCTCGAGCGGGTGCGCACCGGACCGCTCGCCGCCGCACCCCCGGGACCGGACCCGACGGAGCGCCTCGACGCGGGCGACCTGACGGCGACCTCCGCCGTGGCCGCAGCCGAGCCGGCCCCGTCAC
>DMTU01000241.1:570-1383 GCA_003476595.1 Acidimicrobiaceae bacterium | reverse complement strand
GAGCCGGCCCCGTCACGGCGTGTGGTCGCCGCTCCCCCGCCGCGGACGGATCCGCCCGACCCGCCCCCGGCGGGCCGCGACGACGGCCGACGTGGCGGATCCAACGTGGTGCTGTGGGGCGCGATCGCCATCGTGGTCCTGCTCGCCGGTGCGCTGGTCGTCCTCGCCGGCATGCGCGACGACGACGGCGACACCGCGACGGCCGACACGACCCAGCCCCCCACCGAGACCAGCACCACCGACGCGCCCACCACCACCGAGGCGCCGACCACCACCGCCGCACCCACCACCGAGGCCGAGCCGACCACCACCACAGAGGCCACGACCACCACCACCGTACCCACGCCCGACGGCGATCCCGGCGAGGCGGCGCTCGCCTACTTCGCCGCCCTCGACGCCGACGAGCTCGACGAGGCGTGGCAGATGACGACGCCGCGCTTCCAGGCCCAGCAGGACCGCGACTCGTGGGAGGCGTTCTGGGGCGGCCACGACATCCAGGTCGTCGGCGACCCGCAGGTCGACCGTGACGCCGGCATCGTGGTCGTGCCCCTGACCTACGACGGCCAGCGCGAGGACTACCGCCTCGACGTCGTGAGCCAGGGCGGGGCGTGGCTCATCGACGGCCCCGTCGGGAACTGACCCGGAGCGCTCCGCTCAGAACCCCAGGCGCTCGGCGAGGCGCTCGCGCAGGCCCTCGATCGGCACCCGCTCCTGCTCCATCGAGTCGCGCTCGCGGATGGTGACCGAGCGGTCCTCGAGGGTGTCGAAGTCGATCGTCACGCAGTACGGGGTGCCGATCTCGTCCTGGCGGCG
>DMTU01000241.1:0-349 GCA_003476595.1 Acidimicrobiaceae bacterium | reverse complement strand
TGGCGGCGGTAGCGGCGGCCGATGGCCTGGGTGACGTCGAAGTCGCACATGTAGTGGGGCTGCAGCAGGCCGAGCACCTCGTCGGAGACCCCGACGAGGTCCTCCTTCTTGGACAGCGGCAGCACCGCGACCTTGTACGGCGCGATGCGCGGGTGGAAGCGCAGCACGGTGCGCTGCTCCTCGTTCACCGTCTCCTCGTCGTAGGCGGCCATGAGGAACGCCATCGCCGTGCGGGTCGCGCCCGCCGCGGGCTCGATCACGTGGGGCACGTAGCGCTCGTTGGCCTGCTGGTCGAAGTACTCGAGCTTGGTGTTCGAGTGGTTCGCGTGCTGGGTGAGGTCGTAGTCGC
>DMTU01000267.1:16923-18647 GCA_003476595.1 Acidimicrobiaceae bacterium | reverse complement strand
TGGCAGCAGCAATAGTCGAACTCGATGCCCTGGCCGATCCGGTTCGGGCCGCCACCGAGGATGACCACCTTCTTGGCGTCGCTGACCTCGGCCTCGGACCGCGGCGCGCCGGCGAAGGGCCGCTCGTAGGTCGAGTACATGTAGGGCGTCGGCGAGGCGAACTCGGCCGCGCAGGTGTCGACGGTCTTGTAGGTGGGCACCAGGCCATCCGCGATGCGGCGGGCCCGGACCTCGGCCTCGTCCACGCCCCACAGGTAGGCGAGCTGGGCGTCGCCGAAGCCGAGGCGCTTGGCCCGACGCAGCTCGCGGGTGGTGATGGCCTCGAAGCCGACCTCGGCCAGGTGGGCGCGCTCCTCGACGATGCGGGAGATCTGGTCGAGGAACCAGGGGTCGACCTTGGTCGCGTCGGCGACCTCCTCGACGCTCATCCCCCGGCGCAGGCAGGCCTCGAGCTGGTAGGGCCGGTCCGGCGTGCCGATGCAGGCCTGGGCCAGCAGCTCGGCGTCGGAGAGGTCGTCCATCTGGGTCTCGCCCGGGTCGCAGTTGAGGCCCATGCGGCCCTGCTCGAGGGACCGCATGGCCTTCTGCATGGATTCGGGAAACGTGCGCCCGATGGCCATGGCCTCACCGACGGACTGCATGGACGTGCCGAGCACGTCGCCCTGCCCGGGGAACTTCTCGAAGGCCCAGCGGGGCACCTTGGTGACGACGTAGTCGATGACCGGCTCGAAGCTGGCCGGCGTGGCCTTGGTGATGTCGTTGGGGATCTCGTCGAGGGTGTACCCGACGGCGAGCTTGGCCGCCATCTTGGCGATCGGGAAGCCGGTGGCCTTCGAGGCCAGCGCGCTGGAGCGGCTGACCCGGGGGTTCATCTCGATCACGACCATCTCCCCGTCCTCGGGGTTGATGGCGAACTGGACGTTCGAGCCGCCGGTCTCGACGCCGACCCGGCGGATGCAGGCGAAGGCGGCATCGCGCATGAGCTGGTACTCGATGTCGGACAGGGTCTGGGCCGGCGCCACCGTGATCGAGTCACCGGTGTGGACGCCCATCGGGTCCAGGTTCTCGATCGAGCAGATGATCACGCAGTTGTCGGCCCGGTCGCGCATGACCTCGAGCTCGTACTCCTTCCAGCCCTTGATGGAGGCCTCGATGAGGATCTCCGAGATGGGGCTGGACTCGAGGCCGAACTTGGCCATCTTCTCGAACTCGGCCGGCGTCGACGCGATGCCGGTGCCCTTCCCGC
Source organism: Acidimicrobiaceae bacterium (assembly GCA_003476595.1). Lineage (GTDB taxonomy): Bacteria > Actinomycetota > Acidimicrobiia > Acidimicrobiales > Salinilacustritrichaceae > Salinilacustrithrix. Next base: position 17,401 of record DMTU01000267.1, on the reverse strand, counting down.
CGAGGATGTACGCGGGGCGGATCACCACGGGCAGCCCGATGGAGTCGACCACGTCCTTGGCCTCGTCGAGCGTGTGGGCGATGGCCGACGACGGCACCTTGAGGCCGATGCCGACCATGGCATCCTTGAACCGCTGGCGGTCCTCGGCGGTGGCGATGGCCTCGGCGTTGGCACCGATCATCTCGGGCGTGCCGGGCACCCCGATGATGCCGGCCTCGAACAGCTCCATGGCCAGGTTGAGACCGGTCTGACCGCCGAGGGTCGGCAGGACGGCGTCGGGCTTCTCCTGCTCGATGATGCGCCTGGCGTGCTCGAGGTCGAGGGGCTCCACGTAGGTGGCGTCCGCGAAGTCCGGGTCCGTCATGATCGTGGCCGGGTTCGAGTTCTGCAGGATGACCCGGTAGCCCTCCTCGCGGAGGACCTTGCAGGCCTGGGTGCCGGAGTAGTCGAACTCGCAGGCCTGGCCGATGACGATCGG
>DMTU01000267.1:11626-16854 GCA_003476595.1 Acidimicrobiaceae bacterium | reverse complement strand
CCGGAGTAGTCGAACTCGCAGGCCTGGCCGATGACGATCGGGCCGGAGCCGATCAGCATGATCGACTCGATGTCGGTGCGCTTGGGCACTACTGCTGCTCCATCTTGTGCTTGAAGTCCTCGAAGAGGTGGCGGGCGTCGTGGGGGCCGGGGCCGGCCTCGGGGTGGTGCTGGACGGACCAGGCGTTGGCGTCGAGCAGGCGCATGCCCTCGCAGACCCCGTCGTTGAGGTTCACGTGCGTCATCTCGGCGATGCCCCCGAGGCTGTCGGGGTCGACGGCGAAGTTGTGGTTCTGGCTGGTGATGTCGATGCGCCCGGAGGTGACGTCGCGCACCGGGTGGTTGCCGCCGTGGTGGCCGAAGGGCAGCTTCACCGTCCGGGCACCGGCGGCGAGGCCGAGCACCTGGTGGCCGAGGCAGATGCCGAACAGGGGGCGGTCGTCCCCCAGCAGGTGGCGGATCTCCGCGGCGGCGTAGTCGACGACCTCGGGGTCGCCGGGCCCGTTGGAGAGGAAGATGCCGTCGGGTTCGACCGAGCGGAGGTCGTCCGCGCTGGCCGAGGCCGGGAAGACCTCGACGGTGGCGAACTCGCCGAGCTGCTCGAGGATCGACACCTTGATGCCGAAGTCGTAGGCCGCGACCCGGAGCGGACCGTCGCCGTAGGTGTACCGCTCGGGCGTGGTGACCTGGGCGACGAGGTCGACCCCGTGGGTGCCGGGCTCGGCCGCGGCGGTCGCCTTCAGCGTGGCCTCGTCGACGAGGTCGAGGGGACCGAACGCGCCGGGGATGGCACCGGTGTCGCGGATGATGCGGGTGAGGCGGCGGGTGTCGATGCCGCCGATGCCGGGCACGCCGTGGCGCTCGAGGAAGGCGGGCAGGTCGCCGTCGCTGCGCCAGCTGCTGCGCCGACGGGCGAGGTCTCGCACGATGACGCCGCGGCAGAACGGCCGGCGGCTCTCGTCGTCCTCGGCGGCCACCCCGTAGTTGCCGATGTGGGGGTAGGTGAAGGTGACGATCTGGCCGGCGTAGGAGGGGTCGGTGATGATCTCCTGGTAGCCGGTGAGGGCGGTGTTGAACACGACCTCGCCGGTGGCCACGCCCCCGGCGGGCTCGGCCCCGAACCACTCGCCCTCGAAGGTGGAGCCGTCGGCCAGCACCAGGGCGGCGTCGCGCACACTCATCGCGTCGCCTCCCCGCTGCGGAGCACCGGTTCACCCTCGAGCAGGGTGTGGCGCACCCGCCCGCGCAGGCGACGTCCGGCGTAGGGGGTGTTGCGGCTGCGGCTGTGCATGGTGTCGGCGTCCACCGTCCACTCCTCTTCTGGGTCGAACACGCAGAGGTTCGCCCTGCGTCCTTCGATGATGGGGCCTCCGTGGCGGTCCTCCACCCCGAGCAGCTGTGCCGGTCGCCACGAGAGCAGGGCCACGACCTCCTCGATGTCGAAGTCGAGCTCGGTGAGCGCGAGGCCGAGCGCCGTCTCGAGGCCGAGCATGCCGGGCGGGGCCTCGTCGAAGGGCTGCTCCTTGGCATCGGGCGTGTGGGGTGCGTGGTCGGTGGCGATGCAGTCGATCGTGCCGTCGGCCAGACCGGCCCGGACCGCGGCCACGTCGTTGGCGGTGCGCAGCGGCGGGTTCACCTTGAACACGGCGTCGTAGGTGGCGCAGCACTCGTCGGTGAGGGTGAAGTGGTGCGTGGTGGCCTCGCACGTCAGGTCCATGCCACCCGCCTTGGCGGCGCGCACCATCGCGACGGAGCCCTCGGTGGAGAGGTGCTGGAAGTGGATGCGAGCGCCGGTGAGGCGGGCCAGCGCGATGTCGCGCATCACCATCAGCTCCTCGGCCTCCGCGGGCTGGCCGGCGATGCCGAGGCGGCTGGACCACTCCCCCTCGTGCATGTGGCCGCCGCCGGCCATGGCGTCGTCCTCGCAGTGCTGGGCGAGCACCACGTCGAGCGCCGAGGCGTACTCCATGGCCCGTCGCATCAGCCGGGTGTCCTGCACGCCGGTGCCGTCGTCGGTGAAGAACCGCACGCCCAGCTTGGCCATCTCGGCGATGGGGGCGAGCTGCTCGCCGGCCCGGCCGACCGTGATGGCACCGGAGGTGCGCACGTCGCACGGGGCGGAGCGCCCGAGCTCGAGCACCTCGCGCACCACGGCGGCCGAGTCGATCGCCGGCGTGGTGTTCGGCATGGCCAGGATGCACGTGTACCCGCCCGCCGCGGCGCCACGAGCGCCGGTCTCGATCGTCTCGGCCTCCTCCTTGCCGGGCTCGCGGAGGTGGGTGTGGACGTCGACGAAGCCGGGGCTCACGACGCACCCGCCGGCGTCGAGCACCTCCGGGGCGTCGAGGTCGGGGCCGACGGCGAGGATCGACCCGTCGTCGCCGACGACGACGTCGCCGGAGCGGGTGCCGGTGGCGTCGACGAGGCGTCCGCCCTTGATCACGAGCGTGGGCTGGGGCATCTAGACGGCCTCCGGGACGGCGACTTCGGGGGGCAGGAGCTCGGATCCGGATCCGAGCAGGAGGAACAGGACCGCCATGCGCACCGACACGCCGTTGCGCACCTGGTCGATGATGACCGAGCGGACCTCGTCGGCGACGTCGGGGTCGACCTCGACGCCGCGGTTGATGGGGCCGGGGTGCATGACGAGGGCGTCGTCGGGGAGCAGGCGGGCCCGCTCCCGGGTCAGCCCGTAGGTGGCGGTGTACTCGCGCAGCGAGGGCAGCAGCGCCTCGGTCATCCGCTCGCGCTGCATGCGCAGCAGGTAGACGGCGTCGACGGTGGGGAGCACCGAGTCGATGTCGTGGCTGACCCGCACCGGGTAGGTGCCGATGGCCGGCGGCAGCAGGGTCGGCGGGGCGACGACCGTGACCGTGGCGCCGAGCTTGGTGAAGGCCCAGATGTCGGACCGGGCCACCCGGCTGTGCTTGACGTCGCCGACGATGGCGATGTGCATGCCGTCGAGGGAGCCCCGCTGCTGGCGGATCGTGTAGCAGTCGAGCAGGGCCTGGGTCGGGTGCTCGTGCCAGCCGTCGCCGGCGTTGACCACGGCGGCGTCGACCCACCGGGTGAGCTGCCAGGGCACGCCGGAGGACTTGTGGCGCACGACGACGCAGTCGATGCCCATGGCCTCGATGGTCTGGGCCGTGTCGCGCAGGGACTCGCCCTTCTTCACCGACGACGTCGACACCGAGAAGTTCATGGTGTCGGCCGAGAGGCGCTTGGCCGCGGTCTCGAAGCTCAGCCGGGTGCGGGTCGAGTCCTCGTAGAAGAGGCTGACCACGGTCTTGCCGCGCAGGGCCGGCACCTTGGGGATGGGGCGGGCCGAGACCTCGGCGAAGTGGTCGGTGAGGTCGAGCAGGCGCTCGATGTCGCCCCGCTCCAGGTCGCTGATCGAGAGGAGATCGGTCACTTCACGACCTCCCCGAGGTCGACGCCGTCGTCGTGGACGTCGACCGCCTCGTCCTTGCGGGTGGGCAGGTTCTTGCCCACGTAGTCGGGTCGGATCGGCAGCTCCCGGTGGCCCCGGTCGACCATGACCGCCAGCTGGATGGCGCGGGGCCGGCCGAAGGAGGTGATGGCGTCGAGGGCGGCCCGGATGGTGCGTCCGGTGAAGAGGACGTCGTCGACGAGCACCACGACCGCGCCGTCGAGGTGGAACGGCACGTCGGTGACCGCCTCGGGCAGCACCGGGCGCAGGCCGATGTCGTCGCGGTGGAAGGCCACGTCGAGCTTGCCGACGGGGACGTCGACCCCCTCGATCTCCAGCAGCGCCTCCTGGAGGCGCTCGGCCAGGGGCACGCCGCCGGTCTGGAGCCCGATGAGCACGACCTCGTCGACGCCGCCGTTGGCCTCGATGATCTCGTGCGCCATGCGCCAGGTGGCCCGACGCAGGTCGTCTGCGTCCATCACCTGGGTCCGGGCAACGAAAACGCCCCCGAAGGGGCGTGTGAGACGTCGTTCGCGTTCCGCCATGCGGCGTTCCTTCCTGTCCGTCCGGGCCTCACGGGACCCGCTTCACGGTCAGGAGGTCAACGTAGCACCGCGGCCGTGGCCGACCAGATCACCATCCCGCCCGAGCTCCCGAGGCGGTCCCAGCCGAGCCGGTCGAACAGGGCCCCGGCCGCCACGTTGGCCGGATCGGTGCGGGCCCACAGCTGGTCGAGGGCGAGGCCGTCGGGGTCGAGCGCCCACGCCGCGACCGCCTCGACCGCTCGGCGGGCGACCCCGGTGCGACGGTGCGGTGCGGCGACCCACACGCCCAGCTCGGCCCGGGCCGGGTCGGCGGTGAACGACGACAGGCCCACCTCGCCGGCGACGCCGGGCGTGATCACCAGGTCGAGGGCGAGGCGGCGCTCCCAGCGCTGCTCGGCAGCGGCGATCCACGTCGCCGCGTCGAGGCCGTCGGGCGGCGGGTTCCAGCGGGCGATGTCCGGGTCGACCCACGCCGCTTCGAGCGCCGGCGCGTCCTCGGGGCGCCAGTGGCGCAGGCCGTCAGGTGGGGTCGGGAGCACCGGGCACCTGCAGGCGCCGGAGCACGGCGGCGATGCCTGCCGCGCTGCGCATCTGCACGGCGTGCCAGCCGGCGTCGAGGGCGCCGACGACGTTCTCGTGGCGGTCGTCGATGAACAGCAGCCGCTCGGGCGCGACGCCGAGGTCCGTGTCGGCCACGTGGGTGAAGGAGGCGACGTCGGGCTTCATCAGCCCGATCGTGGACGAGTTGCAGATGTCGTGGAACAGCTCGTGGATGCCCATCGTGCCCATGTCGACCTCGAGCTTGGTGGTGGCGTTGGAGAACACCGCGACCCGCTGGCCGGCGTCGCGCAGGGCCGACACGATGGAGACGACCTCGTCGTCGATGCGCCACTCGGTCTCGAGCCACATCTGACGACCGGCGTCGGCGTCGACGCCGTCGTGGGCCTCGGCGAGGCGCCGGCCGATCTCGGCGGCCCACTCCTCGGCGGTGAGCCGACCGCACATGGCGTCGCCGTACAGGGGCTCGGAGAAGGCGATGGATCCGACCGCATCGGGCGGCAGGTCGTGCGCGTCCTGGAACGCACCGATCGCCTGCGCCGTCCAGTGGCGGATCACGCCGTCCATGTCGAAGACCACGACCTCGATCGGCATCCACGGCCGGTCGCCGTCGCGGACCTCCTCGGCCACGCGGGCCAGGATGCCGTTCACGAACTTCGGGGTGTCGTCGGTGCTGCCGTAGCGGCCGCCCAGCTC
>DMTU01000267.1:3756-11580 GCA_003476595.1 Acidimicrobiaceae bacterium | reverse complement strand
CACGCCGGGCGGGACGTCGAGCTGGGTGGCCAGCTCCAGCACGCCGAGGCGAAGCACCATGCGGTCCATGGCGGCCATGCGCTTCACCGGCCAGCGGTTGGCGTAGCGGTCCAGGACGTGGTCGATCTCGGTCTGGTGGTCGGCGACGCCGAAGGCCAGCTCGAGCGCGTAGGCGTCGGGCCGGATGGGGAGGCCGGCGACCACGTCCTCGGGGTGCGCGGACTTGGAGTCGGCCTCGTAGAGGAGCTCGACGGCGCGCTCGCGCGCCTCCCGGCGGGTGCTGGACAGGCTCACGCTCGGGACTGGTACTGGCCGGTGCGGGTGTCGATCTTCAGCTTCTCGCCCGTGTTGATGAACAGCGGGACCTGCACGACGTAGCCGGTCTCGAGGGTCGCGGGCTTCGTGCCACCGGTGCTGCGGTCGCCCTGCAGGCCCGGCTCGGTCTCGGCGACGGTGAGCTCCACCGACGGGGGCAGCTCGACCCCGACGATCTCGTCGCCGTACATCATCAGCTGGGCCGTGGCCTGCTCGACGAGGTAGTTGGTGGCGTCGCCGAGGTTGCTGGGCGCGACCTCGATCTGGTCGTAGGTCTCCTGGTCCATGAAGACGTAGTTCGACCCGTCGTTGTAGAGGTACTGGTACTCCGAGCGGTCGATCTTGGCCTGCTCGACCTTCTCCCCCGCCCGGAACGTCCTGTCGATGTTGGCGCCGGTGCGCACGTTCTTCAGGGTGGTGCGCACGAAGGCGCCGCCCTTGCCCGGCTTGACGTGCTGGAAGTCCTGGACCTGCACGAGACCCTCCGGCAGGTCGAGGCACATGCCGTTCTTGAGGTCGTTCGTGGAGACGGTCGCCATGGCGACATGGTGTGCCGCCGGGGGCGGACCTGCCAAATGGTCGGCCCGGGCTACGGCGCCGGGTCGTAGGGCGAGGCGGTGAGGTGCCTGCACCCGGCGGCGGTGACCACGACCGAGTCCTCGATGCGGACGCCGCCGTGCTCGGGCAGGTAGACGCCGGGTTCGACCGTGACGCAGTGGCCCGGGGCGAGCAGCGCGGTGGACTCGGGGCTCAACCGGGGCTCCTCGTGGATGACCAGGCCGATGCCGTGGCCGGTGCCGTGCACGAAGGCGTCGGACCAGCCGGCCTCGTCGATCACGGCCCGGCACGCCTGGTCCACCGCGATCGTCGGCACGCCGGCGCGGACCGCGGCGACCCCGGCGGCCTGCGACGCGCGCACGACCTCCAGCATCCGGGCCTGCGTCGCCGAGGGCTCCCCCACCACGAAGGTGCGGGTCATGTCGGAGTGGTAGCCGTCGCAGAGGGCGCCGAAGTCGATCACGACCAGCTCGCCGTCGCCGGTGGCGCCGATCACCCGGTCGGAGGGCCGGGCGTGGGGGCGGGCCCCGTTCGGCCCGCTGGCGACGATGGTCTCGAACGACGGGCCGTCGGCGCCGTGGTCGAGCATGGCCGACTCCAGCGCCCGGGCGAGCTCGCGCTCGGTGGGCTGCTCCCGCAGCAGGTGGCGGACGTCGGCGAGGGCGGCGTCGGCGATCGCGGCGGCACGCTGGAGCCGGTCGACCTCCCCGTCGTCCTTCACGGCCCGCAGGCCGAGCACCAGGCCCTGCGTCGGCACGAGCGTGGACGACAGCGCCTGCGCCCACTGCTGCTGGATCCACCACGTGACGTGGTCGGCTTCGAGGCCGACCCGGTCCGTGCCGTCGAGCACGGTCGCCAGGCGGCCCGCGGTGTCGCGGGTGATCTCAATCTCGGCGGTGACGCCGGCGGCGGCGAGCTGGTCGGCGGCCTGCTCCTGGTAGCGGCCGTCGGTGACGATCACGAGGTCGTGCGGGCGGACGACGAGGACGCCGGCGGAGCCGGTGAAGCCGGTGAGCCAGCGGACGTTCGTGAGGTCGGTGACGACGAGGGCGTCGCACCCGGCCTCGTCGAGCTCGGCCCGGACGCGCCCGGCGCGGGTGGCGACGTCGAGCGGGGCCAGGGCCGACGGCCGGGTCACCGCACGTCCCCCAGCGCGGCCCGGGCGACCTCGGGATCGACGCCCGTCACGATCTCCACGCCGTCGTCGCCGTCGAGGGCGAACGTGAGGCCGTCGAGGGCCTTCTTGTCCCGCGCCATCAGCGAGAGGAGCTCGTCGTCGTCCAGTCCCTCGGGCACGCGATCGGGCAGCTCGTAGCGGGCCACGATGTCGTGGTGCAGGGCGACGCGCTCGTCGGAGATCCGGCCGAGGCGGCGGGCGAGGGCGGCGGCGTAGAGCAGGCCGATCGCGACGGCCTCGCCGTGGCGCAGGTCGTACTCGCCCGCGGTCTCGATGGCATGGGCCAGCGTGTGGCCGTAGTTGAGGATCGCCCGCAGCCCGCCCTCGCGCTCGTCGGCGGCGACGACGGCCGCCTTGATGCGGATGCACTGGGCGACCTGCTCCTCGAGCTCGAGGTCGTCGAGGCCCTCGCCGCCGGGGAGGAACCGGTACTTGGCCAGCTCGCCGTAGCCGCCCCGCAGCTCCCGGGGCGGCAGCGTGTCGAGGGCCTCCAGGTCGCAGACGACGGCCGAGGGCTGCCAGAACGCCCCGACGAGGTTCTTGCCCTCGGGCAGGTTCACGCCGGTCTTGCCGCCGATGGCCGCATCGACCATGCCGAGCAGCGTCGTGGCGACGTGCACGACCGGCACGCCCCGGTGGTAGGCCGCGGCGGCGAAGCCGGCGACGTCGGTGACCATCCCGCCGCCGATGGCCACCACGCAGTCCGCACGGGTGAGGCCCCAGGTCGCCCACTGCCGGCACAGGTACTCGACCGTCCGAAGCGTCTTGGCGTCCTCGCCGGCCTCGATGTGGAACACCCGGTGCTCGACCCCGGGATCGGCGGTCATGCCGATGCCTCGCTGGGTGACGACGGCGACCCGGCCGGTGCCCTCGGGCAGCAGCGCGGGCAGCTCCCGCCGCGCCCCCCGGCCGACGATCGCCGGGTAGGAGCGGCCCGGGACCGGGACCTCGACGGTGATCATCGGCGCCTCACCGGGTCTGGACGTAGGCGTCGTGGTTGCGCACCAGCTCGGTGAGGGAGTCGCCGCCGAACTTCCGCATCGCCTCGGTGGCGAGCACCAGGGCCACCATCGTCTCGGCGACCACCCCCATGGCGGGCACTGCGGTGACGTCGGTGCGCTCCTTGAAGCTCACCGTCTCCTCCTTGGTCCGCACGTCGACGGTCTTGAGCGTGGGGCGGTTCAACGAGGCCAGCGGCTTCATCGCGGCGCGAGCCACCAGCAGCTCACCCGTGGTGATGCCACCCTCCACACCCCCGGCGCGGGTGCCCTCGCGGACGTAGTCGCCCTGACCGTCCCGGGCGTCGGGCGCCCAGCCGATGGGGTCGTGGGCGTCGCTGCCGCGGAGGCCGGCGACCTCGAAGCCGTCGCCGATCTCCACGCCCTTGATGGCCTGGATGCTCATGAGGGCCTGGGCCAGGGCGGCGTCGATCTTGCGGTCCCAGTGCACGTGGCTCCCGAGTCCGACCGGCACGCCGTAGGCGAGGACCTCGGCCACGCCCCCGAGGCTGTCGCCCTCCTTGGCCGCGGCCTTGATCTCCTCGACCATGGCGGCGCTGGCGGCGGGGTCGAAGCAGCGGACCTCGTCCTCGTCGACGGCCCCGAGGTCGGCGGGCGCCGGCCGGATGCCGGCACCGGCCCGGGCCTGGCCCATCTGGATGACGTGGCTCAGCACCGAGATGCCGAGGTGCGACAGCAGCGCCTTGGCCAGCGTGCCCGCCGCGACCCGGGCCGCCGTCTCCCGAGCGGAGGCCCGCTCGAGGATGTCCCGGGCGTCGTCGAAGCCGTACTTCTGCATGCCGGCCAGGTCGGCGTGGCCGGGCCGGGGCTGGGTGGCCGGGTTCTTGGTGGCGCCGGGCGCGGGCGACATCTCCTCGTGCCACTTGTCGCTGCGCGTCCACTCGGTGTTGGCGATCTCGATGGCGACCGGCGACCCGAGGGTGCGGCCGTGGCGGACGCCGCCGACGAGGGTGACCTCGTCCTGCTCGAAGCGCATGCGGGGGCCGCGGCCGTAGCCGAGGCGGCGGCGGGCCAGCTCGCCCTGCACCTCCCCCACCTCGATGGGCAGGCCGGCGGGGAGCCCCTCGACGATCACGACGAGGGCGGCCCCGTGCGATTCACCGGCGGTCAGGTAGCGCAGCACGGCCGGGAGCGTAGAGCCGGTACCGGTCGGGGCACGAAGCACATGGTGCTCGGGCCGGCCCGGTTCAGAGGGGGGTGATGCCCCACACGACGGCGATCGTGCACCCGGCCGCGAGCGACGGGCCGTAGGGGAACACCACCTTGGTCGAGCGCCGGGCGATCGCGTACGCCCCGCCGCTCAGCACCCCGAGGATGGAGCCCAGCGCGGCGCCGAGGAGCACGGCCCGCAGCGGTCCCAGCACCAGGTCGAGCACGCCACCGGGCTCGTGGCCCCGCCACCCCAGGTAGAAGCCCATGAGCCAGGCCAGCTTCACGTCGCCCCAGCCCATGCCCCGGGGGGAGATGAGGTGGGCGAGGAACAGCATCGATGCGTACAGGAAGCCGCCGATGGCCGCGCCCAGGATCGTGGCGGGCGCACCGTCGATCAGCGAGGCCACGACGATGGCGCCGAAGCCGATCGCCATCGACGGGAAGTTGATGCGATCGGGGATCCGGTACACGCGCAGGTCGACCGCGGCGAGGGTCACCAGCGCGGCGACCAGGAACAGGGTCGCCGCCGTCGGCGCCGACCAGCCCAGCTCGGCGACCGTGGCCGCGAAGGTCGCAGCCATGACCACCTCGGTGACCGGGAACCAGCGCCGCCACCACGAGCCGGGCCGCACGACGGCGAGCACGGGCACCGGTGGCAGGTCGGTGGGCACGGGTTCGAGCTCGTCCAGCAGGGACTCGTCCGCCCCCTCCGGGAGGTCCTTCGGGTCGGTGACGACGTAGCCCGGCTCGCGGACGATCAGCCGGTTGGCGAAGGACCCGACGAGGAGGCCGGCGATCCCGGCGAGCACGACGGCGACGATGTCCACGGCCGGGCACCCTAGGTTCGGCCGGCGCCGGCGACGGTGAGGCCGCCGACCGAACCGGGATCAGTGCCTGGGATCAGTGCTTCGTCGAGGACAGGAAGCGCAGCAGCAGGTTCTGGTCGATCTCGTCGTGGCCCGGCTCCGGCTCGGTGGCCTGGGGCTCGACCGGCTCGACCGGCTCGATGGGATCGGCGGGGGCATCGTCGGTGTCCCAGGTGGCCTCGACGGCCGCGGCCGCCTTCGGGCTGAGCTGGGACAGCTGGGAGAGGACGTCTTCGTCCTCGACCTCGACCTCGAGGTGGGCCGGTGCGCCGACGGACTCGTCCTCGACGGTGCCGGGCTCGTCCACCGGCTCCTCGCCGGCCTCGATCTGCTCGATCTGGTCGATCTCGGCGGGCTCGCTGGTCTCGACCGGCTCGCTGGCCTCGATCGTCTCTTCGACCGCTGACTCGAGCTCGGACTCGGGCTCGGCGGGAGGCTGCTCGACGGTGCCGACGGCGACGAAGGACGCCAGGTCGGCGCCGAGGGAGCTGACCGCGTCCTGATCCAGCGCCGGCTCCACGAACGTGGGCTCCTCGGACGGGGTGGACCACGACGCACCGGCGTCGCCGAACGCATCGGTGGCCGGCGCGTGGACGACGGCGGGAGCGGCGGTGACCGGTGCTTCGTCGAGCTCCACCAACCCGATCTCGATCAGGTCGCGCAGCTGGCGGCACACGTCGTACTCGCCCTGGCCGAGGCGTTCCGCGAGGGTGTGGCCATCGGTGCCGGTGCCCACCTGGGCGAGGACCCGCCACTGGGCCGGCGCCACGGTGCGGTCGCCATCGACCTCGGTGACCATGCGGGCCCAGACGTCGAGCGACGGCACGACGGCTTCGATCTCGCGCCACTCCGCCAGCCGGGACTCGGCCTCGGCCAGCACGTCGTCCACGGGACGGGGCTCACGGTCGGCGTCGAGCTCGGCGCCGGAGTCGAACTCGAAGCGGGCGTCGACGAAGCGGAGCAACTCGAAGGCCACCCCCTCCACCGCGTCCTCGACGGCTCGGTCGGCATCGGCGCCGACGATCGCCCCGTCGCGCACCCAGATGCGGCCGCGACCGCGGTCCCCGTCGAGGGCCAGCAGGCCGGTCTTCTTCGTGCTCGAGAGGAGCCGGAGGACATCCGGCAGGCTGAACGTCTCGAGGGTCCCGGACAGCGCCACGACGATCTCCTTCAGAGGCTGGGCTTCGCTCCTGGTTCCTTCGGCGCGATCGGGCCCGTCCTGTAGCGGGAATCCGGACGACCCGCCCGTCAGCCCGTCGCCGCCGCCCGCATCACGTCGATCGGCGCGCCGCGCCCCGTCCAGTCCCGGAGCTGCCGGGCCGCTTGGTGGACGAGCATCCCGAGGCCGTCCACGGTCGTGAGGCCACGGGTCCGGGCCGCGTCCAGCAGCGGGGTGACGAGCGGGTGGTACACGAGGTCGGCGACCACGGCGCCGGCGGGCAGCAGGTCGGGGTCGGCGGCCAGGGTGGCGTCGTCGCCCATGCCCATGGGGGTGGCCTGGACGAGCAGGTCGGCGGTGCCCAGGTCCGAGGCGGAGCCGACGGCGCCGACGGCCCCGGCCAGCGCTGCGGCGGTGGCCGCCCGACCCGGATCCCGGTTCACGACCGTCACCTGGGCCGCACCGGCGGTCGCGAGGGAGCGGACCACGGCCCGGGCCGCGCCCCCGGCTCCGAGCACCACGCACCGCCGGCCGGAGGGATCGACGCCGGCTTCGGCCAGGGAGTCCACGAAGCCGCCGCCGTCGGTGTTGTCACCGATCAGCCGGTCGCCGTCACGGCGCACGCTGTTGACCGCGCCGAGCGCGGCGGCGTCCGCGGTGAGCGCGTCGACCTCGGCCGCGACTGCACCCTTGTGGGGCATCGTCACCGACAGCCCCTCGATCCCGAGCGCCCGCATCCCGCGGAGCGCGGCGGGCACCTGGCCGGGCGGGACCGGCAGCGCCACGTAGACCCAGTCGAGGCCCAGGGCCTCGTAGGCGGCGTTGTGGATGTCCGGTGAGCGCGAGTGGCGCACCGGCCAGCCGATGACCCCGGCCAGGTGGGTGGCGCCGGTGGGCGTCCGGGTCACCCGCACCCCAGATCGAGGCGGGCGCACTCGGCCTTGGCCTCGTTGAACTCGGCGAAGGAGTCGGTGAAGAAGTGGTTGCCCTGCTCGTCCTGGAGCACGTAGTAGATCCAGTTCCCCTCTGCGGGGTTGAGGGCACCCTCGAGCGACGCCTGACCCGGCGCGGCGATCGGCGTCGGGGGGATCCCGGCGACCCGGCGGGTGTTGTAGGGCGAGTCGGACTCGAAGTCGAGGTCCTCGCGGTCTCGGCCGCTGATCTCGGCCTCGTACCGGCTGGTGGCGTCGATGCCGAGCGGGATGCCCTGCTCCAGGCGGTTGTAGACCACCCGGGCGACCATCGCCCGCTCCGCGGGGACCCGGGTCTCCTCCTCGATCAGCGAGGCGATGACGAGGATCTCGTACGGCGTGCGACCGAGCGCGGCGGCCCTGGCCTCGACGTCGAGCGCCGTGAGGCGGGCGTCGGTCTCGGCCACGAGGCGCCGCAGGAAGCCGGCCTCGTCCACGTCCTCGTCGATCTCGTAGGTGTCCGGGAACAGCAGGCCCTCGTAGGACGTCACGCCCTCGGGCTGGTACTGGCTGCGGATCTCGCCCGAGTCGAGCGCGGCCTGCAGCGCCTCCAGCGACCAGCGCTCCACCCCGGTGTCGGGGTCGGCGAGGCGGGGCAGGATCTCGG
>DMTU01000267.1:3032-3647 GCA_003476595.1 Acidimicrobiaceae bacterium | reverse complement strand
GGATCTCGGACACGGTGAGGCCCTCGGGGATGGTGATCCGCTCGAGCTGGGGTGGGCGGGGCCCGCCGTCGAGGACGGCGACGGCCTCGTCGAAGGACGAGTTCTGCTGGAACTCGTAGAACCCGGCCTGGAACGGGCCGACGCCCTCCAGGCGGGTCCAGTAGTTCCAGATCGTGGACGACGTGATGATGTCGTTGTCGACGAGCAGCGCACCGATGTCCTCGGTGGTGGATCCGGCGGGGATCTCGAGCTCGACGGCGGCGCCGGGTGGGCCGGGCGGGTCGATGCGCTCCTGGACCTGGTTCCAGGCCACGAACGCGCCGGCGGCGAGCAGGGCGAGCAGCACGAGGAAGGCGATGAAGAGCTTGCGACCGGTGTGGGACGGGGGATGCCAGTCGTCCCACTCCCCTTCCGCCCAGGGCTCCTCCTCCACGTAGTCGCCCTCGTGGTCGTGCACCGTGGCGGTGTCCCAGTCGGCGGCGGGATCGTGGTCCCTCGTCCAATCGTCGGTCACGACGGCTCCTCTGCTGCGTGCTCGGCAGGCCGGGCGTCGAGCCAGGCCTGCAGGATGACGGCGGCGGCGACCTTGTCCACGACCCGGCGGCGGGCCGGGCC
>DMTU01000267.1:2104-2909 GCA_003476595.1 Acidimicrobiaceae bacterium | reverse complement strand
ACGGTGGACAGGCGCTCGTCCCAGGTCTCGACCGGGACGTCGAGCACCTCGGCGAGCTGGTCGCACTCGTCGAGGACCCGCCGGGCGGCGTGGCCGACCGAGCCGTCGAGGGAGAGGGGCAGGCCCACGACCACGACCTCGGCACCGGTCTCGGTCACGTGCTCGGCGATGGCGCGGTGGTCCCGCCGCCGGTCGCCCGAGCGCGCCAGCACCTCGTAGGGCGTGGCGAGCGTGCCCGAGGACAGGGCGATGCCGACCCGCTTGGATCCGAGGTCGAGGGCCAGGGCGCGCACCGCGGTCTCAGGCGATGCCGGCCGCGGCGCGGACCAGGTCGAGGGCCTCGTCGAGCCCCTCCGGGTCCTTGCCGCCGGCGACCACCAGGCGCGGGTCCTTGCCGCCGCCGCCCTTGATCGCGCGGGTGGCGTCGGCGACGAGGGTGCCGGCGTCGATGCCGGAGTCCTCGGTGGTGGCCGCGACCAGCGCGGCGCCGCCCCCTTCGGGTGCCCCGCCGATGACCACGGCGCGCACGCCGGGGCTGTCCCGCAGGCTGAGCGCCAGCTCGCGCAGGTCGTTGCGCTCGGCGCCGTCGACGCGGGCGACCACGATGCCGTCGACCGCCTGCTCGGCGAGGTTGCCGGCAGCAGCGCCGGCGAGCTGCTTCTTCAGCGCCTTGACCTCGTCCTGGGCCGCCTTGAGCTGGTCGCGCAGGCGTCCGACGCCGTCGACGACCTCGCCCACCGGCACACCGGCGCGGGCCGCGACGTCGGCCAGCTCCGCCTCCCGCTCGCGCAGGCGCTCCACCGGC
>DMTU01000267.1:1580-1904 GCA_003476595.1 Acidimicrobiaceae bacterium | reverse complement strand
CCGGCCCGGTGCCGGCGACCGCCTCGATGCGGCGCAGGTTCGATCCGATGGAGGTCTCGCTCACGATCTTCACCGGGCCGATGTCGCCGAGTCGGGACACGTGGGTGCCGCCGCACAGCTCGATGGAGTTCGGGCCGGCTTCCAGCACCCGCACCCGCTCGCCGTACTTGTCGCCGAAGAACGCGATGGCGCCGAGGGCTCGGGCCTCCTCCATGGAGGTCTCGTAGTGGCGGGCCTCGGGGTTGGCCAGGATCTCGTGGTTGGCGAGGTCCTCGATCTCGGCGATCTGCTCGGGCGTGACCGCCTCGAAGTGGCTGAAGTCGA
>DMTU01000267.1:749-1427 GCA_003476595.1 Acidimicrobiaceae bacterium | reverse complement strand
TCGCCGAGCACCTTGCGCAGCGCCCAGTGCAGGATGTGGGTGCCGGTGTGGTGGCGCTTGATGGCGGCCCGCCGCTCGCTGTCGATGCTGGCGGTGACCTCGTCGCCGACCTCGAAGGCCCCGTCGGTGACCCGGGCGACGTGGCGGTGCAGGCCGGGCAGGGCGTAGACGGTGTCGAGCACCTCGGCGCGGGCGCCGGCGGCGGTGATCTCGCCGGTGTCGCCGACCTGGCCGCCGGACTCGGCGTAGAAGGGCGTGGACTCCAGGAAGATCGACACGGTGCCCTCGGCACCGGGCACGACGCCGATGACCGTGGTGGTGGTGCTGTCGACCTCGCGGCCGACGAACTCGGTGGGTCCGCTGGTGTCGAGCACGGCGCGGAAGGCGTCGACCTCGTCGCCGACGGCCACGCCGCCCCCCTTGGCTGCGGCCTTGGCCCGGGCCCGCTGGTCGGCCATGGCCTTGCGGAACGCGTCCTCGTCCACGTCGTAGCCGCGCTCGGCCGCGATCTCCTGGGTGACCTCGAAGGGGAAACCGTGGGTGTCGTGCAGGGTGAAGGCCACGGTGCCGTCGACCGTGCCGCCCTCGGGGATGGTGGCGATGTGGCTGTCGAGCATCGTGGAGCCGGTGCGCAGGGTCCGCCGGAAGCGGTCCTCCTCGCGGCTGACGATGGTGAGC
>DMTU01000267.1:0-537 GCA_003476595.1 Acidimicrobiaceae bacterium | reverse complement strand
CGGGGTAGGCCTCCCCCATCAGCTCGACGCAGGTCTCGATCATCGGAGGCAGCACCGGCTTCTCGACGCCGAGCATGTAGGAGAAGTACACGGCCCGGCGCAGGACGCGGCGCAGCACGTAGCCGCGGTCCTCGTTGGAGGGCATGACGCCGTCGGCGACCAGGAAGGCCACGGTGCGGGTGTGGTCGGCGATCAGCCGCAGGGCGATGTCGTGGAGGCGGTCGCCGCCGAAGCGGGCGCCGGTGACCTCCTGGGCCCGGTCGGTGAGCACCGAGAGGGTGTCGGCTGCGTAGAGGGAGGGCGAGTCGGCCAGCACGCCGAGGATGCGCTCGAGGCCGGCGCCGGTGTCGATGCCGGGGGCGTCGAGGTCGCGGAGCGAGCCGTCGGGCTGGCGGAAGTACTGGGGGAACACGAGGTTCCAGAACTCGACGTAGCGCTCCTCGGCCGCCGGGTTGGCCGGGCCGCCGTCGGGGCCCTCGTCGGGGCCGAAGTCCCAGAACAGCTCCGAGGACGGGCCGCACGGGCCGGTGTCGCCCA
>DMTU01000242.1:9326-10154 GCA_003476595.1 Acidimicrobiaceae bacterium | reverse complement strand
GGTGTTCGTCGGCGGGCCGGTGAGCCCGGAGGGGGCGATCTGCCTGGCCCGGTGCCGCAGTGCCGGACCGCAGGAGAGCCTCTTCGCCGGCACCCCCGAGCACGAGCCGACGGCCCTGTTCAAGCCGATCACCACCACGATCGGCGCAGTCGATCTCCACGGCGATCCGTCCGACGCCCCCGGCGGCATCACGGCGCTGCGGGTGTTCGCCGGCTACGCCGGCTGGTCGGGCGGGCAGCTCGAGCTCGAGCTGGAGAGCGGCGGCTGGTACGTGCTCGAGGCCGACGACGACGACGTGTTCACCGACACGCCCGAGCGGCTGTGGCGCGACGTCCTCCACCGGCAGCCCGGCTCGCTGCGCTCGGTGGCGTACTTCCCGCGAGATCCTCGCTGGAACTGACGGCGTTCGTCCCGGCATGGAGTGGGACATAGAGTGCATCTGTGTCCCGAATGCTGGTCGAGTCGACCGATACCCGAACCCATCCGGAGCAGGACCCGGTCGCCCGCGCCCTGATCGAGGAGTCCCTGTCCGGGATGGCGCTCGGTGCGGCCGGGGCCAACGTGATCATGCAGCTGTCCCAGCTGCCCGTCGGCCACGGCGTGGCCAAGAGCCGCGTCGCCAGCGGCCGCATCCACGACCACCCGATCAAGCGGACGCGGACCACGGTGGCCTACCTCGCCATCGCGCTCCTCGGCACCGAGGAGGAGCGGGCGGCGATGCGGCGGGAGGTGGACCGCCAGCACCGCCAGGTGCACTCGCTGCCCGGCGACCCCGTGGCGTACAACGCCATGTCGCGCGACCTGCAGCTCTGGGTCGCCGCCTGCCTG
>DMTU01000242.1:362-9214 GCA_003476595.1 Acidimicrobiaceae bacterium | reverse complement strand
CCCCTGCCTGTACCGAGGCGTCCTCGACGTCGAGGAGGTACGGGGCATCGATCGCGACGACGACCCGGCCGAGCGCATCTACCGCTACTGCTCGCGCCTCGCCACGACGCTGCAGGTCGCGCCCGAGCAGTGGCCAGCCGACCGGGCGGCCTTCGCCGAGTACTGGGAGGCGAACGTGGCCCGGATCGAGATGGACGACCTCACGCGCACGTACCTGCAGGGCATCGCCCGCGCCGATTTTCTCGGCGCGCCGTGGAAGTGGCTCGTGGGGCCGTTGGTCCAGCTCCAGACCGTGGGCTTCCTGCCGCCCGAGTTCCGCGCGGAGCTCGGCCTGCCGTGGACCGCCCGGCACCAGCGCATCTTCGACGGGATGATGAAGGCGTGGGTGGCGGTCGACCGTCGGCTCCCCGGCCCGATCCGGCGCTTCCCGTTCAACCTCTACCTGTGGGACACCCGTCTCCGGGTCCGATCCGGAAGGTCGATCGTATGAACCCCACCGCCTACGCAGATCGCGTCACGAGCCAGCGGGAGGCGATCCCGGCGATCTACGGCGACGTCGACTTCTCGATCGTGCCGGAGCGCTACGACGCCGACGCCAGCATCGACGACGAGCGCTTCGCCTCGATGCGCAGCGCGATCGAGCGCGTCATCGACGAGCCGGAGACGATGCGCATCGTCCGCGACGCCACGATGACCGGCGACCGGTTGGCCGACGCCTACGCGGCGCTGATCCCCGAGCACGGCTTCCGTCGGCTCGTCGAGCTGCTCGAGATCGCCTGCTCGAAGGGCATCGACGCCATCGACGATCCGCCAGCGGAGCTGGTCGCGCTCATCGAGTCGATGGAAGCCACGCCGGATTGGGTCGACATGGACCTGGTCCGGGAGGGGGCGCGGGCCGAGCGGATCCCGATGGCCACCGCGACGCCCTTCGCGATCCGGGGCGCGTTCCTCGCCACGTTCCTGAACCAGTACGCCGCCCTGCCCATGACGATGACGGGCACGCTGTCCGACGAGGCCGCCGCGAAGCGGGTGTTCGAGACGGCGAGCTTCTTCACCGCCACGACGATGCCCGGCGCGCTCGACCGGTTCGGCAAGGGGTTCGAGGCCGCGGCCAAGGTGCGCCTCATGCACTCGATGGTGCGCTTCCACCTCCTCCGGTCGGGGAAGTGGGACGTGGCCACCTACGGCATCCCGATCCCCCAGGTGGACCAGATGCCGGCCGGGCTCATCGGCGTCTTCCTGATGTCGGCCCAGGTGCTGCGCACGGGGCGGACCGAGTTCACCGAGGCCGAGCGGGCCCGGGTCGAGCTGTCCCGCTACCGCTGCTTCCTGCTCGGCCTGCCCGAGGACCTGCTGGGCGAGACGCCCCAGCAGATCGTCGACCTGCTGATGGCGCGGCACGTGTCGCTGCGGGAGGCCTTCGACGACGAGATCTGCGGTTCGCTGATCCGGGGCACGATGGCCGCCGACCTGTTCGACCGGTCGAGCCTCGGGGGCCGGCTGCACGCCTGGCTGGAGAACGGGTTCTCCCGCTTCGTGCTGATCAAGAGCTTCCTGGCCGGCGACGCGGAGCGGGCTGCGCAGCTGGGCATCGACTTCGGCACCAACGAGAAGGTGGCGACCGGTGTCGCCGCGGCAGCGATCGCGCTCCGCACCGCGTACTACCGGCTCGGGCTCCAGGTGCCCGTCCTCG
This sequence comes from Acidimicrobiaceae bacterium, assembly GCA_003476595.1. GTDB lineage: Bacteria > Actinomycetota > Acidimicrobiia > Acidimicrobiales > Salinilacustritrichaceae > Salinilacustrithrix. Next base: position 7,521 of record DMTU01000242.1, on the reverse strand, counting down.
GGGACGTGGTCGACCGCCAGCTCGACGCCCGCCTGGCCCATCTCCTGGAGAGCTACGGGCACGCCGACTTCGTGACCGAGCCAGACCGCTACAGGGTGAAGGCCCCCGACGCCGCCTGACCGTGTGGCACTCCGCGGGAGCGGCTAGAGCCGGTCGAGCTTCTTGAAGCCCTCGCCCAGCTCGCAGCCACCGAAGCGGCCCCACTCAGCGAGGCGCTCGCGGATCCGGTGGGCGAACGCCTCCCACTGCTCGTCGGCGGCGGGGTCGTCGAGGGCGACGCCCATCGTGGTCTGGAACTGCGACTCGTGGGCCCGGAGCGCGTCGAGCTTGGCCTGGACGTCGCGGTCGTCGAGGGCCTCCACGTGGTCGGGCTCGTCGGCCTCCCAGAGCAGGGCGACGTCGGGCCGGTGGTGCTCGAGCTCCTGCTCGGGGAAGAAGAGCGGGTCGCGCGCCGCGACGATGCCCTCGACGGCGAGGAGGCCGGCGTGGCGGTGGTCGGGGTGGAGCCGGTAGCGCTTCCACGGGTCGTGTCCCAGGACCACGGCCGGGCGCAGCCGGCGGATCCAGTAGGCGACCTGCCAGCGCTGGCGCAGCGAGGAGTCCAGCTCGCCGTCGGGCCAACCGAGGAACGCGACTTCGCCCGTGCCGCCGAGCGCCTTGGCGGCGGCGCGCTGCTCGACCTGGCGGGTGGCGACCAGCTCGGCGGGGTCCTGGTGCGGATCCCACGTGCCCTTGGACCCGTCGGTGCAGATCAGGTGGTGCACGACGCAGCCGGCGGCGCCCCACTTCGCCAACGTGGCGCCGGCGCCGAAATCGACGTCGTCGGGGTGGGCGCCGATGGCGAGCGCAGAGGCGGGCACGGGCAGGTCGCGACTGACGCCGGTGGAGGCGCCGGGCGGGGAGGGCGTGGGCAGGTCGGGGGTGCTCATCGGATCAGTAGTGCGCGGGCAGCGCGAGGTCGGCGGGGTGGTCCACGTCCCAGCCGAGCCGGGCGTCGCGGACGATGCGCACCGGGAGGGCGAGCCGCAGACCCTCGGCCCGGTGGCGGTCGAACGAGCCGGCGCCGTAGGAGAAGCGGAAGCCGGCGGCCGCAGGGACGGCGAGGACGTTGGTGCCGTCGAGGCGGCGGTCGGGTACGAGGGTGACCCCCGGTGTGGCCGCGACCCAGGCGAGCGAGGTGGCCAGCGGCAGGTCCGAGTGCGCCACCACGACCGTGTCGACGCCGCGGTCGGCCAGCTCGGCCACGCCGGCCTGGACGGCCCCGTTCAGGCCGAGGCCCGGGGTCCAGATCACGTCGGCGCCGGCGGCCTCGGCCCACGTCCGCACGTCGACGTCGTCGCAGACCACCGAGACCGGGAGGGGAGCGGCGGCCGCCAGCACGATGCCGGCCATGTCACGGGCGAGCTCGGCCCGAGCGGCGGCGTCCAGGTGCTGGGCGAGGCGCACCTTGGCCCGGGTGAAGTCCTTGACCGGGACGACGACGGCGATGGGGGGTGCGGCCATGCAGGGCGCAGTGTAGGGACGCCCGCCCTCGCTCGGGCCGCCCGACACCCCCGTCACTAGGGTGCGAGCCATGTCGTCGATCAACGTCGCCGTCCTCGGCGGCGGCTCGTGGGGGACCACGGTCGCCCACCTCTGCGCCCACAAGGCGCCCACCATCCTCTGGGCCCGCTCCGAGGAGACCGTCGCCGACGTCAACGGATCGCACCGCAACGTCCGCTACCTGCCCGACTACGAGCTGCACCCGTCGCTGCGAGCCACCAGCGACCTGGCCGAGGCGCTCGGCACCGCCGACCTGGTGGTGATGGGCATCCCCTCGCACGCGTTCCGCGAGACCCTGCGCGAGGCCGTGCCCCACATCCGCCCGTGGGTGCCGTTGGTCAGCCTCACGAAGGGCCTCGAGCTCGACACCGGCCTGCGCATGACCGAGGTCGTGCACGAGGAGCTGCCCGGGCATCCCGTGGGCGTGCTCACCGGCCCCAACCTGGCCAAGGAGATCATGGCCGGCGCCGCCACCGCGTCCGTGCTCTCGATGCAGGACGACTCGGTCGCCCAGGCCCTGCAGGAGCTGTTCGGCGGCGAGGCCTTCCGCGTCTACACGAACGACGACCTGATCGGGTGCGAGCTCGGCGGTGTCTTCAAGAACGTCGTCGCCATCGCCACGGGCATGGCCGACGGCATGGGCACCGGCGACAACACCCGGGCCGCCCTCATCACCCGCGGCCTGGCCGAGATCACCCGCATCGGCGTCGCCTACGGCGGGTCGCCGATGACGTTCGCCGGCCTCGCCGGCATGGGCGACCTCATCGCCACCTGCATCTCGCCCCAGTCCCGCAACCGGACCGTGGGGCAGAAGCTCGGGGAGGGCATGGCGATCGACGCCATCATCACCGAGATGAACCAGGTCGCCGAAGGCGTGAAGAGCTGCCGTGCGGTGCAGGCCATGGCCCGGGAGGCCGGGGTCGAGGCACCGATCACCGATCAGGTCGTGGCCGTGTGCCACGAGGGTGCCAGCGCGCAAGAGGTGTACCAACGCCTGCTGCACCGGGCCAGCCGCCCCGAGCTCCACGGCATCGCAGACCGGTGAGCGCCCGCACCTGGTTGGTGCGGCGCCTGCTCGGACGCCTCCGCATCGACGACGACACGATCCGCCACCTCTCGACCTTCCAGCGCCTGGGCGAGCACCTCGAGATCCAGGCACCGGGGGAGATGCTGCCCATCGGCGCCCGCACCGTCTTCCGCGCCCTGCGCACCCGGGCCGCCAGCCAGACCGGCACCGACTGGGTGTGGCCGTACTGGCTGCGCCGCCAGATCGACCCGTCCTCGCCGGCGTTCGTGCCGCGCGGCCACCTGCCGTTCCTCTCGAACGTCACCAGCCGGAACTGGACGATGATCGGCAACCGCGGCTCGGCCCGCGAAGCCGTGGTCGATCCGCGCGGTCTCGTGTCGCCGTGGCACGACGCCTGGTCCCTCGACTGGTGGATCGGCGCCGAGGACCGCTGGCACGTCCCGGCCGACGAGGCCAACGTGCGCCAGTCCCTGCTCGGCGACTCACCGGTCGTGGAGACCCGGATGCGCGTGCCGGGCGGCGACATCGTCCACCGGGCCTACGTCATCCAGGCCACGGCAGCCGATGGCGGTGAGGAGCTGGTCATCGTCGAGATCGAGAACGACTCCGCGGTCCCGGTCGCCCTCGCCCTCGCCATCCGTCCGTACAACGCCGAGGGCCTCGCCGTCATCGAGCGCATCGGCCTGCACGACACGACGGTCACCGTCGACGGGCGGGTCGCGATGCTGCTCCCGAAGCCGCCGAACGCCGTGGCTGCGTCCACCTTCCACGACGGCGACTGCGCCACCCAGGTGTTCGCCGGCGAGACGCAGACCTCGTTCCCCGCCGACCTGCGCGACGAGGCCGGCATGGCCCAGGCCGCGTTCGTCTACCCGCTGCCGCACCGACAGACGCTGCGGGTGGCGCTCCCACTGGCACCGGACCCCCGCACCCGCCTGGTCGGCCGGGCTCGCAAGCGGGTGCGCGACGCGCCGCGGTTCCCGCAGGCCCTGCCCAGCGCGGAGCAGGTGGCCAACGGCTGGAAGACCCACACCGACCAGGGCATGCGCCTGGTGCTGCCGGACGAGCGGCTGCAGTCGGCGGTCGATGCCAACCGGCGCTACCTCCTCCTGTTCCACGACGGCACCGACGTCACGCCGGGGCCGCGCACCTACAACCGCTTCTGGTTCCGCGACGCCGCCTACCTGCTGGCCGCCCTCGACCGCTACGGCTTCCACACCGAGGCGCGGGAGGTGCTGGCCAGCTTCCCCGAGCGACAGCACACCGACGGCTTCTTCTTCTCCCAGCGCCTCGAGTGGGATGCGAACGGCGCCGCGATCTGGGCGCTCGCCCACCACTGGGACCTCACGCGCGACCGTGAGCTGCTCGACGAGGTCGTCACGTCCGTCGCCGGCGGCGTCCAGTGGATCGACCGGAAGCGCCGGGGCAAGCGCCGAGACGATCCGGCGCTGCGCGGGCTGCTGCCCGCCGGCATCTCCGCTGAGCACCTCGGACCCCACGACTACTTCTACTGGGACGACTTCTGGGCCCTCGCCGGCCTGCGCGACGGCGCCCGCATGCTGCGTGCCGCCGGTGAGGACGAGGCCGCCGACCGGGCCGCAGCGTTCCTCGAGTCGATGACCGCCGACGTCCGTGCGTCCATGGCCCTCACCGCGGACCGGCTCGGGACCAAGGCGGTGCCGGCCGGCCCTCGGCGTCGGATCGACCCCGGGGTCATCGGGTCGCTGGCCGCGGTGTGGCCGCTGCAGCTGCTGGGCGCCGACGACGAGGCCATGCAGGCGACCCTCGACGTCGTGCGCGACCGGTTCTGCATCGACGAGGCCTTCTACCAGGGCATCAGCCACACCGGCCTCGGCACCTACCTGACGCTGCAGGTGGCGTTCGTGGAGCTGCTCGCCGGTGATCGCCGCGCGCTCGACCGCCTGGACTGGTTCCTGTCCGCCGCCACGCCGACGTGGACCTGGCCCGAGGCCATCCACCCCCGCGTCGCCGGCGGGTGCATGGGCGACGGCCACCACGGCTGGGCGGCGGCCGAGCTCCTCAGCTTCGTGCGCACCATGCTCGTCCACGAGACCCGCGACGGGCTCGCACTCGCCTCGATGATCCCGACCAGCTGGTACGGCCAGGGCGTCGAGGTGCACGACGCGCCGACCCGCTTCGGTCTCCTGTCGTTCGCCATCCGGTGGCACGGCGAGCGCCCGGCGATCCTGTGGGAGCTCGAACCGCACGATCCAGACGTGGCCGTCGTGCTCACCTGCCCGGGCCTCGACCCCACCTGGCGCTCGACCGAGGCGCGCGGCGAGGCCCTGCTCGATGCGCCGCCCGACGCTCCGGCGCCCGCGGCCGTGCCCGGCCCCGACCAGGGCGACAGCTTCGAGTAGTCACTCGATCACGATGTCCTCCAAGCCCTCCTCGGGCTCGGGGTAGGACATGCCGAGGCCCTCGAGGGTCTCGACCAGGATCGTGCTGATGGCCAGGTTCCGGTACCACTTGCGGTCGGCCGGGACGACGTACCAGGGCGCGTCCTCGGTCGACGTCGCCGCGATGGCGTCTCGGTAGACCTCCTGGTAGCGGTCCCAGTGGGCGCGCTCGGCGACGTCGGCTGACGAGAACTTCCAGTGCTTGTCGGGGCGGTCCAGCCGCGACCGGAGCCGCTCGGCCTGCTCCTCTTTGCTGATGTGGAGGAACAGCTTGACGATGGTCGTGCCCTCCTCGGTCAGCATCCGCTCGAAGTCGCGGATGTGCGCGAGGCGGCGCTCGGCCTGCTCGTCGTCGATCATGCCGTGCACCCGCACCACCAGGACGTCCTCGTAGTGGCTGCGGTTGAACACGACGACCTCACCGTCGGCCGGCACCCTGGCGTGGACCCGCCACAGGTAGTCGCGGGCGAGCTCGGCCGTCGACGGCTTCTTGAAGCCCCACATGTGCACGCCGATGGGGTCGACCTTGCGGAAGACGTGGCGGATGGTGCCGTCCTTGCCGCCGGTGTCCATGGCCTGCAGCACGATCAGCAGGCGCTGGGTGCCGTCGGCGTAGAGCAGGTCCTGGAGGTCGGCGAGGTGCGTGCGTCGCTCGTGGAGCAGCGACTTCCCCTCCGACTTGCCACCATCGAAGCCCGGCGTGGACCGGGGGTCGATGGCGGACAGGTCGAGGCCGGTCCCGGGTGCGACGCGCAACAGCTCCTGCATGGGGCGTTCCTACCCCATGGCCCGGGGCCGGGACCCGGCGTGCGCGCTGAGCCGTCTGTTCTCGGCTCGACGTCGTCGCGGGTCCGGAGGGGGTCGCCGCCGAGGTCGCCACGCCCGCCGAGGTGCTCGTGGGTCCCGAGCGGCTCACCTGCGAGTTCCACGCCGTCGAGCCCGGCCGCTGGATGATCGACACCCTCGGAAACCCGATGGTGCTCGAGCTGACCGGCAAGTGGTGGGTCCAGCCGAACCGCGAGGGATTCACCGTGCTCACCCATCCGGACAGCACCGGTCCCCAGGACCGCAACATCGTCTTCATCCGGCCCACCGGCCTGGTCGAGCCCGATCGGGTCAACGAGTCGCCGGAGGGCCTCCGCAGCCAGGAGGGCTGGCCGCTGGACGACCTCCGCGGCTGGCTCTGTCGGGTGCTCCCCGGCCTGGTGGACGGCGACCGGTCGACACCACGCTCGGCGGTCAGGACGCCGTGCGGGTCGTGAACCGCGTCGAGGCCCTGTGCACGGAGCCGGTGCCGCGGGTGGGCCGGGGCATGCCGGTACCGTCCGAGCCATGCGCCCCCTGACCGCAGCGTCCGCCGGTCTCGTGCTGCTGCTCGTCGACTTCCGCGTCTACGGCATCGACATCGCGGTGGATCCTGCCGGCTGGGTGCTGATCGCCTGGGGGCTGTGGCGACTCGCCGGAACCAAGGCGGCCGCTCCCGCCGTTGCGGGCGCAGCCTTCTCGGCGGCAGAGGCGTACCTGCCGTACCACTACGCGCTCGTGGAGTCGTACGTGGCTGGACCGAACGGGACGGCCAGCGTCGAGGAAGTCGAGGTCCTGGAGTACGACCAGGTAGCCGGTTTGCCGCTCATCTCGATGGCGCTCGCAGCGGTCTGCTCCGCAGTCGCCATCGTCGTCCTCGTACGCCTGCTGCGGGAGCGAGCAGGTCCCGACGAAGCCGACCCAGCGCTTCGCACCATGTACCTGTCGATGATCGCGACGCTGGCCTTGTGGATCGCGCCGCGTCTCGTCGGCATGATCGCCGGTGGGATCGGTGACGGGTACGACCCGGTGTGGAACGATCCGGTGTGGCGAATCGAGCTCGCCGGCATCGTCAGCGGGCTGGTCCTGGCGTCTTCGCTGCTCGCCAGCCGCCGGGAACCCTGGGCGCTCCCGCCCGGTCCCCGCCGGGAGAGCAGCTGGGCGCCTGCAGGTCGTGGCGAGTAGCGGGAGGGCCGAAGCGACAGGAGTGTGCTGCGGCGGTCACCCGATCTCGTCGGCGCCGTCGTCGCACTCGCACCGTGCGTGTCCGGGCCAGTCAACGTGAGGTCCAGTCGAGAAGCGGCGGAAATGGACAAAGAGGAGTTGCGGAGCGAACACCAGTTCGAGTACGATTCGGACATGGCTC
>DMTU01000242.1:0-242 GCA_003476595.1 Acidimicrobiaceae bacterium | reverse complement strand
GATTCGGACATGGCTCGGATGCCGGCGACCCCGCAGGAGGTGATCGATCTCCTCGAGCGGGTGCACGACGTGTGCGGTCGTCTCGAGCCGGGCAACGTGCCGCTCCACGTGGCGCCGCAGGTGTTCGATGCGCTCGCGTCGGCCGAGCGTCTGGTTGCTGGGGCGGTGCTGCGGATGGCGGGCCGCTACGAGGAAGCCGGGGAGTGGAAGCGCAACGGGGCCAAGTCGGCCGAGGACGACAT
>DMTU01000200.1:4832-5142 GCA_003476595.1 Acidimicrobiaceae bacterium | reverse complement strand
CCTCGCCGGCCTGCTCGGCGCGGATGTGATCGGCGTGCAGACGCAGGCCGACGCCCGCAACGTCCTCTACGGCGTGCGCCGGTTCTGCGAGGTCGACGACCTCACCTTCGCCGGCGACGGTGGCGTCGTGCGCACCGGACGGGAGACCGCGGTCGTCAAGGCCTTCCCCATCTCCGTCGACTACGAGGCGATCGCCGAGCAGGCCGCCACCGACGAGGTCGAGCTGGCCGTGAAGGAGCTGCGCAAGGAGCTCGGCGACCCGAAGCACGTGCTGCTCGGCGTCGACCGGCTCGACTACACCAAGGGCATC
>DMTU01000200.1:3140-4732 GCA_003476595.1 Acidimicrobiaceae bacterium | reverse complement strand
GGCTCGACTACACCAAGGGCATCGACCTGCGGCTCAAGGCGATCCACGAGCTGCTCATGGAGCACCGCCTCGATCCCCGGTCCACGGCCGTGATCCAGGTCGCGGTGCCCAGCCGCGAAGAGGTGCAGGGCTACGACTCGGTGCGCAACCGGGTCGAGCAGCTCGTCGGCACCATCAACGGCGACTACGGCAAGCTGGGCCGGCCGGTGGTGCAGTACATCCACAAGAGCCTCCCGTTCTCGGAGCTGCTCGTGCTCTACCGGGCCGCCGACGTGCTGCTGGTGACCCCGTTCCAGGACGGGATGAACCTGGTCGCCAAGGAGTACGTGTCGGCCCGCGTCGACGACACCGGGGCGCTGGTGCTCTCCGAGTTCGCCGGCGCCGCCGAGGAGCTCAGCGAGGCCTTCCTGGTGAACCCCTACGACACCGAGCACCTCAAGGAGCAGATCGCGGCGGCGGTCTCGATGGACGACGAGGAGCAGCGCTCGCACATGCACGCGATGCGCGACACCGTGCAGCGCAACGACCTCGCGGCATGGGCCACGGCGTTCCTCGCCTTGCTCTCCATCAGCTGACCGAAACGTACGATTCCTGCATGCCGTCCCTCTTCGACCGCGTCTGCATCAACCTCCAGGCCGTGGACACCGTCCGTCGGATGGGGCTGCTGAAGCCGAAGATGGCCTCGACCGCGCTGCAGTCGGCGAAGCGGTGGGGCCCGACCCTCGCCGCCGGCTACGCGGCGGGCGTCGCCCGTCGGGGCGACCAGGCCGCCGTCATCGACGACGAGGGCACGCTCACGTTCCGCCAGGTGCACCAGCAGTCGAGCGCGCTGGCCAACGCGCTGGCCGAACGCGGCGTCGGGCCCGAGACGCCGGTGGCGCTGCTCGCCCGCAACAGCCGCTGGTTCGTCCTGGCCGTGGCCGCGCTGGACAAGCTCGGCGCCACGGTCCTCTACATGAACACCGGCTTCGCCGGCCCGCAGCTGGCCGAGGTGCTCGAGCGGGAGGGCTGCGACCTGCTCCTGCACGACGACGAGTTCAGCGAGGCCGTCGCCGGGTACGCCCCGGATGTGCAGCGGCTGGTCTGCGACCGCGCCCCGGCCGACGGCACCGAGGACCTCCCGGCGCTGGTCGCCGCCGCGTCGACGACGGACCCGCCGAAGCCGGAGCGCCAGGGCCGCCAGGTCATCCTCACGTCCGGCACCACCGGCACGCCGAAGGGGGCGTCGCGCAGCAAGGAGAGCCTCGGCGCCGGCCTCGCCGCCGCCACCGCCATCTTCCAGCGCGTGCCGTTCCGCACCGAGGACGTCCACGCCGTCCCCGCGCCGATGTTCCACTCGCTCGGCAACGCCTCGCTCCTCGCTGCGGCCACCATGTCGCACACGCTGGTGCTGGCCCGGCGCTTCGAGCCCGAGCACCTGCTCGCCCAGATCGAGGCCCACCGCGTGCGGGTCGTCACCGTCGTGCCGGTGATGCTGCAGCGGGTCCTCGCGCTGCCCACCGAGGTCACCGAGCGCTACGACACCTCCAGCCTCGAGGTCGTGTTCTGCTCGGGGTCTGCCCTGCCCGGGTCGCTCGCCACCCAGTGGATGG
>DMTU01000200.1:0-3039 GCA_003476595.1 Acidimicrobiaceae bacterium | reverse complement strand
CGCCACCCAGTGGATGGATCGCTTCGGCGACAACCTCTACAACATGTACGGCTCCACCGAGGTCGCCGTCGCCACCATCGCCAACCCGGAGGACCTGCGGGCCGCACCGGGGACGGCCGGCAAGCCGCTGTCCGGCGTCGATGTCCGGCTCTACGACGACGACGACCGCGAGGTCACCGAGCCCGACGCGGTCGGGCGCATCTTCGTGGGCAGCGCGCTGCGCTTCGAGGGCTACACGGGCGGCCAGACCAAGCCGGCCATCGACGGCCTGCTCTCCTCCGGCGATCTCGGACGCTTCGACGCCGACGGCCGGTTGTTCGTCGGTGGTCGCGAGGACGACATGATCGTGTCGGGCGGCGAGAACCTGTTCCCGAGCGAGGTCGAGGACCTGCTGTCCGATATGGAGGGCGTGCGCGAGGTGGCGGTGTTCGGCGTCGACGACGACCAGTTCGGCCAGCGCCTCGCTGCCTTCGTGGTGCCCGAGGACGGCGTCACCCTCGACGACCGGGCCATCAAGGACCACGTCCGGGCGAACCTCGCCAACTACAAGGTGCCCCGCTCGGTGTGGTTCCTGGACGAGCTGCCCCGGAACCCCACGGGCAAGGTGCTCAAGCGGGACCTGCGTCAGCGCTTCCCGGACGCGTAGTCGCGACGCCGCGCCGGCGGATCGGGGTCGCTCTCCTGGGGTCGGGGGGCGCCGCCGAGAGGCCAGACGAAGGTGAGCATGCCGGTCCACAGCACGTGGGCGACGACGGGGGCGACGACGCCGCCCCGCCAGGCGAAGAGCGCGCCCCAGATGATCCCGCCGAGGAGCGCAGCGAGGGCCAGTGCCCACTTCCGCTCGAAGACCTGGACCCCCGTGTAGACGGCCAGGGCCAGCACCATGCCGCCGACGCCCTGGAGGACGCTGCGGAACAGCAGCTCCTCGGCGATGCCCATGGCCACGATCGGCCCCACCATCCGGCGGGAGGTGTCCTCGTCGCCGAGGAGGTAGAGGTCCCGGACCTGATCCCCGAACGTGGGGAAGAGCCATGCGATGACGGCGTACCCGAGGTGCGTGAGGGCCAGCCACCCGGCGCCGACGAGCAGGCCGATGGCGAGCTCGGTCAGGGTGAACGGGCCGACGAGCCCACGGAAGCGCCCGAGGACGACCAGGCCTCCCACGGCGGTGGCCGCCACGACGCCGGCGGCCACCCACGTCCGCGGCCAGATGCCCGGGCGCGGGAGGGCGAACATGTAGGCGAACGCAGCGAAGGCGACCACGATCGACGTGACGAGGACGGCGAGCTCGGTGCTCATGGGGCGCGGTCGACGTCGATCGTGCGGGCCGAGAAGCCGTCCCACGCGGTGACCCGCGCCGTGCGGATGGCCACCGTGGCGCGGGGTCCGTCGACCTCGACCACGTCGAGCCGGCCACGCAGCATCACGCCGCGCTTGCGGTCGGGCCGTCGGCTGGCGCTGTCGTCGAAGGTGGCGCACCCGGCGCCCGGCAGGTGGGCATGCACCTGGGCGAGCGCGGCGGCGGAGAGGTCGAAGCGGTCGCCGCCCTGCCAGCGGGCGGGGAGCACGATCGGTCCGTGGGGCGTGGCGATGCCGAGGCGAGCAGGCGCCTCGAGGTCGACGAGGTGTCGGACGTCCTCGGGGAGCTCGGGCAGCGAGCCGGCGGTCCGGTCGGTCGTGCGGCGCAGCTCCGAGGGCGCAGGCAGCTCGGGCGTCCAGTCGCCGGACCCGTCCAGCAGGGAGAAGCCCTCGACGCGCAGCGAGCGGTCGATGCGGGTCACGAGCAGCACCCGTTTGTGCGGCAGCCAACCGCTCGGCACCTTGCCGGCCGCCTCCACGTAGCCGAGCAGCTGCTCCAGCTGGTCGCCGGCCATGCGCAGCGTGGCGGGACCGGCGATGAGCGCGCCGGCCGGGTCGGTGAGCATGGCCTCGGGGCGGCGCAGGTCGACGGCGATGGTCGGGCCGGCGACGACCTCCGTGACGCCGTCGTCATGCTCGATCGTCGCGGCGGCGACCCGGTGGGCGCGCACGGACTTCGCCTTCAACGAGCCGCGCGAGGTCGTGGTGATGAAGCGGCCGCTCTGGACGACGCCGGCCTGCATCGTGACGTGCGGACCGGAGCGCGTCTTCACGGCGTAGGCCGCGAAGCCGTCCCGGGCTTGCACGGGCTCGACGTCGGTGGGCTCGGCGAGCGTCACGCGCCGACTCGGACCTTGTGGGTCGTGCTCTGCATGCCGTCGGCGACGGTGGCGGGGTCGACGCCGAGGTGGCGGTAGAGGCGCTCGGCGAACACCTCGCCGGTTCGGGCGATGCTCGCCGCCATCACCCGCTCGACGGCTCGTCGGGACAGCGCCGGCAGCGGCAGGTCGACGTGCAGGGTGATGTCGATGGACAGGTGGGTGCGGTCGGGGCCGACCTCGGTCAGCTGGTAGATGCCGTCGGCGCCGGCCCGCTCCGTCTGGCCGGCAGGCGGGGCGTGGCGGTACGTGATGCGGGACGGCTCCTCGAAGGTCATCTGCTCGGTGAAGGAGGGGGCGACCTCGATGCCGAGGGCTCGGATGCCGCTCAGCTGCCAGCACCAGCGGTCCCCGTCGACGGTGATGCCGTCGAGCAGCGGGGTCATCTCGGTGAGGCACTGCGGATCGGTCAGCACCTCCCAGACGGCGCTGCGGGGCACGGGGACGTCGCCGTCGGACACGTTGCGGGTCGAGAAGCAGGTCACGGAGGGGGCTGTACCCGCCCACTCGGGGCGCTCATGCGCCCTGTGACGTCAGACCAGGTGCCGCCGCAGGAACACGTAGAGCAGCGCCTGCATGGTCGCCTGCTGGGCGGCGTCGGCCGCACCGCCGTGGCCGCCCTCGGTGTTCTCCCAGTAGGTGACGTCCTTTCCGAGCTCGCCGAGCAGGGCCGCCATCTTGCGGGCGTGGCCGGGGTGGACCCGGTCGTCCCGGGTGGAGGTCGTCAGCAGGATCGGCGGGTGGGTCCGGTCGGCGTCCACCTGGTGGTAAGGCGAGTACCCCTCGAGGTGGGCCCAGTCGT
>DMTU01000289.1:5482-5712 GCA_003476595.1 Acidimicrobiaceae bacterium | reverse complement strand
CGATCAACCGATCGGGCGGCCACCGGCCGCCGGCTGCCGAGACGCCGTCGTCGTCGGTTGCGGCGGCGATGTCTGACAACGATGCAGTGCGGAAGAGCCCGCCGTCCAGACCGCGGCGGCGTCGCGGGCCTCTCCAGGGCAGGTAGACGCCGAATCGGATGCCGTCAGGGCGAGCGGTGCACTGCGGTTCCTTCGTGTCTCACGACGGTCAACGTCGGGCATGGCTGGTT
>DMTU01000289.1:0-5383 GCA_003476595.1 Acidimicrobiaceae bacterium | reverse complement strand
GGCATGGCTGGTTCGGGCAAGATCGAACCATGCGTCCCGTACCGGAAGACATGGCGGTCAAGCTCGAGGCTGCAGCCAATTCCCTCGGAGCCTCCTTCGATGACGTGCGGATCGATGAGATCGCTGAACTCAGCGGCATCCCTCGGGCCACGCTCTACTACGACTTTCGGGGCAAGGACGAGATCCTCGCTTCTCTGTTGCGTTCTGCACTGGCTGACCTTGTGGCGGCGGCGGCGCATGCGGTGGGTGGCCCCGGTGATGCGGCAGAGCGCCTCAGCGATTTGATCGCAGCGCAACTCGGTCACCTCGGAGGTCGCCCGGGAACGAGTCGGCTGCTCATCGCCAGTCTGGGAAAGGCGGGCCGACTCCCGGAAATCGCAGCCCAGCTCGACGCTGGCTTCCACGGTCCTGTGCGCAAGCTCCTCCGTGAGGGCGTGGATGACGGTTCGCCACGCGATGTCGGTGCCCCGGAAGTCGCCGCCGGTTGGGGTTGTGAAGGTGAGCTCGAACTCGACGGGGGTGAGTTTGCCGAGACCGCGTTGTCGGCGTCGCCGGTTGTAGGTGTGCTCGATCCACCGTGGATGACCTCGTAGCGCAGTTCGCTGCGGGTGCGCCATCGCTGGCGGTCGAGGACGTTCTTTTTGGAGCAGCGCGAAGCACGATTCCATGGCAGCGTTGTCGCCGGCTGAGGCGACTCGGCCCATCGACCCGGTGAGCCCAGCCGCGGCGAGGACGCTGCGGAAGGTTCGACCTGGCTGCCGCGGTCGCTGTGGACCACAACGGTTCCGGCGGGTTGGCGTCGTGCGATCGCGGCCCGGAGGGCGGAGACGGCGAGTTGTGCGGTCATGCGTTCGTCGATGGAGTAGCCGACGATCCGGTTGGAGGACACGTCCTTGATCGCGCAGACGTAGAGCTTCCCTTCGCCCGTGGGGTGCTCGGTGATGTCGGTCAGCCACACCTCGTCGGGCCGTGCCGCGGTGAAGTTTCGCTGCACCAAGTCGTCAGGGACGGCGGGACCCGGGCGTCTCTTGCCGATCCGGCCCTTCTTTGTCGTGGTCGACCAGATCCGGTGCTGACGGCACAGCCGATGCACCCGGCCCTCGCCGACTTGGTGGCCGGCACGCTCGAGCTCATCGGCGATGAACCGGTAGCCGAACTCGGGATCATCGGCGTGGATGTCGACGATCGCATTGACCAGGTGAGCGTCGTTCCAATCGCGGTCGCAGATCGGCTTGGCTCGCCACTTGTAGAACGCCTGGGTCGAGAAGCCGAGCACCCCGCAGGTCGACCGCACCGGGATGCCCTCGGCGGCCAGTTCCAGGACCAGCGGGAACGTCATTTTGGGAGTTGTTCCGCAGCGAAGTAGGCCGCGGCGCGGCGAAGGATCTCGTTCTCCATCTCGAGCCGGCGCTTCTCGCGGCGCAGCTGCACGAGCTCGTTCTGCTCCGACGAGGTCAGCACATCGCGGATGCCGCGTCGACGTCTGCCTGCTGGCACCAACGCCGCACGGACTCGACTGAGATCCCGAAATCGGCGGCGACCTCGGTCTGGGTCAGATCACCGCGGCGAGCAACCGTGACGACGTCACGCTTGAACTCCGGAGGGAACTTCTCCGGCATGGGGACATCCTTCCCGCCCGGACGCACCGGGCGTACGAGATGTCAACCCAACCCGGGGCAGACCCCCCGGCACGGGAACGCCTTGTGCAGGGCGGGAATCTAGCGGGCCGCCCGGCGTGGCTCAGGGGGTCGGGTACAGGGTCGGGATGCGCTCGGCCCGGTAGATGATGAGCTCGCGCTCGTCGGCGATCCGCAGATCGAACACGATCCGGCCGCCGGCCTCGGAGTCGTCGGGCACGACCTCGGTGATCTGGGCCGTGATGCCGTCGGGCCGGTCGGCGTAGCCGCCGTCGGTGATGAGCACGTTGCCGTTCTCCAGGCGGTCGGCGTCGCCGACGAAGGACGCGAAGGAGGGCTCGCCGTCGACGGTCGACGTCCGCTGCCACACGACCTCGGCGGTGCCGGCGTCGGGGTCGAGACGGTACTGGATCGCCCGGCTCGTCGGCGGTGCATCCTCGGGGGCACCGGGCGGGGAGGCCCGGCGGTTGCCGTTGTCGTACAGCAGCAGGGTCCCGTCGTCCTGCCACTCCGGGGCGTGCTGGTACGACGGGTAGTCCGACGGGTGCTCGACGGCGAAGTCGCCCCCCGGGCCGAAGCGCCACACCAGGTCGCCGGTGGCCCGCTCGATCTGCAGGATGGCGTCGAGGTGGCGGACCGACACCGTGATGTTGTCCCCGGTCGGGTCGACCACGGCACCGTTGGCGTGGGTCCAGTCCCGGGCCTCGGCGTGGCCCTGGGCCCGGTAGAGCCAGTTGGGGAAGACGTCGTCGAAGTCGAGGCCGCAGATGTTCTGGTCGCGGGGATCCCCGACCGGGTCGAGGTGATCGGCGAGGGGGTACTCGGCGACGACCTCGCCGTCGGAGCCGTACTCGACGACCACATCGACGATGAGCTCGTGGGTGCCGCCACGGTCGGCGTCGTCGTCGCAGGTGCCGGTCGGGATGTCGTCGTAGGTCCGCAGCTCGGTGCTGAGGGCGAGCAGGGTGCCCTCGTCGGTCATCCCGACCTCGTGGTGCATGGAGTCGGTGGCGACCTCCACGGTGTCGTCGCCGATGACCTGACGGCCGTGCTCGTCGAGCAGCAGCGGCCCGGTGATGATGTCGCCGCCCCACTCCTCGAGGGTCCGTCCGAACAGGTCGATCCGACGGGCGCCCGTGTCGTTGTACTCGTGCAGGATCGTGCCGTCGTCGAGCATTCTGGCATCGCCGACCGGGTGGTTCGACCGGTGGTACCAGACGACCTCGCCCGCCGCGTCGACGATGAGCAGCATCCCCGCCACCGGGTCGTCTCCGGGGTCGTCCCCCTCGGCGCCGAGGAGGTTGAACATGGTGAGGCCGTCGCTCATGTCGGCGACCTCGGCGGTGGCGATGTCCAGCGTCGGGATGTCGTCGGGCACGCGGCCGGTGCGCAGGTCGAGGCGCACCTCCTCGTCGCCGTCGCGGACCGTGATGACGTAGTCCTGCTCGGCTCGCAACCCGGCCACGGGCAGCTCGTGGCGGGTGGCGGCACCGGTCACCGGGATGGTGAAGCTGCGTTCGTCGCCCGTGACCTCGATCACCGGGGCGGTCGGCTCGTCGTGCTCGACCACCAGGCGACCGACCAGCTCGTGGCCCGGCTCCAGCGAGACCTCCGCGGTCAGCGCATCGGCGATCGGCGCGGCGCCGGCGTCAGCCTCGTCGGGGTCCGCCTCGCTGCAGGCGGCGACCGCGAGGGTGCCGGTCATGAGCAGTGCGAGGATCCGCCGCATGGATCCAGTGTGGCTGCCGGCCGGTGCGCCACAGGAGGCGGCTCGGGCTCGGCGACGACCACGCGAAGTGGCCGATGCTTGATCCACCGTGGCCCGGGACGCACCATGGTGGGGATGCCCCTGACCGACCTCACGCCGACGGAGCAGTCGATCCTGGACTTCGAGCGGGCCTGGTGGCAGTCACCGGGGCCCAAGGGCGCTGCGATCCGCACCCAGCTCCAGATGTCTCCCTCGGCGTACTACCGGCGACTCGACGCCGTGATCGACCACCCCGACGCGCTGGACCTGGACCCCCTCCTCGTCCGTCGCCTGCGCCGGGCCCGGGCCGATCGCCGTCGACGTCGTTACGTCGGTCCGACCCGCCGCCGGAGGCTCCGATGAGCGAACAGTCCGAGCAGCCGCGGCGACGCCGTCGGCAGCCACCCCCCAAGGCCCCCGCCGCCCAGGGCTCCGTCGTGCGCGGCGCGGTGCTCGTGGTCGTCGCCGTCGTCATCGGCGTGCTGCTGCTGCGGGACGACGATGCCGCCACCACGCAGGTCGCGGTCGGCTCCGACACCGCGGGCCAGGTCGACGACACCGACGGGAGCGACGCCGGCGACGAGGATCCCGACGCCGCCACCACCACCACGACCGAGGCGCCGCGCCCTGCTGCCGAGGTGAAGGTCCTCGTTGCCAACGGCTCGGGTGTGAACGGCGCCGCCGGCGGGGCCACCGACGCCCTCGAGGCCCTCGGCTACGTCACCGGGACCCCGGCCAACGCCGAGCGCGTGCCCTCGACCGTCGTGTACTACACCACCGGGTTCGAGGCGGAGGCCGAAGCCCTCGCCGCCGCCATCGGCGCACCGGAGGGTTCGGTCACGCCGATGCCCGCCGTCGCACCGGTCGACGACCTGCAGCTGGCCAACGTGCTCGTGCACCTCGGCCCCGACCTCGCGGCCGGGTAGCGCCCCGGAGAGCAGGCCAGGGGTCAGGCCGGTGTCACCGGCCCGCTGAGCCGGCGCGTGCGGATGACGATCCGGTAGTCGATGTCGGCGCGCAGCGGCTCGGCATCGACGCCGGCCGGCGGTTCGGCGATGACCTCAACGGTGCCCTCGGTGACGGTTCGATCGCGGTTCATGGCACCGTCCCCGAGGTCGTAGGCGGTCTCCGAGGTCGTGCGCTGCGTCCCGATCAGGCGCACCCGGCCGTCCTCGGTGTCGATGATGGTGCGGACCGGCACGTCGAGCTCGACCACGGCCACGGCGACCTCGCGGCCGTCCTCCACGCCGAGGGAGTCGATGCGGCCGCGGCCCTGCACCACCACTGGCCGGGACAGCCCGTCCAGGCTGACCTCACGGAGGATCTCCCACCGGTCGCCGGGCTCCAGCGGGCCCGTCGGCGGGCTGGCGATGTCGGCCGGGAGGTCCATGGCGACGTCCAGGCCCAGGGCCTCGGCCGGCACCCCCTCGACCAGGTCGATGGCCGTCAGCCGGCTGGCGCGGTCGAGGCGGACGTCGACCGTGCGGGGCGCGGCGTCGTCGCGCTGCAGCGCGACCCGGACCAGGACCTCGTCGTCGGTCACGGCCTGCACGGTCTGGGTGGCGTCGAGGGTGGCGTCGTCGTCCTCGTCGGTGGTCACGCCGTCGACGGTGCGGACCACCTCGGTCTCGATGTCGGCGCGGAAGCGGTGGACGTCGCCGACCTCGGGTTCGAAGCGCACCGCCACGGTGTGCTCCTCGCACGCGGCGAGGGTCAGCACCAGGGTGCTGGCCGCAGCGGCGCGTCGGAGGCGGCGGGACGGGATCACGGGCGCAGTGTGACAGAGGAGGGGAACTACGGTCGGACCGTGCCCGACGCCCGCGAACACCCGCTCACCGGCCGCCGCGCTGAGGAGCACCTGCGGGCTGTGGTGGGCGCCGAGCCGGCCCGAACGGCGCTGTTCTTCGACTTCGACGGCACCCTCGCCCCGATCGTGGCTGACCCGTCGTCGGCCACGGCGATCGCCGGGGCCGTCGAGCTGCTCGAGCAGCTCGCCCGC
>DMTU01000039.1:13009-16808 GCA_003476595.1 Acidimicrobiaceae bacterium | reverse complement strand
GGTCGCCACGGCGATGGCGGCGTCGGTGCGGCTGACCCGCCACAGGTCCCGGAACCCCGGCGCGTCGATGATGGCGAGCGCGGCGGCGATGATTACCGCGGCCAGGGCCGGCCGGGGGATGTGCTCCAGCAGGGACCGCCCCGCCGTCAGCGACACCACGACCGACGCCGCCGCGATCAGCGACACGAGCTGGGTGGTGGACCCGAGCGACGCCGGGACCGCCGTGCGGCTGGCGCTGGAGGAGACCGGGAAGCCCTGCGAGAAGCCGGCGCTCAGGTTGGTGAGGCCGAGGGCGAGCAGCTCCTGGTTGGCGTCGATCGGGGCGGCTTCAGGGTCCCGCCGTCGGGCGGCGATCGAGCGGGCGGTGAGCAGGTTGTCGGTGAAGCCCACGAGGGCGACGCCGGCAGCCACGGGGAGCAGCGCGGCCATGTCGGACCAGGACACGTCGGGCACCGCCGGCGTCGGGAGGCCGGCCGGGATCGCGCCGATGAGGGCGATGCCGTCGGCGTCGAGGTCCAGCAGCGCCACCGCCACACCGGCACCGACCACCCCGATGAGCGCGCCCGGGAGCTGGGGCGCCCACTGCCGGAGCCCGACGATGACCCCGAGCGCGGCGGCGCCCACCACGAGGGTGGGCCAGTGGATGTCGCCCAGCTCGCCCAGCAGCTCGGCGAACCGGGGGACGAAGGTGTCGCCCTCGATGTCCACGCCGGTGAACCCGGCGATCTGGCTGCTGAGCAGGGTGAGCCCGACGCCGGTGATGTAGCCGACCAGCACTGGCTTGGAGAGCAGCGACGACACGAAACCGAGGCGCACCACGGCAGCGGCGATGCAGATCGCGGCCACGACCAGGGCGAGCGCGGCCATGAGCGCCAGGTACCGGCCCGGGTCGCCGGCCGCGATCGCGCCGACGCCGGTGGCGGCGAGGATGGCGGTGCCGGGCTCGGGTCCGACCCCCAGGTGGCGGCTGGTCCCGGCCAGGGCGTAGATGACGAGCGCGCCGATGACGGCGTAGAAGCCGGCGACCGGTGGCATGCCGGCCAGCTCGGCGTAGGCCATCGACTGGGGGATGAGCATGGCGCCGACGGTGAGCCCGCCGAAGACGTCCGTCCGCAGCCAGGGCCGCCGGTAGGCGCGCAGCACGGCGAGGCCCGGGAGCAGCCGCGCACCGAGGCTGCGGGGTGCGGACGTGGCCGGCATCGCCGTCACCGTACGGTGGCCCGACGGGCACCGATGAGGATCGCGTACGGTCCACCGGCGATGATCCCGCTCGACGAGACCTTCGACGGCACCTTCCCCTTCGCGCCGCACACCTTCGACGGCCACGGCTTCGTCCAGCACTACGTGGACGAAGGCCCGCGCGACGGGCAGGTCGTGGTGTGCCTGCACGGCGAGCCCACCTGGGCCTACCTGTACCGCAACATCATCCCGAGGTTGTCCGACCGGTACCGGGTGATCGTCCCGGACCACATGGGGTTCGGGAAGTCCGAGACGCCCCAGGACCGCGAGTACACGCTGCAGGCCCACACCGAGAACCTCGCCGCGCTGCTCGACCACCTCGATGTCACCGACATCACGTTCGTGCTCCAGGACTGGGGCGGTCCGATCGGCACCGCCTACACCGTGCGGCACCCCGACCGGGTGAAGCGGCTCTTCCTGGCCAACACCGTCGCCGGCTACGGCCAGGTGGGCGACGACGTCCCCGGCGTGGCCACCTCGCGGTGGTTCCGCTGGATCGGCGAGGGACTCGAGTCCGGCCGGACCGAGGCGGTGCTGCGCAACCTGGGCAGCACCGTGCTGTCGGTGATGAAGCTGATCGGCCTCCACAACCCGGAAGCGATGACCGACACGTGGGTGCGGGCGTACTCGGCACCGTTCCCGACGTGGGAGTCGGCCATCGGCGGCTACGAGTTCCCCATCGACGCCTACGAGGGCCGCATCGCCGGGTACGTCCTCGCCGGCCTCGACGGCGTGCCCGCCCTGCAGTCGAAGCCGGCGGTGCTGTACGAGGGGATGGCCGACGGGGCCATCCCGCCGGCCTACGCCATCGCCGACTTCCGCTCCCTGTGGCCCGAGGCCCCGGTCGTCGAGCTCCCCGGCGTCGGCCACTTCTGCCAGGAAGACGCCCCCGACGTGCTCGCCGCCGGCATCGACCAGCTCATCCAGGCCAACCCGTAGCCGCCGGGGGTACCGTCCGGACCATGGCGTCCGATCCCCTGGTGGAACCGATCGAGGGCGGCGAGCACCAGTCCTTCGCCGGCATCGACATCGACCTGTTCGCGGTGGGCGACGCCCGGGTGAAGCGGTTGGTCTACGGCGTGGGTGGCAAGTGGTCCGAGCACGTGAAGCCCCACGTCGGCACCGACTTCTGCGAGCACGCCCACGTCGGGTTCCTGGCGAAGGGGCGCCTGGCCGGCGAGTACCCCGACGGTTGCACGTTCGACTTCACCGCGCCCATCGGCGTCCACATCGACCCCGGTCACGACAGCTGGGTCGTGGGCGACGAGCCGGCCGTGCTCATCGAGATCGACTTCGGACCTGACACCGTCGAGCGCCTCGGCATCCCCGGTACGCACTCCCACTGACCCCGATCTGGCAGGGTGCGGTCCATGCCGTTCGAGACCGTCACCGGGTACTGCTGGCCCCAGAGCGTCGCGCCGGGTGAGGACGTCGGCCTCCACCTCTCCTCCGCCGGAGGCCGCCCGGTGCAGGTCGAGATCGCCCGGGTCGGCGGCACCCGCGACGTCGTGTGGTCCGAGACCGTCCCCGCCGAGTTCCACCCCACCCCGCAGGGCGCCGACGCCAACGGCTGCGACTGGCCGGCGGCGGTCTCCGTCGACATCGGCGACGACTGGCGGTCCGGGTACCACGAGGTGGTCCTCACCATCGACGTCGACGGCAAGGAGCGCACGACCCACGCCTTCTTCGTCGTCCGCCCGCGCGAGCGCAGCGAGAACACGATCCTGCTGCAGCTGGCCACGAACACGTACCACGCCTACAACGACTTCGGCGGCCGCAACCTCTACACCGGCGGCACCACCGTGTCGCTGCAGCGGCCCATGTCGGCCGGCTACCTGCACAAGCCCCCGGGTCCCGGCCGGCGGGTCACCAACGTGGTCCCCGACGACCGCCAGATGACCGCGCACGTCGGCTACCTGCGCCTCAACCACCTCTCCCCCTACGCCGGCTCGGCGGGCTGGCCGGACTGGGAGCAGCCGTTCCTCGAGTGGGCCGAGCGGGAGGGCCACGGCATCGACGTCGTCCTCAACAGCGACCTCGAGGAGTTCCCCGAGCTCGTCGAGCGCTACCGGCTGATCCTGAGCGTGGGCCACGACGAGTACTGGTCCGGTCCGATGCGCGACACGGTCGAGGACCACATCGCCCGGGGCGGCAACGTCGCCTTCTTCTCCGGCAACACCTCGCTGTGGCAGGTTCGCCTGGAGGGCGACGACGGCAACGGCCGGGCCACGCAGATGGTCGGCTGGAAGGGACGCTTCCGCGACGACCCGCTCCACGACACCGACCGCCGGGCCGAGGTCACCACGTTCTGGTCCGACCACATCCTCGAGCGCCCCGAGAACCACATGACCGGCGTCAGCTTCACCCGCGGCGGCTACCACCGCATCGGCAAGAACGTCACCAACGGCGCCGGCGGCTACACCGTCCACCGGCCCGACCACTGGCTGTTCGAGGGCACCGGCATCGGCTACGGCGACGTGCTCGGCGGCGACGCCAAGGTCGTCGGCTACGAGTGCGACGGCTGCGCGTTCACCTATCGCGACGGCCTCCCGTACCCCAC
>DMTU01000039.1:10245-12863 GCA_003476595.1 Acidimicrobiaceae bacterium | reverse complement strand
CCTGCCGTACCCCACCGGGGAGGACGGCACGCCCGAGGACCTCGAGATCCTCGGCACCGTGCCGGTCGCCCACTTCACCCACACCTCCGCGCCCCGGCCGCCGGCACCCGGAACGCCGTCCGAGCTGGAGTACATCGCGTCCCGGATCTTCGGCGAGCGGGGCCAGGAGCACCGCATCGCCCACGGCCACGCCGTGCTCGGCACCTACACCTCCGCCGGCGGCGGCACCGTCGTCACGTCCGGCTCCACCGACTGGGCCCACGGCCTCGCCGCCCACGACCGCAACATCGAGCGGATCACCGCCAACGTCCTCGACCGGCTCGGGTGAGGATCTGACCAGACCCTGTATCCCTGCGGCCGCCTCATCCGTCTGCTCGGTGACGGACCCGATCGGCGGGTCCGGCGAACCGGGAGGTCAGGTCATGTTCGAGGTCAACGAAGCCGGGTGGGAGCGGGTCGCACGGGTGGCGCTCGCCGTCGTGCTGTTCGTGGTGGGGGTCGCCGTCGTGGACGGCACCGCCGGGACGATCCTCGCCGTGGTCGCGCTGGTGCCGCTGCTCACCGGCCTGTCGGGGTGGTGCCCGCTGTACTCGCTGTTCGGGTTCCGCACGAAGCGGTCAGGGGCGACCGCCCGCTGACGGCGGCGAGGCGATGGCGTTCGACCCCGACGAGCTGCTGGCGCACGTCGATGCGGTGCACCGGTACGCGCTCGGGGTCACCCGGGACCCGCACCTGGCGGCGGACATCGTCCAGGACACGGTCGTGCGGGCGCTCGAGCGGTCCGACCAGTACCGGGGCGACGCGCCGCTGGAGCATTGGCTCATCCGGATCGCCCACCACCTGGTCGTCGACCGAGCCCGTCGCAGCGACCGGGAGATCAGCGTCGACCAGGTCGAGCAGGACTGGCACGACGACGACTTCACTGTCGACGCCGAGCGCGTGGTCGAGCAGGCCGCCACCCGGGCCGACCTGCTCGACGCGCTCGCCCACGTGCCCGCCATCTACCGGTCTGCCGTCGTGCTCCACGACGTCGAAGGCCGCCGGGTCGCCGACATCGCCGCCATCCACGGGATCTCCCTGCCCGCCGCCAAGCAGCGGCTCCGGCGGGGCCGCATGGCGCTGGTGAGCGCCCTCGCCGCCGGCGAGGACCGGCGGGCCCTGACGAGAGGAGTCCCCATGCGCTGCTGGGACGCGCGCCAGCACGTCAGCGACTACCTCGACCGAGAGCTCGACGAGCCGACCTCCGCCGTGGTCGAGGCCCACCTGTCCACCTGCCCGACGTGCCCACCGCTCTACGCCGCGCTCGTCGGCGTGCACGACCGGCTCGGCCGGCTCCGCGACCCCGACTCGGTCATCGACCCCGATCTCGAGCGCCGCCTGCGGACCGTGACCGATCGCTGATCGGCCGTCTGGTCGTCCTCCGGGTGTGCCGGCGCTCCCGGGGCCCTTTACAGACATGGGGTCGTGCCTTCACCCTGGGAGGGGAGCCTCGGTGCTCGCACGCACCGGGGGGACGTGCGAGCACAGGGGGAGCAGACATGACCGACGACGTGATGGTCGACCGAGACCAGCTCCGCGACCAGGTCCGGGACAAGTACCGCATGGTGGCCACCGAGCCCGGCGGGGCGTACCACTTCCACACCGGGCGCCGGGCAGCCGCCCACCTCGGCTACCCGGCGGAGGTGGTGGACGACATGCCCGATGCCGCCGTCGAGTCCTTCGCCGGCGTCGGCAACCCGTTCGTCCTGCGGACCCTCGAACCGGGCGAGCCCGCCGTCGACGTGGGCTCCGGCGGCGGGTTCGACACCTTCGTCGCCGCCGACCAGGTCCGCCCCGAGGGCCGGGTGATCGGCGTGGACATGACCACGGAGATGCTCGCCGAGGCGACGCGCGCTGCGGCCGAGCTCGGCCACCACCACGTGGAGATGCGCGAGGGCTACGCCGAGGACCTGCCGGTCGAGGACGGGTGGGCCGACGTGGTGATCTCGAACGGGGTCATCAACCTGTGCCCCGACAAGCAGACTGCCTTCGCCGAGATCTACCGGGCGCTGCGCCCGGGCGGCTGGCTGCAGTTCGCCGACATCGCCAACGGCAACCGCGTCCCGGCGGAGGCGATGCGCGACATCGACCTGTGGACCGACTGAATCGCGGGCGGGCTGCCCCGTGCGGGCTGGCAGAAGATGCTCGAGGACAGCGGGTTCACCGACGTCGCCATCAGCGAGCCGTTCGACACCTTCGCCGGTGCGAGCGGTGAGGAGAAGGCCCGGAGCTTCGCCGTCTACGGCTACACGTTCCTCGCGCGCCGTCCGTAGCAGGACGGCCACCGACTTCCAGGTTCCCCTTGCGGTTCCCGCCGGCAGGCGTACCGTCGCGCCAGTGGCGCGGCCACTCCGGCCGCGCCGGAGGAGGGGGCACTCATGGAGCTCATCGGGAGCGACCACGCGCGCTACGACGAGGAGCGCGCCATCTTCAACGCGATGATCGACCGGCGACCGGCGATCATCGCCAAGTGCGCGACGGTGCGAGACGTGCAGGACGCCCTCGCCCTCGCACGGGACAAGGACCTCGCCGTGGCGGTGCGGGCCGGCGGGCACTCGGTCGCCGGGTTCTGCCTGAAC
>DMTU01000039.1:8192-10176 GCA_003476595.1 Acidimicrobiaceae bacterium | reverse complement strand
CTGCCTGAACGACGGTGGCGTCGTCATCGACGTGCGCCGCATGAACGCCGTCGAGGTGGACCCGGAGCGGAGGACCGCTCGTGTCGGCGCCGGCGCGACCTGGGGCGAGTTCGACCGCGCCACGCAGGAGCACGGCCTCGCCACGACCGGGGGTCGCGTGTCGACCACCGGCGTCGCCGGCCTCACCCTCGGCGGCGGTTCCGGGTGGCTCGAGCGTCGGTACGGGCTCGCCTGCGACAACCTCGTCTCGGTCGACCTGGTCACGGCCGACGGTCGCACCGTCACGGCCAGCGAGGACGAGCACCCCGAGCTGTTCTGGGCGCTCCACGGCGGCGGCGGCAACTTCGGGATCGCGACGTCCTTCGAGTTCGCCGTCCACCCCGTGGGCCCCGAGGTCCTCGCCGGACTCCTGCTGTGGCCGGGCGATGCGGGCTACGAGGTGGGACGGGCCTACCGCGACATGGCGTTCGACGCACCGGACGAGCTCGGCTCGGCGCTGGTGTTCCTGACCGGGCCACCGGAGGAGTTCATCCCGGTCCACCTGCAGGGCCAGACCCTCGCGGCGATCGCGATCCTGTGGGCGGGTGATGTCACGGACGGCGAGGACGCCATCGCCGATCTCCGCGCCCTCGGGCCCGAGGTCGACCTCGTCGGCCCCATGCCGTACACGGAGTTCCAGTGCATGATCGACGACCCACCCGGCCTCGGCAACTACTGGAGCGCGGACTACCACGACACGTTCCCGGACGAGGCGCTGGACACCTTCGTCAAGTACGGCTTCGAGCGGCCGTCGCCCGTCAGCCAGCAGATCCTCGTCCCCTGGGGTGGCGCCATCGCCCGGGTCTCCGACGAGGCCACACCGATGACCCATCGCGACGTCCGCTGGATCAGCCACCCCTTCGCCATGTGGGACGTGGCCGAGGACGCCACCGCCAACATCGACTGGGCCCAGAGCTTCCGCCGGGACATCGCCGCCCACACCAACGGCGGCGTCTACCTCAACTTCATCGGGCACGAAGGCGAGGAGCGGATCAAGGCGGCGTTCGGCGACGCGAAGTTCCGGCGCCTGCAGCAGGTCAAGGCCGACTGGGACCCGAGCAACGTCTTCCAGGGCAACCAGAACATCCGGCCCGCCACTTCCTGACAAAGGGGCCAGTCCCACCGGCCTGGGGCCTCCAGCTGTGAGACGGTTAGTAAGTAACATGACCATCCGATAGTGGGAGACAAAGCAGCATGGGCAGTCCGGATAAGACAACTCCCTGGAGCGACAGCCTGGGCCGCGCCAGCATCAGGACCGCGCAGGTCCTCCTGCTGCTGGTCCTGACCGTGGTGGTGGTGTACGCCCTGATCCAGGTGCGGCTCGTGGTGATCCCGGCGCTGCTGGCCCTGATCCTTGCCGCCGCGATCGCACCCTTCGTCCACTGGCTGCGCCGCCGCGGCTGGCCCAGCACCGCCGCCACCACCGTATCGTTCGTGGCGCTCCTGCTCGCGTTCGGTGCCGTCATCACGGGCATCGTCTTCGCCGTCATGAGCCAGGCNNGGCCCGCCAGCTGAGCGCACGCTGCGCTGCGGCTGCCCCGGCGGCGTCAGCTGATGGTCAGCGTGGCGCCGACGAACTCGACGGCGAACGCCTCGCACCAGACGAGCGCGGTGTAGGGCCCGGGCGGGAGCTCGGTGCCGGGAGGCAGCTCGTAGGTCTGGTCGCCCACGTTGCCCTTCAGCGCGCCGAGTGGGATGGAGCCGGCGGCGAGGGTCGTCTGGTCCGCGCCCGGCACCAGGTACACCTCGAGGTCCGGTCCGTTCTCGATGTCGAAGGACTCGAACCGCAGCGCGAGGGACCCGTCGGGGTGCTCGAAGATGCCGGCGTCGCCGGTGCCGGAGTGCCCGGCGAGGCCGACGAAGGTCCCGGCGGCGAGCAGCACGGGGCCGGACGGCACCGTCCCGGTCACCTCGTCCGGCTCGTCCGGCTCATCCGTTGCGGCGG
>DMTU01000039.1:617-8093 GCA_003476595.1 Acidimicrobiaceae bacterium | reverse complement strand
GCGCAGTCGACGACGTCGGCCCGGCGCCGTCGGTGGCCGGTGCGCCCTCGGCCTCGAGCTCGGCGGCGATCGACGTCGCGAACTGCTCGTCCACCACGTCGTCGACGAAGAACGGAGCCAGCAACCACCAGCTGACGCCGACGAAGGGGACGACCAGGACGAAGAGGCGCACGACCGGCGGGACGTCGAAGCGCAGCATGAGCACGAGCAGCGCGGCGGCGACCACCGTCCCGCCGACGGTGAACGCGATCGTCCTGGCGTTCTCGAACGGTGCTCCGATGATGTCGGGCTCCACCAGGGCGAGCCCGAGGAGCCCGACCGCGGCG
Organism: Acidimicrobiaceae bacterium; assembly: GCA_003476595.1. Classification (GTDB taxonomy): domain Bacteria; phylum Actinomycetota; class Acidimicrobiia; order Acidimicrobiales; family Salinilacustritrichaceae; genus Salinilacustrithrix. Next base: position 7,767 of record DMTU01000039.1, on the reverse strand, counting down.
ATGCCAGCCGCCACGCGCTCACCCCTGGTGATGCGTCCGATCAGCTGGCGAGGGTTCCAGGTCATGCACGAGGGAACGTGTCACGACACCGGCACATTTCTCTTCCGGCGGGTGTTTAGCTCCTCGTGACCAAGGACCACGGCGTCGGCGAGGACCTCGACGTCGGCAGCGGTGTCGCGGTCGCCGGTGACCCCGAACGCGAGGTTCCCGTCGTAGGACAGGATCGCCACGCCGATCCGGACGCCGTGGGACAGGGGCACGTACGGGAGGTGCACCAGCATCCGGCGGCCCAGGCAGTAGAGCGTGAGCTGGGGGCCGGGAACGTTCGTGGTCACGGTGTTCACCGAGCGCTGCGGCATGCGGGCCAGCACCCGCGTGGCGGTCCGCATCACCGTGCCGACCACCATCGGCGGCGCCAGGTCGGCGAGGCGGACCACGAGCTCGCCGGCTTCGCTCATGTGCGACGCCTTCCGCTCGACCATCTGCTCGTGCACGGCCTGGACCCGCTCGACCGGGTCGGCGACGTGCACCGGCAGCTCGAACAGGATCACCGAGACCCGGTTGTCGGGCACGCCCCGGGCGTCCTCGGTGCGCACCGAGACCGGCACGAGGGTCCGCAGCACGCAGGTGTCGGGGTCCTCGCCCCGGTGCACCAGCAGGTCGCGGAAGGCGCCGGCCAGCACGGCCAGCACCACGTCGTTGACCGTGACACCGAGCTCCTTGCCGACGGCCTTCACGTCGTCGAGCGGCACCACGGAGTGGGCCCAGCTTCGATGCGGTCCGATGCTGCCCTCCAAGGTGGTGGGGGTGGTCAGGCCCAGGTGCTTCGTGAGCGCGAACAGGCCGCGCCCGGTGTCGAGGAGCGAGCCCACGGCGCGCGCGGGCTCCCGCAGCGCGCTGGGCGCCCGGGCGACCAGACCCAGCCCGTCGGCCACCGCACCCGACCAGGCGTCCAGCACCTTGGTCACGCCCGACGGCTCGGGCTCGGGCGACCACGCTTCGGGTTCGGGCAGCGGCGTGTCGGGCGCGACGTCGAGGAGGATGCCGAGCAGGTCCATGCCGGAGACGCCGTCGACCATGCAGTGGTGCACCTTGGAGATGAGCGCCCACCGGCCGTCCTCGAGGCCCTCGACGAACCACACCTCCCAGAGCGGACGCTCCCGGTCGAGCTCCTGGCCCATGAGGCGGGACATCAGACGGCGAAGGGCGCCATCATCGCCCGGGGCGGGCAGCGCGGTGTGCCGGATGTGGTAGCCGAGGTCGAAGTGCGGGTCGTCGACCCACACCGGCCGACCCAGCTCCAGGGGCACGGTCCGCACCCGCTGGCGGTAGCGGGGGATCCGGTGGAGCTTGGACGCGACCAGCTCGGTCAGCTCGGACAGCTCCGGCCGGGGACCCTCGAACACCGAGACCCCGGCGATGTGCATGTGGGCGATGCCGTCCTCCACGTGCAGGAACTCGGCATCGAGGGCGCTCAGTCTCTCCATCGTTGGACCGTACGAACGGCAGCGCGACGACGACAGGGACCGCGGACCCTTTCCGGCGCAGACCTCGTGGCGATGATCTGGCAGCGGTGGCAACGTCGGAGGGACATGGCCTTCGATCCCGACCTCCAGAAGAAGCTCGACGAACGCATGACCCGCCACGTCGAGACCGGCGAGACCGGTGGCATCGCCTGGCTCGCCAGCTGCGACGGCACGGTGGTCACCGGTGCGGCCGGCGTGCTCACCCGGGGCGAGCCGGCGCCGGTCGAGCAGGACAGCCTGTTCCGGATCGCCTCGGTGACGAAGCCGCTCACCGCGGTCGCCGCGCTGCTGCTCGTGGAGGAGTGCCGGCTGCGGCTCGAGGACCCGGTCGACCACCTCCTCCCCGAGCTGGCCGACCGTCGCGTCCTGGTCGACCCGCTCGGCCCGATCGACGGCGACACCGTCCCGGCCGAGCGGCCGATCACCGTGCGCGACCTGCTGACCATGCAGTGCGGGCTCGGCATGGACTTCACCGCGCCCTGGCCCCAGCCGCTGCTCGACGCCATGGGCGCGCTCGGCCTGTCCCCCGGCGCACCGGAGCCCCAGGTCCCGCCGGAGCCCGACGAGTGGCTGCGCCGCATGGGCACGCTGCCGCTGCTGCGCCAGCCGGGTGAGCGGTGGCTGTACAACACCGCGTCGGACATCCTCGGCGTGCTCGTCGGTCGGGCCGCAGGCGTGCCGTTCGACCGGTTCCTGCGGGAGCGGGTCCTCGAACCGCTCGGCATGCTCGACACGACGTTCTCGACCACCGCCACCGACCGCCTCGGCACGTCCTACGCCGTCGACCCGGAGACCGGCGAGCGGTCCGTGTACGACGAACCCGAAGGCAAGTGGTCGATGCCGCCGGCGTTCCCCTCCGGTGCGGCCGGGCTCGTGTCCACGGTCGACGACCTCGCCGCCTTCGGCACGATGCTGCTGGCCGACGGCTTCCTCCCCGACGGCTCCCGCCTGCTGAGCCGCGCGTCGGTGGCGGCGATGACCACCGACCAGCTCGGCGTCGCCGCTGGCCTCCACCCCAGCATCTCCGTCGACGGGTCGCAGGGGTGGGGCTTCGGGGTCGGCGTGCAGGTCCGTCGCACCGGCGTCGCTCGCAACGTCGGCGCCTACGGGTGGGACGGCGGTCTCGGCAGCTCGTGGGCCAACGACCCGGCCGAGGACCTGGTCGGCGTGGTGCTCTCGACCGACATGTTCAGCGGGGCCGCCGCGCTGCCCCACCCGCTCGCCGACTTCTGGACCACCGTCTACGCCGCGCTGGACTGAACGGGCCACTGGTCCACCAGCTTCCCGACCAGCGCGTCGACGCCATCGCCGTAGACCTCCTCGCCGAGGTGCAGCGCCGCCGTTCGCAGCGTCGCCTGCCGGGCACGGGCCAGGTCCACGATGCGGTCGCCGTCGACGCCGGCCATCTCGTCGGTGCCGGCGGCTCGCTCCGCGTGCTCGACCAGCACGGTCAGGTCGTGCTCGTCGCCGAGCAGGTCGGACAGCTCGTCGAGCTGCGCCACGAGCGGACCGATGCCGTCGGGGTCGGCGGCCTCGAGCAGCCGGGCCTGGTACCAGAGGTACTTCACCCGCTTGCGCCACTCGTGCACCTGCTCGTCGCCGGCATCCTTCCGGCTCGCCTTCCAGGCCTTGCGACCGCGAGTCGCGGTCTTGGCCACGCCGCCCGCCACGGCCTCGACGTCGATCGCGCCGGGCCAGGTCGCGACCATCGCTCGGGCCGTCTCCATCCGGCTGCGCGCCACGGCGATCCGTGGGTCGTCGCCGTCGACCCCGTCCGTGGCCGCCGATGCGCCGGTGCGGAGGTGGCCGGCGAGCCGCTCGAGGTCGTCGGTGCCGTTGCCGTCGAGGGCGGCGATCAGGTCCTCGACGGTGTCGACCAGCGCGTGGGCGTCCCGGAGGCTGGACAGCTCCCGGGCGCCGTCGCGCACCTCGGCGTTGACCGCGGCGTAGGCGTCGCCGAGGGCGGGGCGCACCAGGCGGATCAGGCCGCGCACCTCCTTGCCTCGCTTGCGGGCCTCGTGGACGTCGTCCTCCAGGTCGGCGTGCGCGCCGGTCTCCCGGAGGCGGTCGATCGCATCGTCCAGGCCCTCGAGCGCGACGCGTCGGACCTCGTCGACGAGCGGGCGGTCGGGGTCGAGCCGGTAGGTCACCTCCGGTCCCTTCCCGACGGCCGCCCGCCGGTTCACGTCGCTCAGTCCCGGGTCACCACCACCTTGAGCGCACCGGTCTCCCCGGCGCGGGTGAACACGTCGTAGGCCTCCATGAAGTCGTCCATGGTGAAGTGGTGCGTCACGAACCGGCGGGCGTCGACCTGGCGGCTCGTCACCAGCTTCAGCAAGGTCGGCGTCGAATACGTGTCGACCAGGCCGGTGGTGATCGTGACGTCCTTGATCCACAGGTCCTCGAGGTGGAGCGTGGCGGGCTCGCCGTGCACGCCCACGTTGGCGACGTGGCCCCCCGGGCGGATGAGCTCGGCCGACAGCTCGAAGGTGGCGGGCACGCCCACCGCCTCCACGGCCACATCCGCGCCGAGGCCCTCGGTGAGGCTGCGGACGACCTCCAGCGGGTCCTCCCGGTCGTTGTTCACCACGACATCGGCGCCGAACATCTTCGCCGCCTCCAACCGGGCGTCGACCTTGTCGATCGCGACGATGTGGGCCGGGCTGAAGAGCTTGGCGCCCATGATCGTGGCCAGGCCGATCGGTCCGGCACCCACCACCGCCACCACGTCACCGGGCGAGACCTTGCCGTTGAGCACGCCCACCTCGTACCCGGTCGGGATGATGTCGGCGAGCATCAACAGCTCCTCGTCCGGGACGCCGGCAGGTGCCTTGTACGTGGACGTGTCCGCGAACGGGACCCGTACGTACTCGGCCTGGGTGCCGTCGATGAGGTGGCCGAGGATCCAGCCGCCGCCGCCGAGGCACTGCCCGTAGCGACCCTCACGGCAGAAGCGACACGCCCCGCACGAGGTGATGCAGGACACGAGGACCTTGTCACCCACCGAGACGTTCTTCACGCCGGCGCCGACCTCCTCGACCGTGCCGACCGCCTCGTGGCCGAGGATCCGGCCGTCGGTCACGGCCGGGACGTCGCCCTTCAGGATGTGCAGGTCCGTGCCGCAGATGGTGACGGCGTCGACGCGCACGATGGCGTCGGTGTCGTCCTGGATGACCGGCTTCGGGACCTCTTCCCAGTCCTTCTTGCCCGGTCCGTGGTACACGATGGCGCGCATGGCGCTCTCCTCTGGTCGTCACTGACGTTGCGTCGATCGTCCGCCCGACTGGGACCTACGACCAGGGTCCAACGTCATGGCCCCGGGGAGCGCCGCCGCCGACGCCGTGTGCTCAGGTGCCCCGCAGCCGGGCGACGATGGGCGCCGCCGTCTCCATGGCGTCCTGCTGCACCACCAGGTAGCTGACGTCCCATCGGTCACGGCGGGCCTGGAGCGACTCGACGATCTCGTCCTCGGTGCCGATCCAGGCCAGCGGGTAGTCGGCGACCTCGGCCGGGTCGAGGCCGAACATCGGCGCCAGCATCTCCATGGTCCCCTGGGCGTCGTCGGTGACCACGACCGCGAACACGAGCATGTTGAGCTCGATGTCGTCGTAGCGGTCCCCCGCCGCCTCCCGGACCCAGCCGAGCTTCTCGTCGGTGCGGTCGGCGGCACCGTTCTGCGCCGTGGGCGTGTCCACCCGCCCGGAGGCGATCTTGGGGTTGATGCCCACGATGTCGGCCTGCTGCGCGGCGAGGGTGAGGACCCGCTTGCCGCCACCCCCGATGAGGATGGGCGGGTGTGGGGTCTGCACCGGCTTCGGGAACCCCCGGTAGCCGGTCACGTCGTAGTGCTCGCCGGTGAAGTCGACGGTGTCGCCGGCGAAGATCGCCTTGCACACCTCGAGGCTCTCGGCGAGGCGGTCGATGCGCACGCCGGCCCGGTCGTGGGCGATGCCCGACTGCTCGTAGTCGGTGTTCATCCACCCGGCGCCGATGCCGAACTCCACCCGACCCCCGGACAGCACGTCGAGGGTGGCCACCTCCTTCGCCAGCACGACGGGGTGCTTGTAGTCGTTGGCGAAGACGAGCGTCCCGACCTTGAGGTCGGTGGTGGCGTCGGCGGCGGCCATGAGGGCCGGGACCGGAGCGAGCTGCTCGCCGAAGTGGTCGGGCATCATCACGCTGTCGTACCCGAGCGCCTCGGCTCGCCGGGCGAGGTCCGCCCACTCCGATGCGGAGGCTGCGTTGGCCAGCTGGACGCCGAAGCGGAAGGGACGGGGGTGGCTCACGGGGGCTCCTGGGGTCGGGTGGTCCGGGTCGGGCCGAACCTAACCGTGCCCGCAGGGCCGGTTCAGTGGACGAGCGGCGTGTCCGGTGCCAGGAAGCGAGGGGTCGCCTCCAGCACCGCCCAGTCCTCGTCGTCGAAGCCGAACATCGCGAGCGGGAAGAGCTCGAGCTCCTCCTCCTCGATGTGGGAGGCCAGCTCGAAGTACATCCGCCGATCGAACTTCCCGCTGATCAGCGCGGCGGCGAGGTCGGTGTGCTCCTGCTCGAGGTCGTCGGACTTGTCGGGCTGGAGCCCGCCGGTCTCGACCAGCAGCGGGTAGAGCGCCACCTCCTCGGCCTCGACGTGCACGGCCAGCATCTGCCCGAGCTGCTCCTGCAGCGGGCCGTCCGAGACGCCCGTCTCGCGGTGGCGCTCGCTCAGGGCCCACGCCACCTCCAGGATCTGCTCGTGCTCGGTCGAGAGCTCGGCGATGGCCCGGTGCTGGCGGCAGCTGCAGTGGTCGCACATGTCACCCGGGTCTAGCCGGGGGCCGCCGACGCCTGGCAGGGACCAAGGTCCATTCCTCCCGGGCGGGCGTGCTGGCGGCGTCACGGCAGCGGTATACGTCTTGCATGGCTGGGCGGCGGAGCTCCGGCGGAGGAGCCGAGCCGCCCGGCCGTCGCGCGCCAGGCGGCGACGCTCAGGCGGACCCGGCGCGCATCCGGCTGGCCGACCGGTTGGCCTCCCAGTGGTTGCGGTTGGCGAAGTAGGGCGGGCGGGTCTCGAACATGTCGGTCTCCAGCCACAGCCGCTTCAGGTGCCGGACCTTGCCGTGCTCCCGGTCGTCCTCGTAGGCGGTGCGCCCGTGCAGGACGTGGAAGTTGTTGATGAGCTGGATGTCGCCGGGACGCAGGTCCATCTTCACGTGGTTCGTGGGGTCGTCGGCCATGGTCTCGACCGCCTTCAGCGCCTCGCGCTGCACGTCGGTGAGCCGTGGTGCGTCGTCGTGGCGCTGCGACGCCCAGATGTAGGGCGGGATGCAGCGCACGAAGAGGCGGCCGTCCCACTCGGTGAACACGGGCACCTCGTAGAAGGCCTTGCCGCCCTCGGGCTGCTCGCCCCGGAAGTCGTAGGGGAACGGCTCGTACAGGGCGGCGGCCAGATCGGGGTGGTCGCGCACCAGCTGGTTGTGGATCGTCACCGAGTTCGCCACGGCCGACAGGCCACCGGACAGCCCGTTGTCGAGGCACAGCAGGCCGACCAGGTCGGCGCCGTCGCAGTGGAACGGCAGGGCCACGCCGCCCAGCTGGTAGCCGCGGGCGGTCGGGTCGTCGGCCTTGCGGCCGTGGTCGATGACGTC
>DMTU01000039.1:0-540 GCA_003476595.1 Acidimicrobiaceae bacterium | reverse complement strand
TGCGGCCGTGGTCGATGACGTCGCCGAGCACGTGGCCGTGCTCGTTCTGCGCCCACGGCGACCCGAGGTGCGTGCCGATCCCCCAGTAGAGGACCTCCATCTCGTCCTGGCTGTACGCCGACCGGTCGATCCCCCGGATGCGGACGAACCCCCGCCCGTCGATCAGCTCCCGCTCGACGTCGGCGAGGCGGGCGGCGAGCTTCGGGAGCGGGAAGTCGTCCTTGGTCAGCTCGAGCACGTCGTCGGAGCGCCCGAGCGCGTGGCGCAGCGCGGCGTCCAGCTCCTCGAGCTCGGCGGCGGTGAGGTGCTCGGTCCACACGTCTGCGTCGCCGACGTCGGTCGACGTCCACTCGCACTGCGGTTCCAGGATGCGCGGCTCGGTCATGGGTCCCCCTTCGATCCGCCCGTCAGCGTGTCACAGCGCTCCGATGCCGCGCACCGACCGGCGGCTCACGCCAGGACGTACCGGGCACCCACCGCGCTCGGGGCGTAGCGCCCGCCGGCGAACCGGTCGGCCAGTGCCGCCTTGGCCCGCCAGCC
>DMTU01000097.1:11763-12084 GCA_003476595.1 Acidimicrobiaceae bacterium | reverse complement strand
GGGGCGCGCTCGGTCCACAGGCGCACGGCCGCGAGCACGGCCACGAGCACCACGCCGGCGGCGAGGCGGCGGTCGGGCAGGCGGACCGGGTCGAGGGCGGCGGCGGCCGGCAGGACGGTGAGCACCAGCAAGGCGGCGCCGGCGGCCGTGGCGGAGTGCGCCCGGGTGGCCACGACGAGGAGGGCGGTGCCGGCGGCCGCGGCGGCGAGGAGGGGGTCGGTGACCAGGTCACCCCAGACCACCGGGGCGTCCTGCGCGGCGAGGACGGTCCAGCCGACCGCGACGCCCGCGGCGATCGACCGGCAGGCGCGGGTGGCGTGG
>DMTU01000097.1:11291-11662 GCA_003476595.1 Acidimicrobiaceae bacterium | reverse complement strand
GCAGGCGCGGGTGGCGTGGTGGGGCACGACGAAGGCGATGGCCGCACCGACGACCGGCGCGGCGAGCAGCACGAGCAGCAGGCCGGTCACGACGGCCACCCGGCCAGCACGACCGCGGCCAGACCCGCGACCAGGGCGGCCCACGGGCGGACCCGGGCCACCGCGGGGCGGGCGTCGGCGACCGTCACCCCGAAGGCCAGCACCACCGCGACCACCGACGCCAGCACGCGCACGGTGAGGTCGCTCGGCCCGGGCCCGGCCACGAGCGCCGCCGCGAACAGGCCGCACGCCAGCGCGGGGGCGGCGTCGCGCAGCCGGTCGAGCAGGCCGGTTGCGACGCGGATCGACGGCTCGGCCACCGAGCGGGCGGC
>DMTU01000097.1:9078-11178 GCA_003476595.1 Acidimicrobiaceae bacterium | reverse complement strand
GAGGACGGCGGCGGCCGCGAGCCACGCCGATGCTGCGGCGGTGGCGGGCCCGACCGTGCCGGCCGGCCCGAGGACGCTCTGGATGCCGGCGAGGTCGTCGAAGGTGGCGGTGCGGAACCGGATCGAGGTGGCGGCCACGGCCAGCAGGGCGGCGCCGGCGGCGCGGCGGTCGCGGGCGGCGACGCCCACGAGGAGCGCGGCCAGCACCATCGCCCCGGTGGAGGTGACCGCCAGGGCGGCGGCGGCCAGGGCGGCAGCGGTCGCCACCGCGGTGCTCGTGGGCTGCAGGGTCGTCGGCGGGCTCGCGGGGGCGAGCCCGGTCCCGGCGGTGCTCACGTGCCCCGGAAGCCCTCGACCGGAAAGGTCTGCAGCAGGTGGTTCCAGCCGCAGCCGATGCACACCTCGATCACGTAGCAGGTGCACTCGGTGGTGGTGCGGCGGACCTTGTCCATGTCGGCCCGGTCCTCGATCGCGTAGCCGGACTTGGGCAGGTGCGGACCGAACGCGTAGGTCACCAGCACGAGGAAGCGGTCCTCGCAGATCGGGCAGATCTCGGTGGTCTTGCGGCTGATGTGCTCGGCGGCGCGGCGCAGCTCGGGGTGGGCGTCGCACACCTCGTGCTTGGCCAGGCGGCCCCGCTGGTACTCGGCGACGAGCGCGTTCCGGGCGATGCGGTGGTCGACGACGCCGGCAGGGCGAGCGACGCCGGCTCCCGTCGTCAGGGCTCCCGGGTTGAACGGCACCCGCAGGAGGCTAGCGACGCCCGCGGCGGCGCCGTCGGCCGAGACGACTCAGATGCCTTCCTTGCGCGCCCGCAGGATCAAGGTGGCGGGGACCTTCTCCATGGCCGGGCTCCAGTGGGGGCCGCGACCCGAGACGGTGGGGGCCGGCTCCAGCACGTGGTCGACCCGGAAGCCGGCCCGGGTCAGCTCGGTGAACAGCGCCCCGACCGAGCGGGCGTGGGTGCCGTGGCGGGGGTCGTCGTGGGCGTAGGGCTGCTCGTCGAAGGCGGACCGGCGGACCTGGAGGGGGTCGGGGCCGGCCGGGTCGAGCAGGGCGAAGGTCGGGTGCGGCACGGACACGACGAAGCTGTGCTCGGGGCGCAGCACGCGGTGGATCTGGCGGAACACCCTCCCCACGTCGGCGACCTGGACCAGGGAGTGCACCGAGATGGCCGCGTCGATCGTGTCGGCGCGCAGGAAGGCGAGCTCGGCGAGGGGGGCGTGGTGCAGCTCCACCTTCATGTCCGCCGCGTCGATGGCCCGGCGGGCGGCGCCGATCTGGTCGGCGTCCTCGTCCACCGCGATCACCCGGGCGCCGGCGCGGGCCATGGCGATGGCGTTGCGGCCCGCGCCGCACCCGAGGTCCAGCACCCGCTTCCCGGCGAGGTCGCCGAGCAGGCGCAGGGTCGGCTCGGCGGGGATCTCGGGTCCGTACAGGACGGCATCGTCGGGGAGGTCGGCGCCGGTGGGCGCAGCCACGGTGAACGGGGTCCAGGCCATGGTCCGAGTCTCCTCCAGGCAGGCGGCCGGGGCGAGGATCCCCGGCTCGGTGTTCCGCAGTCGCTGCCAGAACGCCTCCCGGGCTCCGCAGTCGCGCCGTCGGTCGCAGCCGCCGCCAGTGCTAGGAGGAGCGCTCGGCCCACCAGGCCAGGACGCGGCGGCGGGCCTCCTCCTCGTCGAGGGGACCCTCCTCCATCCGGGCCTCGAGCAGCATCCTGAGCGCCTGGCCGACCACCGGGCCGGGCCCCACGTCGAGCAGGTCCATGACCTGCTGGCCGTCGAGGTCGGGGCGGATGGCGTCGATGGCCTCCTGCTCGCGCAGGAGCTCGATGCGCTCCTCGAGCGCGTCCATCCGCCGGGCCAGCATCTCGGCCTTGCGCCGGTTGCGGGTGGTGCAGTCGCAGCGGGTGAGCTCGTTGAGCTTGTCGAGCAGCGGGCCGGCGTCGCGCACGTAGCGGCGCACGGCTGCGTCGGTCCACGCGTCGTCGCCGTAGCCGTGGAAGCGCAGGTGCAGGAACACCAGCTGGGACACGTCGTCGCGGATCTCGTTGGGGTACTTGAGCTCCTTCATGCGCTTGCGCGTCATGCGCGCGCCGAC
>DMTU01000097.1:4306-9039 GCA_003476595.1 Acidimicrobiaceae bacterium | reverse complement strand
TCATGCGGGCGCCGACCACCTCGTGGTGGTGGAAGGTCACGCCCTTGGGGCCGAAGTCGCGGGTGTCGGGCTTGCCGATGTCGTGGAACAGGGCGGCGAGGCGCAGCACCAGATCGGGGGAGGTCTTGCGGACCACCGCGATGGTGTGGGCGAGCACGTCCTTGTGGTGGTGGATCGGGTCCTGCTCGAGGCGCATGGCGCTGAGCTCGGGCAGGAAGTGCTCCGACAGGCCGGTGTCGGCCAGGAACCACAGTCCGGGGGAGGGGTCGTCGAGGACGACGAGCCGGTTCAGCTCGTCGCGGATCCGCTCGGGGGAGACGATGGCGATCCGGTCCCCCATCTGCTCGACCGCCTCGACCAGCTCGTCGTCGGGCTTCAGATCGTGGCGGGTCAGGAACCGGGCGGCGCGCAGCATGCGCAGCGGGTCGTCGCTGAAGGACTCCGACGCGGACAGCGGCGTCCGGAGCACCTTGGAGGCCAGGTCGGCCGTGCCGCCGAAGGGGTCGACCAGGCGGGCGTCGGGCAGCGACAGCGCCATGGCGTTGATGGTGAAGTCCCGGCGGGACAGGTCGGCTTCGATGTCGGTGGCGAAGCTGACCTCGGGCTTGCGGGAGTCGGGCACGTAGGCCTCGGCCCGGTGGGTGGTGATCTCGTGGTCCACGACGCGCGAGTCGTCGCCCTCCCCCACCCGCACCTTGGCGCCGATGGTGCCGAACCGCTTGCCCTGGGTCCACAGGGCCTCGGTGCCGTCGAAGGACCCGAGGATCTCCTCGATGCGATCAGGCGGCGCGTCGGTGGTGAAGTCGTAGTCGACCGGGCGGTCGTCACCGAGCAGCAGGTCCCGCACGACGCCGCCCACCAGGTAGAGGCGGTGGCCGGCCGCGTCGAACGCCCGCGCCAGGGGCGCGACGTCGGCGAGCACGGGCGCGAATCGCTCAGGGATCACCCCACAACCCTACGAGGGCCCCGTTGCCGCAGAGAACCGAGGTGTGAAGGTGTGCGCGAGGGAGGCGCCAGCCGACCGGTCACCGGGTGGGCGTTCGCCGACTCCGTGTACGTGGGGCTGCGCGCAGCGAGTCCCGAGCGAGCACAGCCCCATCTATCCGAAGTGGATCGCGACCTCTTCCTTGAAGCGGTCGAGGATGTCGGTGCGCTGGCTGCCCGTGCCGATGGTGAAGTCCGGGACGATGAGCTCGTCCACGCCGGCGTCGCGGTAGGCGCCGACCACGTCGACCAGCTCCGACGGGGTGCCGATGAGCGTGGGCATCGGCATGTCCATGCCGCGCATGCGGTCGAGGAACGCCTGGTCGTCGGACAGGAACAGCAGCGCCTGGGTGGACCGGTGGATCTCCGACGGGTCGCGGCCGAGATCGTGGCAGTGGCCATCGAGGACGCCGGACTTGTGGGCGAAGATCGCAGGCGAGCTCCACACGTTCCACTCCTGGGCATGCTCGGCCGCGATGCGCAGGGTGCGCTTCTCGCCGCCACCGCCCACGAGGAGGGGGAACGGGCCGACCGGCTTGGGCTCCATCGGGGCGTCGGTGAGCTGGTAGTGCTCGCCGTGGAACGTGGTGCGCTCCTGGGTGGCCAGGCTGCGCACGATGGCGCAGGCCTCGGCGAAGCGGTCGAGGCGCTCCCCCACCGAGTACAGCTCGATGCCGTACTTGTCGTGCTCGTTCTGCTGCCAGCCGGCACCGAGGCCGAGGATGACCCGGCCGCCGGAGATCACGTCGGCGGCGGCGGCCTGGTTGGCCAGGATCGCCGGGTGGCGGTACGTGTTGCCGCACACGAGGGTGCCGATGCCGACCCGGGGGACGGCCGCGGCGAGGGCGGTGACGACGGCCCAGCACTCGAGCATCGGGCCCGCGGCGTCGTCGTCGTTGCTCATGAAGTGGTCGGCCACGTAGACGCGGTCCCACCCCGTGAGCTCGGCGTGCCGCGCCACCTCGAGGATGTCGGCCCAGGACTGCTGCGTGCCTGGCCACACGGCGAATTGCATGCGTGTGACCCTACGCCCTCCCGGGGGGCCCTCCCGGGCATGGTTCCGGGGTTTTCGACCGTGTTCTACGAGCGCAGCAGCTCGATCCGCAGCTCCTCGGGGTCGGTGGCCGCGGCGAGGGCCGTGGCCTCGCTGATCCGCCCGGCGCGGACCTGGTCCCGGAGCGACTGGTCGAGGGTCTGCATGCCGTGGAACACCCCGTCGGCCAGGAGCGCGCCGAGCTCCCCCATCCGGGCCTCCTCGGCCAGGACCTCTTGGATCTTGGCCGTGGCGACCAGCACCTCGGCCACGGGCAGGAGCCGCCCGTCGGTCCCGGTGAGGAGGCGCTGGACCACCACGCCGGACAGGGACCGGGCCAGCGTCTGGCGCACGTTCGGGCGCTCCTCGAAGGAGAACAGCTCGAGGAAGCCGTCGACGACGGCGCGGACCGTGTTGCCGCCGATGCCGGCGAGCACGAGGCGGCCCCGCGCCACGGCGTCGAGGGCGGCGAGGGCGACGTCGCGGCCGGCGATGTCGGAGATGGCGACCACGTCGGCGTCGAGGCGGGACGCAGCCCGCACGCCGTCGGCCAGGCCGGCCACGTCGGTGGGCACCTCGAGCTGGCTGATCAGGCTGCGCTCGTCGCGGTGGAGGACCTCGGCGGGGTCCTCCACGGTCACGACGTGGCAGGCCCGCGTGCGGTTCACGTGGTCGACCATGGCGGCGAGCGTCGTCGTGGCGCCGTTGCCGACCGGGCTGGCCACCAGCACCAGCCCGCGCTGGCCGGAGGCGAGGGTGGACGCCGAGTCCGGGAGGCCGAGCTCCTCCAGGTGCTGCACCTGCTGGGGCACGGCGTGGACGACCACGGCGACCGAGCCGCGCTGGCGGTACACGGCCACGCGGAACCGCCCGACCTCGGGGATGGCGTGGGTGGCGACCACGGACCCGTCCTGGAGGAGGGTCTGCTGCTGGTCGGTGGTGAGCAGGGTCTGGGCCAGCATCGCCACCGCCGGCGCGGTGAGCCGCTGGCCGAGGACCGGGTCGTCCGCTTCGCGCACGAGGGCGCCGCCGACCCGCAGCGCGGGCGGGCTGCCCGGCTTGCAGTGCAGATCGGACCCGCCACGCTCGAGCAGCGCGCGCAGGAGGGCGACGTGGTCGACGGGCTGGTCGCTGTGCTCGCTGGTCTCGGTCATCACGGGCCTCCCCCGGGCGGGGACGCTACGCCAGGTGGTGGATCAGGCGCGCCGCGCCGACGGACTGGTGACCGGGCTCGTCGGCCGCGCCGCTGGTGACCGGCTCCGGCCGGTGCTCGACGCCGGCGAGGGCAGCGAGGGTGGCGGCGGTCGAGGTGGTGATGGCGTCGAGGTCGTAGCCGCCCTCGAGGAAGGCCAGGCGCCGCCCGGCCGGCACGAGGGCGAGGATCCGCTTCGTGAGGTCGTAGTAGTCGCCGCTGCTGAGCCCGAGGTCGGTGAGCGGGTCGTTCCGGTGGGCGTCGAAGCCGGTGGACAGCAGCACCCAGGTGGCGGCCATGCGCTCGGCCACCGGGACGATGACGTCGTCGACCAGGCGTCGGTACACGTCGCCGGACGTGGCTGCGGGCACCGGCACGTTGACGGTGGTGCCGGGGGCGTTGGGCCCGCCGGTCTCGCGCACCATGCCCGTGCCGGGGTACATCGGGTGCTCGTGCACGGAGAGGTACGTGACGCGGGGATCGTCCCAGAACGCGTCCTGGGTCCCGTTGCCGTGGTGGGCGTCGATGTCCACCACCAGCACCCGCTCGCCCGCCTGGGCGAGGGAGGCAGCGGCCACGGCCACGTTGTTCAGCAGGCAGAAGCCCATCGCCCGCGACGGCGTGGCGTGGTGCCCGGGCGGGCGCACCGCGAGGAACGCGGCGTCGGCCTCGCCGGCGGTCAACCGGTCGATGGCGTCGAGGCCGGCGCCGGCGGCCAGGCGGGCGACGTCCCAGGATCGGGCCGCGGCCACGGTGTCCGGGTCGAGGTGGCCGCCGCCGCTGGCGCAGAACCGCTCGAGCGCGTCGAGGTAGGAGCGGTCGTGGACCCGCGCCAGCTCGTCCACCGTCGCCTCGCGGGGCGTGAGGTGCACGAGGTCCTCGGCGACCACCGACGCCGCCACGCCACGCCCGACGGCGTCCATGCGCTCCGGTCGCTCGGGGTGGCCGGCCGTGGTGTCGTGATCGACGAAGCGCGGATCGGTGTAGAGCAGCGTGGCCATCGCCACAGTCTGCCCAGATCGATGTCGATCACCGGTGCCCGGCGGCGGTCCCCCGTGCTCCCCCCGCTCGGGTCCCGGCCGTAACGTGGAACGGTGACCGCCACCGACACCGTCACCGCCCGGGGGGTGCGCATGCGGGTGCGGCCGTGGCGGGGCCGGTCCGACACGGCCGAGCTGTCGTCGGTGCCGGCCGGGGCGATGGTGCCGCCCGGTCTGGTCGCCCTGGCCGTGGAGCGCGCCCGCACCCGCGGGTACGCGACGGTCGTCACGCCGGCGCTCCCGGTCGGCGAGTGGCGCGCCTACATCGACGCCGGGTTCTCGGTGCGCGAGGAGCTGCACCTGCTCGCCCACGACCTGCTCGACCTCCCCGACCGGCGGGCGCCCGAGCGGCGGGTCCGCACGCGACGCGTCCACGGGCGCGCCCGCGCCCGCGTCCTGGCCATCGACCGGACCGCGTTCGACCCGTTCTGGCGCCTCGATGCCGACGCCCTCGAGGACGCGGTCCGCGCCACCCCGTCCACCC
>DMTU01000097.1:470-4160 GCA_003476595.1 Acidimicrobiaceae bacterium | reverse complement strand
CACCCGGTTCCGGCTGGACCGCGACGGGCACGGCTACGCCCTCACCGGCCGGGCCGGCGACCGTGGCTACCTCCAGCGCCTGGCGGTCGAGCCCGCGGCGCAGGGTTCGGGGCTCGGGTCCGCCCTGGTCGTCGACGGTCTCTGGTGGCTGCGGCGCTGGCGGGTCCGCGAGGCCCTGGTCAACACCCAGACCAGCAACGAGCGCGCCGTGGCGCTGTACGAGCGGCTCGGGTTCCGGCGCCGCAGCGAGGGCCTCGCCGTGCTCGAGCTGGACCTCGCCTCCCACCCCGCGCCCCCGAGCCCCGACCCCGGACCGGTGCCGTGATCCGCAGGCACCGCCTCCTGCTCGCCATCGCTGCCGTCGCCACCGCCGTGGTGACCGCGGCACCGCCGGCCCCCGCGCAGACCGATCCACCGGCCCCACCCACGATCGAGCTGGCCAGCCGCTCGCCCTGGATCGGCCCCGAGGGCGAGGCCACGTTCCTGCTCGAGACATCCGGCGACCTCACCGGCGCGACCATCCAGGTCGAGGTGTTCTCGGCGCTGGACTCGGTGGAGGAGCTCGAGGAGTCGGCCGACGAGGACGTCGGCGTGCGCCTCGCCCTCGCGCCGCCGCGCGGCGTCGACCTCCTCGAGCCCGGCCCCGACGGCACCCGGCTCGTCGGCCTGCGGGCGTCGGCCGACCCGACCGACGACCAGACGGTGCAGCTCGTGGCCCCCGGCGTGCACCCCGTCGTCATCACCCTGCTCGGCCCCGACGGCGCCACCCTCGACGAGATCCGCACCCCGCTCGTGCGCCTCGGCGACGAGACCACCGGGTGGGAGGCGCCGGACCTCGCCGTCCTCCTCGACGTGGCCGCCACCCCGACCCTGCAGCCCGACGGCACCCGGGCCATCGATCCCGGCGAGCTCCGACGCCTCGCCCGGGTGGGCGACCTGCTCGCCGCCCACCCCGACCTCGACCTGTCGGTGGCCGCCGTGCCCGACACCGTCGACGCCCTCGGCACGCTCCCCGACCCGGCGGCGGCGACGCTCCTCGAGCGGCTCACCGATCGGGACCTGCTGGCGGTGCCGTACCTCCCCCTGCCGGTGGCGTCGCTGATGGACGCCGGGCTCGGCGGGATGGTCGCGCCGCTCGTCGAGCGCGGCGACGCCCTGCTGGCCGATCGGCTCGATGCGACGCCGGATCGCGACGTCTGGGTCGGCCCGACCGCGGTCGGCCGGGACGGCGCGCGCCTGCTCGACGAGCTCGGCTTCGATGCGGTCGTCGTCGACGCGGCCGACGCGGAGGAGGACGACGACGAGCCGCTGGCCGCGGCCGGGCCGTTCCCGTCGCCGACCACCGCGCCCCTCCTCGGCATCGTGACCGACCAGGCGCTGTCGGCCGAGCTCGCCCGCCCCCTCGACGAGCGCGCCGACGCCGCCCACCTCGCCCTGGCCCGGCTGCTGCTGCGCCCGGTCGACGGCGGTGGGGGCGATGACGAGTCCCCCTCGGTCCTGGTCCGCCCGCGGGAGCTGGCGTCGGCGTCCGTGCTCGACGGGTTGCTCGGGCTCCTCGACGATCCCGAGGCACCGGTGCGGGTGGGTGGGCTCGGGCTCCTCGATGCCGTCCCCGACGACGACGCCGACGCGGTGGTCCGCCGCGACGCGCCGAGCCCGGACCTGGGCGACATCGCCCGCCGGGTCCTCGTCGCGGCCGGACCGCTCGACACGTTCCAGACCCTGACCGGTCTGCAGTCCTCGCGGGCCGACGACCTCCGCCTCCAGGTGGCCACCGCGGTGGCGTCAACCACGCCGCCGGACCGGCGGGACGCGGCGATGGACGTGGTGGAGGAGGTGCTCGGCACCGCGTTCGGCAGCATCCGCCTGTCCGGCCAGACCGACCTCAACCTCACCTCCCGGCGCGGGACGCTCCCGGTCACCATCGAGAACGCCAACCCCTTCCCCGTCGACCTCGTCGTGCGCACCCGCAGCGACCGCCTCGCCTTCCCCGACGGCGGGGAGACGCCCGTGACCGTCGAGGCCGAGGACGTGCTCCGGATCGACGTGACGGTGGAGGCCCTCGCCACCGGCTCGGTGCCGGTGTTCGTGGAGCTGTGGACGCCGGACGGGACCGTCCGCCTCGACGGCCGCCAGCTCAACGTCCGCTCCACGGCCATCAGCGGCGTCGGGCTCGTGTTGTCCCTCGGGGCCCTCGCCGTCCTGGTCGTCTGGTGGGTGCGCCACTGGCGGCGGACCCGGCGCGAGCGGGCACTCGGCGAGGCCACGGGGTCAGGGACGGTCCCTGAGCCGATGGGCTAGACACTCCCGCACCGGGGGGTCTGGCGCCCCGCGGCGTCCCGACCGACCGAGCACCACCGGAGAGCACCATGGCTGGCGTCCGCATCGTCACCGACAGCGCCTGCGACCTGACCGACGACGAGGCCACGTCCCTCGGCATCGAGGTCGTGCCGCTGTCGATCCGCTTCGGCAGCGACGAGTTCGAGGACCGCTCCGAGCTCTCCGCCGAGGCCTTCTACGAGAAGATGGACCAGCGCAGCGAGCTGCCGGAGACCGCGGCGCCCTCGCCCGGGAGGTTCGAGGCGGCGTTCCGTCGCCAGGCCGAGGCCGGAGCCGACGCCGTCGTCTGCATCAACCTGTCGTCGGACCTGTCCGCCACGATGGCCGCGGCCGAGAACGCCGCCCGCGCCATCGGCGACGACCTCGAGGTGCGGGTCGTGGACTCCAAGTCCATCACCGCCGGCCTCGGCACCCAGGTGCTGCTGGCGGCCCAGCGCGCCGCCGACGGGGCGTCGGCCGACGAGGTCGTGGCCCTGGTCGAGGACCTCCGGGCCCGCACCCACGTCGTCGGCTGCCTCGACACGCTGGAGAACCTCAAGAAGGGTGGCCGCATCGGCGGCGCCCAGGCCATGCTCGGCTCGCTGCTGTCGATCAAGCCGATGATCGACATCTCCACCGGCCTCGTCGAGGAGGCCGGCAAGCACCGGACCCGCAAGAAGTCGCTCGAGGCGCTGCGCGAGAAGGTGCGCTCGTCCGGGAAGGTCGAGCACCTGGCGATCATGCACGGCATGGCCCCCGACGTCGACGTGATGACCAAGCTGCTCGACGAGGACGGCTACGACTACCGCCTCGGCCACATCGGCGCGGTCATCGGCTCCCACGGCGGGCCACGCGTCGTCGGCGCCTGCTGGGTCGATCCGGCCTGACGGGTAGCGTCGGAGGGGTGTCGGAGCACCCCACGCGGCCGACGACCGTGACCCCGAGCGGCAGTCCCCTCGAGCAGGGCACCACCATCGGCGGCCGCTACCGGCTCGAAGCTCCCATCGCCTCCGGTGGCATGGCCACCGTGTGGCGGGCCACCGACAGCGTGCTGACCCGCCCGGTCGCGGTGAAGGTGCTCCACGCCCACCTGGCCGCCGACCCCGAGTTCGTGGCCCGCTTCCGGCGGGAGGCCGTGGCCGCCGCCCGGCTCGCGCACCCATCGATCGTGGCCATCTACGACACCTCCGACGACCCGGAGGCGATCGTGATGGAGCTGGTGGACGGGCGCACCCTGCGCGACGAGCTCGACGCCCGCAGCTTCCTGCCCGCGGCCGAGGCCGTGGCCATCGCATCGGCGATCTGCCAGGCACTCGAGGCGGCCCACAAGGCCGGCATCGTCCACCGGGACGTGAAGCCGGCCAACGTGCT
>DMTU01000097.1:0-285 GCA_003476595.1 Acidimicrobiaceae bacterium | reverse complement strand
CAAGGTCGCCGACTTCGGCATCGCCAAGGCGGCCCGCACCTCGGGCGAGGACGACCTGCCCGACCTCACCGCCATCGGCCGGATGGTCGGCACCGCCAAGTACCTCGCACCCGAGCAGGTCTCCGGCGGCGAGATCGACGCCCGCACCGACGTCTACGCGGTCGGCGCCGTCCTCTACGAGATGCTCTGCGGCCGGGCCCCCTTCACCGGCGACAACGACCTGGCCGTGGCCACCGCCCGCCTGCACGGACCACCGGAGCGACCGCGCACCGTGCTGCGCACGGT
>DMTU01000145.1:10579-10988 GCA_003476595.1 Acidimicrobiaceae bacterium | reverse complement strand
GGACTGCAGCAGCGCGATGGCCACCGTCAGGTAGCGGGTCCACTGCGTGATCTTGCGCTGGCCGACCGCACCCTGCTGGGACCACTGCTCGAGCCGCGGGATCACCACGGTGAGGATCTGCATGATGATCGATGCCGTGATGTACGGCATGATCCCGAGCGCGAACAGCGCGAACTGGGTGAGCGCGCCGCCCGAGAACAGGGTCAGGAAGCCGAGCACGCCGGCGCCCTGCTCGGCCTGCTCCTTCAGGTTCTGGACGGCGTCGAGGTCGATGCCAGGCGCCGGGATCGCCGAACCCGCCCGGTACAGGGCGAGGATGAAGATCACGAACAGGATCTTGTTGCGAAGGTCCGAGACGGACGCGACGCGCGCGAGGCTCTTCAGGCTCTGGAACACGTGCTCCCCAGGG
>DMTU01000145.1:0-10449 GCA_003476595.1 Acidimicrobiaceae bacterium | reverse complement strand
TGCTCCCCAGGGGGTGGCGGCTCAGCCGATCCGGCAGGATCAGCGGTTGGTGAACTGGTTGCCCTTGGCCGGCGGACGACGATCGCCCCACGGCAGGGGCCGGGTCTCGACCGTACCGCCCGCGGCGGTGATGGCTTCGGCAGCCGACGCCGAGAACTTGTGGGCGGTGACGTTCAGCGCAGCGCTGACCTCGCCGCGACCGAGGATCTTCACCAGGGCGCCCTTGCGGACCAGGCCCTTGGCGTGGAGCGCCTCGGGGGTGATGTCGGTGAGGCCGGACTCGCTGAGCGTGTCCAGGTTGATGGCCTGGTACTCGACGCGGAAGGGGTTGTTGAAGCCCCGGCGCTTCGGCACGCGCATGTAGAGGGGCATCTGGCCACCCTCGAAGCCCATCGGCACGGTGTTGCGCGCCTTCTGGCCCTTGGTGCCGCGGCCGGCGGTCTTGCCGCCCTTGCCGCCGATGCCTCGGCCGACGCGCTTGCGACGCCGGTTGGAGCCCTCGGGGGGCTGGAGGTCGTGGATCTTGTACATGGAGCTACTTGCCTCCGTCGCTGACGGACTCTTCGACCGTGATCAGGTGCGGGACCCGGGCGATCATGCCGCGGATCTCGGGACGGTCCGGGAGGGTGTTGGTCTGGCCGATGCCACGGAGGCCGAGGGCCCGCAGCGTGCCGCGGGTCTTGGGCTTGGTGCCGATGGCGGACCGGACCTGGGTGACGGTGATCGTGGCCTCGCTCATGACACGGCTCCGGCGCGGCCCTTGAGCTTCTCGGACTCGTTGTAGGCGTTGAGCAGACCCTTGGGCACGAAGGTGTCGGCCGGGATGCCGCGCAGGCGGGCGATCTCGTCGGGACGACGCAGGCCACGCAGGCCCTCGATCGTGGCGCGGGCCACGTTGATGTGGTTGGCCGAGCCCAGCGACTTGCACAGCACGTCGTGGATGCCGGCTTCCTCGAGGATGATGCGGGCGGCACCACCGGCGATGACGCCGGTACCGGGGGCAGCGGGCTTGAGCATGACGCGACCGGCGCCGAGCTCGCCCACCGTCGGGTGGATGATGGTGTCGCCGGCGAGGGGGACCTCGAAGAGGTTCTTGCGGGCCTCCTCGGTGCCCTTCTGGATGGCGAGGGGCACCTCCTTGGCCTTGCCGTAGCCGAGGCCGACGCGGCCGTTGCCGTCGCCGATGACGACGAGCGCGGTGAAGCTGAAGCGACGACCGCCCTTCACGACCTTGGCGACGCGGTTGATGTTGATGACGCGCGACTCGCGCAGCGTGGCATCACCGGACTGGCGCGGGTTGGCCTGGGGCTCGTCCCGGCGTCCGCGGCGTGGGTTGTCGTTTCCGTTTGCCATGTTCTCTCGATCCTTCCCGGGACCCGGGTCCTAGAACTCGAGCCCGGCTTCGCGGGCAGCGTCGGCGAGGGCCTTGACCCGGCCGTGGTAGCGGTTGCCGCCCCGGTCGAAGACGACCTTGGTCACGCCGGCGGCCTTGGCCCGCTCGGCGGCGAGGGCACCGATCTTGGCGGCGGCGTCGGCGTTGCCGCCGTAGCCGTCGAAGTCCTTCTCGTGGGTGGACGCAGCCGCCAGCGTCACGCCGGCGATGTCGTCGATGACCTGGGCCACGATGTGGCGCGAGGACCGGAACACCGCGAGGCGGGGACGCTGCGGGGTGCCCTGGACCTTCTTGCGGACCCGGCGGTGGCGCCGGTCCCGGCCCAGCTGCTTCTTCTTGGCCATGCTGCTCATGTCACTTGCCTGCCTTGCCGGCCTTGCGGATGACGTACTCGCCCTTGTACCGGACGCCCTTGCCCTTGTAGGGCTCGGGCTTGCGGAAGTCGCGGATCTCGGCGGCGGCCTGGCCGACGGCCTGCTTGTCGATGCCGCGCACGAGGATCTGGGTGGGGGCGGGGACCTCGAAGGTGATTCCCTCGGGTGCCTTGTAGTTCACCGTGTGGCTGTAGCCGAGGGCCAGCTCGAGCGAGCTCGGGCTGGAGTTCAGCACGCGGTAGCCGACGCCGATGATCTCGAGCTCCTTGGTGAACTCGTTGGTGACGCCCTGGACCATGTTGGACACGAGGGCGCGGACGAGGCCGTGGAGGGAGCGGTTGGTGCGGGAGTCGTCCGGGCGCTCGACGACGATGGTGTCGCCGTCCTGGCGCAGGGTGATGTCACCGGGGACGTCCTGGGTCAGCTGACCCTTGGGACCCTTCACGGTGACCTCGTCGTCACCGATGGTGACCTCGACGCCCGAGGGGATGGTGATCGGTGCTTTGCCGACGCGAGACATCTTCGGCTCCTACCAGACGTAGCAGAGGACTTCGCCGCCGACGTTGCGGCGACGGGCCTCCCGGTCGGTCATGAGGCCCTGCGACGTGGAGAGCACGGCGACGCCGAGGCCACCGAGCACGCGAGGGATCTCATCGGACTTCTTGTAGACGCGCAGGCCCGGCTTGGACACGCGCTTGATGCCGGTGATCGTGCGCTCGCGGTCAGGCGAGTACTTCATGTCGATCGACAGGATCTTGCCCGGCTTGTCGGCGCGCTCGGCGGTCTGGAAGTCCTGGATGTAGCCCTCGGACTTCAGCAGCTCGGCCAGCGCCTCCTTCAGCTTGGAGGACGGCATGGACACGTCGTCGTGCTTCGCCGTGTTCGCGTTGCGCACGCGGGTGAGCATGTCGGCGATGGGGTCGGTCATGGTCATCGTGTCTTCACCTCACCAGCTCGCCTTGGTCACACCGGGGATCTCCCCGTTGTGGGCCATCTCACGGAAGCAGATGCGGCAGAGGCCGAACTTCCGGAAGACAGCACGCGGACGGCCGCAGCGGCGACACCGCGTGTAGCCCTGCACCTTGTACTTGGGCTTCTTGTTGGCCTTGTTGATCAGCGCTTTCTTGGCCAACTCAACGGTCCTTTCGGAAGGGGAAGCCGAAGGCGTCGAGCAGTGCCTTGCCCTCGGCGTCGGTCCGTGCGGTGGTGACGATCGTGATGTCCATCCCTCGGATGGTGTCGACGGCGTCGTAGTCGATCTCGGGGAAGATGAGCTGCTCGGTCACGCCGAACGTGTAGTTCCCGTTCCCGTCGAAGCTGTTGGGGTTGAGCCCACGGAAGTCGCGGATTCGGGGGATGGCGACCGAGATCAGTCGGTCGAGGAACTCCCACTTGCGGTCGCCCCGGAGGGTGACCTTGGCGCCGATGGGGTTGCCCTCGCGGAGCTTGAAGCCGGCGATGGACTTCTTGGCCTTGGTCACGATGGCCTTCTGGCCGGTGATGGTGGCCAGGTCCCGCTGGGCGCCCTCGAGGAGGGAGGCTTGCGAGACGGCTTCGCCGACGCCCATGTTGACCACGATCTTGTCGACCGTGGGCACCATCATGACGTTGGGCAGGTCCAGGTCCTTCTGGAGCTTGGCCCGGATGGTCTCGTCGTAGCGGGACTTGAAGCGGGGAACGGTGGCAGTGGCCATCAGTCCAGGTCCTTTCGGCACTTCTTGCAGACGCGCACCTTGGTGCCGTCGTCGTCGAAGCGGTAGCCGACGCGGGTCGGGCCGCAGTCGCCGCACACGATGGCGACGTTGGCGACCGGGATCGGCATGTCCTTGTCGATGATGCCGCCCTGCATGGTCGCGTTGAGCGGGCGCTGGTGCTTCTTGGCGAGGTTCACGCCGGCGACGATCACCTTGCCGCGCTCGGGGATGGCGCGGATGACCTCGCCCTCCTTGCCCCGGTCCTTGCCGGTGAGCACGCGGACGGTGTCGCCCTTGCGGATCTTCATGCCTGCCATGTCAGAGCACCTCCGGAGCCAGCGACACGATGCGCATGAACTTGGCGTCGCGCAGCTCGCGGCCCACCGGGCCGAAGATGCGGGTGCCGCGCGGCTGGCGCTGGTCGTTGATGAGGACGGCGGCGTTCTCGTCGAAGCGGATGTAGCTGCCGTCGGGACGGCGCCGTTCCTTCTTCGTGCGGACGACGACGCACTTGACGACGTCGCCCTTCTTGACCGCCGCGCCCGGGAGCGCGTCCTTGACGGTGGCGACGAACACGTCGCCGATGCCGGCGTAGCGGCGCTTGGAACCGCCGAGGACCTTGATGCACAGCACCTCTTTGGCGCCGCTGTTGTCTGCGACGCGCAGGCGCGTCTCCTGCTGGATCATCGGTGCACCTCTACTTGGCCCGCTCGATGATCTCGAGCAGGCGCCAGCGCTTGTTCTTCGACAGCGGGCGGGTCTCCATGATCCGGACGCGGTCGCCCTCGCGGGCGTCGTTGGTCTCGTCATGGCAGACGTAGCGCTTCGAGCGCGCCATGGTCTTGCCGTAGCGCGGGTGGGGCTTGCGGGACTCGATCTCGACGATGATGGTCTTGTCCATCTTCGTGGAGGCGACGACGCCCTCGCGCACCTTGCGGCTGGCCCGCTCCGGCGCACCGGCGTTGGTCTCGGTTGCAGACATCGGGGTCAACCCTCGGCAGTCGTGGTCTGGGCGGCGAGGTCCTCGGCGGCCGCGATCTCGCGGCTGCGGGCCTCGGTGAGGCAACGGGCGACCTCACGCTTCACCTGGGCGATGCGCCCGGTGTTCGTGAGCTGGCCGGTGGCCTTCTGGAAACGGAGGTTGAAGAGCTCCTCGCGAGCATCGGCGAGGCGGGTCATGAGGGCCTCGTCGTCGAGGCCGCGTACGACGTCGTTCGCCATGGCTACAGCGCCTCCTCACGGGTGACGAAGCGGGCCCGGATGGGCAGCTTCTGGATCGCACGCTCGATGGCCTCGCGGGCGAGGGCCTCATCGGGGTACGACAGCTCGAACATGATGCGGCCCGGGCGCACGACGGCGACCCAGTGCTCCACGTTGCCCTTGCCCGAACCCATGCGGGTCTCGGCGGGCTTCTGCGTGACCGGCTTGTGCGGGAAGATGTTGATCCACACCTTGCCGCCACGGCGGGTCTTGCGGGTCATGGCGATGCGGGCGGCCTCGATCTGGCGGGCGGTGATCCAGCCCGGCTCGAGGGCCTGGATGCCGTACTCGCCGAAGGAGACGGTGGTGCCGCCCTTGGCCATGCCGCGGGTGCGCCCACGGTGCTGCTTGCGGTGCTTGACCTTCTTTGGCATCAGCATGTCGGTACCTCAGTCCTGCCCGTCTCGGAAGTGGGGCGCTTCGCTGCGCTCCTTCGTCTGACGCTCGATCTCTTCTTCCTCGGCGAGGAGGCGCTCGAGCTCGGGATCGGCTTCCTTGATGAGGGGCTCGACCTCGGCGCCCTCGGCACCCTCGGCGGGCGTCTCGGCGGCTTCGGCCTCGTCGGCGCGGCGGCGGGCAGCGGAGGACACGACCGGCTTGGCCGGGCCACCCGAGGTCTCGCCGACGGCCATGGCGGCCTCGCGGTTGATCTTGTCGTCCTCGGTGCTCTTGTAGGGCAGGATCTCGCCCTTGTAGATCCACACCTTGACGCCGATGCGACCGGCGCTGGTCCGGGCCTCGCGGAAGCCGTAGTCGATGTCGGCGCGCAGCGTGTGCAGCGGGACCCGACCTTCGCGGTACCACTCGGTGCGGGCCATCTCGGCGCCGCCGAGGCGACCCGAGCACTGGACCCGGATGCCGAGGGCACCGGCCTTCTGGGCGGACTGCACGGCACGCTTCATGGCCCGGCGGAACGCGACGCGGCCGGCGAGCTGGTCGGCGACGCCCTGGGCGATCAGCGCAGCGTCGATCTCGGGCTGCTTGATCTCGATGACGTTGAGCTGGACCTTGGCGTTGCCGGTGATCTTGGTCAGGCCGGCACGGAGGCGGTCGGCCTCGGAGCCCTTGCGGCCGATGACGATGCCGGGGCGGGCGGTGTGGACGTCGACGCGGAGCTTGTCGCGGGTGCGCTCGATCTCGACGCGGCTGATCGCGGCGTGCGGCAGCTCGGTCATGAGGAAGTCGCGAATCTTCCAGTCCTCGATGACGAAGTCGCGGTACTCGTCGCGATCGGCGAACCACCGGCTCTTCCACTCGGTGGTGATGCCCAGGCGGAAGCCGTAGGGATGGATCTTCTGGCCCATGGTTACTTCTCTTCCGTGCTGTCGTCGTCGGCCGACTCAGCGGCGTCGTCGGTCACGTCGGTCTCGTCCAGCGCCTCGGTGGCGGCGGCGTCGGTGTCGACGATGCCCTGGTCCTCGGCGACCTCGGCGACGGAGTCGTCGGTCGGGGGTGCGCTGACCTCGGTGGTCTCGTCCACGCCCTCGACGGCCTCGGTCGCGACGGCGTCGGTGTCGACGATGCCGGCGTCCTCAGCGGACTCGGCGACGTCGTCGGACTGCTGGGAGGCGGCGACCCGAGCGGCGCGGGTGGCGGCTTCCTGGCCGCGGCGGCGTGCGGCACGGGTGCCGGGCACGGCCTCGCGCTTGGCCTGCTCGATGGCCAGCATCTCGGCCGGCATCGGGCTCACGATGATCGTGATGTGGCACGTGCGCTTGCGGATCTTGGTGGCCCGGCCGCGGGCACGGGGGCGCCAGCGGTACATCGTGCGGCCCTCGTCGGCGTAGCAGGCCGAGACGTAGAGGGTGACGGGGTCGATCTGGTCGTTGTGCTCGGCGTTGGCGATGGCCGAGTCGAGGCACTTGCCCACGACCTCGGCGGCGCCGCGCTCGGTGTAGGCGAGCACGGATGCGGCCTCGTCGATGGCCAGGCCGCGGATCAGGTCGAGCACGGCGCGGGCCTTGGTGGCCGACATGCGCACGTTCTTGGCCTGGGCGCGGGTGCCCGGGCGCTCGTTGGTCTTGGTCCCGGTCATCGGCGTCCCTTCGCGGACTTCTCCATGCCGGCGTGGTACTTGAAGATCTTGGTCGGGGCGAACTCGCCGAGCTTGTGGCCGACCATGGCCTCGGTGACGTACACGGGCACGTGCTTGCGGCCGTCGTGGACGGCGATGGTGTGTCCGACCATGTCGGGGATGATCGTGGACCGGCGGGACCACGACTTGATGACCTTCTTCTCGTTCTTCTCGTTGAGCTCGTCGACCTTCTTGAGGAGGTGGTCGTCGACGAAGGGACCCTTCTTCAGGGAACGGGGCATGCTCGTCTCCTATCGCCGCGAGCCGCGGGTACGGCGGCGGCGCACGATCATGTCGGTGGACTTCTTCTTCTTGTTGCGGGTGCGGCCCTCGGGCTTGCCCCACGGGGACACCGGGTGGCGGCCACCGGAGGTCTTGCCCTCGCCACCACCGTGGGGGTGGTCGACGGGGTTCATCACGACGCCGCGGGACTGGGGGCGGACGCCCTTCCAGCGGTTGCGGCCGGCCTTGCCGATCTTGATGAGATCGGCCTCGGCGAAGCCGACCTCGCCGACGGTGGCCCGGCAGTCGATGGCGACGCGACGCATCTCGGTGGAGGGCAGGCGCAGCGTGGCGTGGGTGCCCTCCTTGGCGACGAGCTGGATGGAGGTGCCGGCGGAGCGGGCCATCTGGCCTCCACCGCCGGGCTTGAGCTCCACGTTGTGCACGGTGGTGCCCACGGGGATGTAGCGCAGCTCCATGGCGTTGCCGGGCGAGATGTCCGCGCCCTGGCCGCTCATGATGCGGTCGCCCACCTTCACGCCTCGGGGGGCGAGGATGTAGCTCTTGGTGCCGTCCACGTAGTGGAGCAGCAGGATGCGGCAGTTGCGGTTCGGGTCGTACTCGACCGCGGCGACCTTGGCCTCGACGCCGTCCTTGTTCCGACGGAAGTCGACGATGCGGTAGCGCTGCTTGTGGCCGCCACCGCGGTGGCGGGAGGTCATGCGACCGTGGTTGTTGCGACCACCGGTGCTCGACTTCTTGGCCAGCAGCGACTTCTCCGGCGTCGACTTGGTGACCTCGGAGAAGTCAGCGACGGTCTGGAAGCGGCGGGCGGGGCTGGACGGCTTGCGCTTGCGGATTGCCATGATCAGACCCCCTCGAACAGGTCGATGGTGTCGTCGCCGTGGACGGTGACGATGGCTCGCTTGGTGGTGGGGCGCGACGAGAAGGTGCCGGTGCGGCGGCTCCGCATGCGCTTGCCCTTGCGGTTGAGCGTGTTCACCTTGAGGACCCGGACGCCGAAGATCTGCTCGATCGCCTGGCGGATCTGGGTCTTGTTGGCGTCGGGGTGGACGACGAAGGTGTAGACGTTGCCCTCGATGAGGTCGTAGCTCTTCTCGGAGACGACCGGGCGGATGATGACGGATCGTGCGTCCATCAGGCAGCACCTTCCTCGGTGGCGGCCGGAGCCGACGACGGGACGGTGTCGGTGGTGAAGACCAACCAGTCGCTGACCAGCACGTCGTAGGTGTTGAGCTCGCCGGGCCGGACCACGTGCACGTGCTGCAGGTTGGCCAGGCTCTTGTGCGTGTTGACGTCGTCGCGGGGGACGACGGCGAGCACCCGGCCGCTGGCGCCCAGGGTCTCGAGGGCCACGCGGGCGGTCTTGGTCTTGGGAGCGTCGAGACCCCAGCTGTCGAGGACGATGATGCGCTCGGAGGCGAAGCGGTCCGAGAGGGCCGATCGCAGCGCGAGCTTGATCATCTTCTTCGGGGTCTTCTGGGCGTAGCTGCGCGGCTTGGGGCCGAGCGCCACACCACCGCCGCGCCACTGGGGCGCACGGATGGAGCCCTGGCGAGCCCGGCCGGTGCCCTTCTGCTTCCACGGCTTGGCACCACCGCCGCGCACCTCGGCGCGGGTCTTGGTGGACTGGGTGCCGGCGCGCTTGGCGGCGAGCTGGGCGGTGACGACCTGGTGCATGACGGCGAGGTTCGGCTCGATGCCGAAGATCGCCTCGTCCAGGTCGGCGCTGCCGACGGTGTCGCCGGAGATGTTGCGCACGTCGATGGAGGGCATCAGCTGACCGCCTTCTTGCTGGCGTTCTTGATGAGCACGGTCGACTGCTTGGGCCCGGGCACCGATCCGCGGATGAGCACGATCTCGCGCTCGGGATCGGACTCGACCACGACCAGGTTCTGGGTGGTGACCCGCTCGTTGCCCATGCGACCGGCCATGCGCTGGCCCTTGAACACACGAGCCGGCGTGGCGCAGGCACCGATGGCGCCTGGCTTGCGGTGCACCCGGTGCGCGCCGTGGCTGGCGGGGAGACCGCCGAAGCCGTGGCGCTTCATGACGCCTGCGAAGCCCTTGCCCTTGGAGACACCGGTGATGTCGACCAGGTCCCCCGCTGCGAACACGTCCGCGGCGAGCTCCTGACCGACCTCGTAGGCGCTGACGTCGTCGAGGCGAAGCTCGACGAGCGTCTCCCCGGGATCGACGCCTGCAGCCGCGAAGTGTCCGGCCTTGGGCATGGTGAGCTTGCGGGCATCACGCTGGCCGAAGGTGACCTGGAGTGCGCTGTAACCGTCTCGCTCTTGAGTTTTGATCTGGACCACCCGGCAGGGCTGCACGCGGAGCATGGTGACGGGGACGATGTGTCCGTCCTCGTTCCATACCTGCGTCATTCCCACCTTGGTGGCGACGATCGATTTCGTGGCCATGCGGCGTGTCCTCGTTCACGCAAACGCTCCGCAGGGCACGTACTGGCCCAGCGGAGCGCTGGTTCGGTTGTGCCGTGCGGTTCCCGATCCGGATGTCGGACCAGGCCTGCACGGGCCTCAATTGCAGAAAGCTGCGGCCTCCGGACAGGGGTCCGGGGGCACGAAGAGGAAACGATAGCGGGACAGCACGCCGAACACCAATGCGCCGCAGATCGCAGCTCCAGGCAACCACGGCGCGCCGGCCCGGGCGCGGATGGGAGGCCCCGTGACGGCCGACCGGGGCCGGCGTCACCACACCGACACAGACCGTCATCTGGTCGACACCGGACATCCATGTCCATCAGGTGCAATGACCCCCATGCCGGAGCACCTGCACCTCGAAGGCACCACGCTGGACCACCCGGCCTGGATGGCCGACCAGCAAGACGACGTGTTCGACGCCGCGGCGCTCGAACGGGCGATGGTCGAATCCCGCCAGGCGGCCTACGACGCACTCCGGGAGCTCGCCCCCGCATCCTGAGCCCGCAGCACCACCGACGCTGACCGTGCACCGCCCCGAGTGGCGGTGCACGGTCGCGTTCGGGGAGGGTTGGGCGTGCGCCTCTACGCCCTCACCGTGCCGGAGCCCGACGCCGAGCTGGTCGCCGACCGGTGCTGGCAGGCCGGTGCCGAGGGCATCTGGGAGTCCGCCGGCGGCGAGGGCCTGGTGACGCTGCGGGTGGGGGTCGAGGAGGCCGACGTCGATGCCTTCGAGGCGGCGCTCGCCGCCCTCGGTCCGGTGGACGTGACGGCCACCGACCTCGTGGAGCTCGCCACCCGGACGGTGACGCTGCCGGCGGCAGGCGGCCCCGTGCAGCTGGAGGTCCCGCCGACGGTGTTCGGGGACGGGCTGCACCCCACGACGTCGACGTGCCTCGACCTGCTGGCCGACCTCGTCGGCCCGGGCACGGCCCTGCTCGACGTCGGCTGCGGCTGCGGGGGGCTGTCGGGG
>DMTU01000358.1:36780-36911 GCA_003476595.1 Acidimicrobiaceae bacterium | reverse complement strand
GCACCCGCGAGGTCGCCACCGCCGCCGGCGCCTCCGTGATCGACGCCGGCCCGCTCCCGGACGGCTGGGCCGGCAAGGCCCACGCCCTGCAGGTGGGGTTGGAGGCGGCGTCGACGCCCGTCGTGGTGTTC
>DMTU01000358.1:35658-36697 GCA_003476595.1 Acidimicrobiaceae bacterium | reverse complement strand
TCGTCGCGGCTGCCGTCGACGCCGTCGGGGACGCCACGCTCGTCACGGCCGGCGCCCGCGTGGTCGCCGAGGACGCCGGCGAGCGCTGGCTGCACCCGGCGATGCTCACCAGCCTCGTGTACCGCCTCGGCCCGCCCGGGGTGGTCCCCGCCGACCCGACCCGCACCATGGCCAACGGCCAGTGCATGGTCGTCGACCGCGCCCGGCTGCTCGACGCCGGCGGCTTCGAACCGGTGCGGGCGAACCTGCTCGAGGACCTGGCGCTGGCCCGCTCGCTCGCCGGTCGGGGCCATGACGTGCGGTTCCTCGACGGCACGGCGGTGCTCGACGTCGAGGGCTACGGCTCCCTGGGGGCCACGTGGCGGGGCTGGGGCCGATCAATCGACCTGCGATCGGTGACGCTGCCCGCCGCGCAGGCGCTGGACCTGGCGGTGGTGTGGTCGACGATGGCGCTGCCGCTCCCCCGCCTGCTGGCCGGCCGGGGCGACGCCGTCGACGTCGCCGCGCTGCTCGTGCGCCTGGGCACGCTGGCCGGCACCCGCGGCGCCTACGCGCGCCGAGGCCTGCCCTACCTGCTCTCGCCCCTGGCCGACCTCGCCGTCGCCGCCCGCATCACGGCCGGCACGGTCCGGCCGAACCGGAGCTGGCGGGGCCGCAGCTACTGACACCTGCTCGTTCTGGGCCGCGCCACGCGCATGGGCAGCGCGTACGGCGGCCCAGCTCACGCTTCTTGCCCGGCCCATCCGCTGGTGCGACGACAGAACTGCCAGAAGCAGAGAACCGTGGGTCCGGTCACGGGTCGGATCGACCTCGGTGAGCCTGGGCGAAGCGGAGTCCGATGATCGACAGCAGGGCGCCGGTCGCCGCGACCCGCTCCTTGCTCTCGAAGGCCAGCTGCACGACCGGGAAGCCGAACACGCCGACCCGGGCGGCCCACGCGAACGACCGGATCGACGCCCACACCAGGAGCAGGACCGCCACCGTGACGGCCGCGGGCACGGGGGCGAGCACCGCCATCCCGCCGACGAAGGTGAGGATC
>DMTU01000358.1:18748-35587 GCA_003476595.1 Acidimicrobiaceae bacterium | reverse complement strand
GCCGACGAAGGTGAGGATCGAGCGGCCGCCCCGGAAGCCGGCGAACACCGGGTAGGCGTGGCCGAGCATGGCCGAGCCCACCGCCACGTGGGCGACGCCCCAGGCCGGGTCGTCGAGCAGCAGGCCCACGGCACCTGCCAGGGCCCCCTTGGCCACGTCGCCGACGAACACCGGCAGCGAACCCCGGGGCCCGAGCTGGTCCTTGACGTTCCAGTACCCCGGGTTGCGGTCGCCGACGTCTCGGGGATCGAAGCCGCGCGCGCGACCGACGAGGACCGCCACCGGGATCGAGCCCAGGACGTAGCCGGCCACGGCCGCGGCGATCAGGGCGGGGAGCACCGCACCACTCTGATCCACGGCCCGTAGCGTCGGGGGCGCATGGTCGTCGCGTCCTTCCACCTCGTGCGCCACGCCGGTGCGTTCGGGCCCGCCGCGCGCCTGCCCCTCGACCGGCGCGCCCTGCGCCGCGTGCCCGGGCTGCGGTTCGGTCGGCTGCTCGGCACCGGCGAGGGCCAGACGATGACCACGTCGGCCGACCTGCGCCGCTGGGCTGCCTTCGCCGTGTGGGACGACGTCGCCGACCTGGTCCGGTTCCGGGAGCACCACCCGCTCTCCCGACGGTGGGACCGGGCCGCGGAGCGCTTCGACGTGCAGCTGCGACCCCTCGGGTCCCGCGGCACGTGGGACGGCGTCGACCCTCTCGCGGGCCAGGACCCGGCGGTCGACCACGACGGTCCGGTCGCGGTGCTCACCCGCGCCACCGTGCGGTGGCGTCGCCTCCCCGCCTTCCTGCGCGCCGTCCCGCCGGTCGACGCCCACCTCGGCTCGGTGGAGGGGCTGCTGGCCGCGGCCGGCATCGGCGAGTGGCCGATCGGTCGGCAGGCGACCTTCAGCCTGTGGCGCGACGCGGAGGCCATGCAGCGCTTCTCCTACCGCAGCGCCGAGCACGTCGAGGTCGTGCGCCGGACACGCGACGAGGACTGGTACGGCGAGGAGCTCTTCGCCCGGTTCGCTCCGGTGGCCTGGACCGGGACGTGGTCCGGCGAAGGCCCGCTCGGCCCCGCCACCTGGGTGTGACCACCTGCCGTACCGTGGGGGCATGCGCCGCGCACTGCTGCTGGGACTGCTCACCGTCGCCCTGATCGCCGCCGGGTGCGGCGACGACGACGACACGGAGACCTCCACCGACACGTCGGTCCCGACCGAGACGGAGACCGAGACCGAGACGGAGACGGAGACGGAGACCGCCGACCCGTCCTCCACCACCGCGGCCCCGACCCCGTCCGAGCTGCCCGGCGAGCGCATCGACATCTTCCCCTACGAAGGTGCCGAGCTCGCCGTGGTCGGCGTGGCGGCCGACGACGTCCTCAACGTCCGCGCCGCCCCGGGCGTGGCGTACGAGGTCGTCGCCGAGCTCGACCCGCTGGCCGACGGGATCATGCCCACCGGGCACAACCGCCAGCTCGAGGACGGCCCGATCTGGGCCGAGGTCGAGGTCGACGGCGAGACCGGCTGGGCCAGCACCGCGTTCCTCGCCCACCTCGGCGCGGTCCGGGACACGACCAGCGAGCTCTACCCCGACGTGGCCGACCGTCCTCGGGGCGACACGATGCTGCAGCTGGGCGAGCTCGTCGCCGACCAGGTCGCCGGCGAGGGCGAACCCGAGCCCGACGTGGTCGTGGTCGACGGCCCCTCCGTGGGCGACCTCGGCGAGATCACGGTCGACGTGGTCGGCTTCCCCGACGACGCCGTGCTCGGCGAGCGCCTCCACATCTTCGCCGAGCCCGACCCGGGCGGCGAGAGCTTCACGGTGCGCACGGTGGAGTCCACCACGCTGTGCCGGCGGGGCGTCAGCGACGGCCTGTGCGTGTGAGCTGCCGCTCGTCGGCCGCCTCGGCCCGGGCCCGCACCGACGCGGGCACGATGGGCACCAGCATCCCGTAGGGCTCACCGCCGAAGCGGTGGTGCAGCGCGTGCGCCTCGGCCAGCCGGTCGAGTGCAGCGTGGCGACCCGGGACCGGCAGCCGCTGGTGGATGTAGCCGTCGTGGACCAGGGCGTAGGCGAGGCCGTACAGGGTGACGCCGACGGTGACGGGCAGCAGCACGCCGAGGCCGTCGACGTTGAAGCCGGCCGCCATCGCGACCATCACGACACCGGCGAAGGCGGCGGGGAACGCGTCGTTGGCCTCGAAGAAGGGCTCACCCTCGGTCCGGCCCGGCCAGCGCCGGTGGTGCGAGCGGTGGAGCCGGCGGCCGAGGCCGTGCATCACGTAGCGGTGGGCCAGGTAGGTCACCGGCTCCATGACCACGAACGCGGCGACCACGACGGCGAGCGCGCTCATGCTCGCTCCTCCGGTCGCCAGGGGGCGGGGTCGTCGGGCGTGTCCTGGCGCACCCACAGCAGCAGCACGAGGGTGAGCAGCGAGAACCCGAAGAAGTAGTCCTCCACGGGGATGTCCCACGGGAAGCGCCACGGGGTCTTCTGCTCCGGGTCGTAGCGCACGATCGGCGCCGACAGCTTGGTGAGCCAGCCGTTGACCAGGAACATGAAGAACAGGCTGATGCCCATCGTCCACCAGTACGACGGGCTGCGGAACAGGCCCGTGCGCAGCACGCGCGTCTCGAGGGCGACGACGGCGACGGCCGACAGGACGGCGGGGATGGCGTACTCGTAGCTCATGGGCCGGTCACCGCTTCAGCGTGTGACGGGAGGCTTCGAAGGTCAACAGCGCGCACAGCGGGATCACGATGAAGAAGGCGACCTCCTCCACCGGGATGTCGCCGGGCAGGCGCCACCCGGTGACCCACCGCTCGTCGAAGGTCCAGTGGCCCCGGGCGATGGCGATGACGTCCCACGCGATGAAGATGGCGAGCGGGAGCCACATGGCCCGCAGGAGCCGACGGGGTCGGCGGTACACGCGAGCCCGGAAGACGAACTCCAGCGGCAGCGTGATCGCCGCGCAGGCGGCCATGATGAGCAGGTACTGGTGGCGGTCCATGGGCGGGCGCGACGGTACCCGCAGGGCTGCAGCGGCTCCCGTCAGCCGACGATCAGGGGCGGGCGAAGAGCTCCAGCGCAGCGGGGAGCTCGGCCTCGACCACGCCGGGCTGGGACGCGACCTCGGCCAGCCACGGCGGCCGGTTGACCGCCGAGATGGCGATGGCGGTGTCGAGGCCGGAGAGCGCGCTCGCCTGCCACGCGAACGTGCGGGCGTAGTCGGGCGGTCGCACGTCCATGGCCAGCTCCACGAGGGCGACCGGGTCGGGGGTGGAGCCGTCCTGCTCGGGGCGGAACAGCATCGGCGAGGTCGGCCCGGGTCCGCCGCCGTGGAGGCCCGGCCCGTCGGCGATCACCGCCCCGCGCACGATGCCGGGACGGGCGCCGGCGATGAGCAGCGCGACGTAGCCGCCGAGGCCGCGGCCCACGACGGTGACGCCCGGGCCGTCCGCGTCCGGCTGCAGCGCGGCGAGGGCCGCGTCGGCGTCCGCCATGAGGATCTCGCAGTAGTAGCCGCCGCCCTTGGGCACGTCCGAGGCGCCGTGCCCGGTGAGGTCGAGCCCGTGCACGGGTCCGGGCCAGGACGCGACGGCGTCGAGCGAGTCGGGGGTGGTGCGCTCGCCGAGGCCGTGCAGGAGCAGCAGCGGGCGCCCGGAGCCACCCCGCAGCTCCCACAGGGCGAGGGTGAGGTGGTTGTGGAGGATGTCGGTGCGCTTCACGACCGACCTCCCGGGGTGCCCAGGTGCTCGAGGACGAGCTCGGCGGTGGCCGCCGGTGCCTCGATGTGGACGAAGTGGCCGACGTCGGGGACCTCGACGGCGCGGGCCTGGCGGGGCAGGTAGGGCCACACGTCGCCGGTCTTGGTGCCCCAGCCCATCGGCTCGGGCTCGCTGCCGAGGACGACGAGGAACGGGATGGTGATGTCGGGCAGCCGGTAGAGCGACCACTCCGGCCGCCACGGGCCGAAGCCGCCCATCCGCAGGCTCGGGTCGATCTTCCACCGCCAGCCGTCCTCGTCCCGCCGGGCACCGATGGTGACGAGGTACTCCAGCCACTCCTGCGACAAGCGGGGGTTCATCTGCGACCGCCGCTGGGCCAGCTCCTCGATGGTGCCGGGCTTGCGGGAGTTGGTCGCCGACCGGCGCCGGTGGTCGAGCCAGCCGGCGAGGTCGTCGGCGAGCAGCTTCGTGCGGTCGTGGTCCTGCACGTCGGGCATCGAGCGGTGGCTCGGCACCCCGTCGATGTTCACGAGCGAGCTGATGCGGCCGGGCAGCGACGCAGCCAGCTGGCTCATGAGCGACCCGCCCTTGGAGTGCCCGATGACCGGGACCGGGTCCGGCGTCACCGAGTCGAACACGGCGAGGGCGTCGCGGATGTCGGCCTCCCACTGGTACAGCGGGGCGTGCTCGGAGTCGCCGTGGCCGCGCTGGTCCCAGGACACGACCCGCCAGCCGGCGTCGGCCAGCAGCGGTGCGAACACGTCGTAGGTGCCGGCGAAGTCGAACCCACCGTGGGCCAGGAGCACGGGCGGCGCGTCCTCGTCGCCCCACTCGTGCACGGCCAGGCTGATGCCCGTGGTGTCGACCCGGCGGTGTCGATCGGGGCGGCGGGCGCCGGGGTACGTGCGGGTCTCGTCGGCGCTCGTCACAGGTCGTGACCATACGTGGAAGTAGCCTCGCCGGCGATGGTCGCCGACCCTGGCACGACCGGCCGGGCCGGGAAGCATCGCCACCTGCTCGCCGGGTCGGCCGCCCTCGTCGTGGGCGCGGCCGTGCAGGCCGTGACCGGTGCGGTGTTCTGGCTCGTGGCCGCTCGCATGGACACCACCGACGACGTCGGCCGCGCCACCGCGCTGTTCACCTCGATCCTCTTCATCGCCTACCTGGCCGGCCTGGGCCTGCAGGTCTCCCTCGCCCGGTTCGCCCCCGGCCGGGACCGGGAGTCCCACACCGTGTTCTCCTGGGCGGTGCTGGCCACGGCGGTGTCGGCCACGGTCGTGGCCACCGCGTACCTCCTGGCCGTGGACACCGAAGCGACCCGAGCGCTGACCGACTGGCACCCGGTGCTCGGCCCGGTGCTGTTCGTCGCCGGCGCCATCGGGGCTGCGCTCACGCTCATCGTCGACGTCCGCTGGATGACGGTGCGCCGCTGGGTGCTCGTGCTCGTGCGGATCACCGTGGTCGGGGCGCTGCGGTTCCCGCTGCTGTTCCTGGTGCCGGCCGGCAGCCACCACACGGTCCACCTGTTCGCGGTCGCCGCCCTGCCCCTGATCGTCACCGGCGTGGGCGGCGTGCTGGCCATGCCCCGCATCAGCGGCATGGGCCACCGGCTGTTCCCGCTGCCCACCTCGGGCGGCGCCGCCATCCGCTACTCCGCGGTCAACTACGTCTCGACGCTGGCCTACCAGGCGCCGCAGTTCGTGCTGCCCGTCATCGTGCTGCTGTCGGTCGACCCCGACCGCAACGCGGCGTTCTACGTGGCGTGGGGCATCACGAGCATCGTGCTCTACGTGCCGATGGCCATCGGTCAGGCGCTGCTGGCCGAGGGCGGCAAGGACGGCGCGGAGCTGCGGGGCCAGGTGCGGGTCGTGCTCGTGGGCACGGGCGCCCTCATGGGCCTCGCCGCCGTGGTCGCGTGGGCGGGGCGGGAGCTGGTCACCGTGGTCTACGGCGCCGACTACGACGACGCAGCACGGATCCTGCCGGCGCTGGTGGTCGCCGGCATCCCGTGGGCGATCACGTCGGTGTACCTGACCGAGGCGCGGGTGCTGCACCGACACCTGCCCACGGTGGCGATCACAGGCGTGCTGACGGTGGCGATCCTGGTGCCGGCGCTGGTGCTGGTGCCCGACGACGGCATCGACGGGGCGACCCGGGCGTTCCTGCTCGGGAACGTGGCCGCCGCCGTCGTGGCCATCGGGTTCCACCGGTTCGGCCGGCGCCGACGGGTCACCGCCGTGCCGGAGCCGGGGTCGGTCGAAGACGGGTTGGCGCTCCACCCCTGACGGGGCGGAACGCCACCGGTCCTACGAGGAGGCGATCAGCCTCACTCGTCGTCCATCTCGTCGCCCTCTTCCTCGAGCTCGTTGCCGAGGTCCTCGGCCTCGTCGCCGGTGCTCTCGCCGAGGTCCTCGGCGTCCTGTTCGATCTCGTCGGTGTTCACGTCGTCGTCGTCATCCCCGCAGGCTGCTGCTCCGAGCAGGAGGGCGGCGGCGAAGCCGGCACCGAGGGCGCGCTTGGCAAGTTGGTTCTGCATGGTCCGGATCCGTAACCGCGCGCTGCCGGCGCCAGAACCCGGACGGTGACGTCGGTCTCAGGTGCGCAGGCGCAACGTCCGGACCTC
The DNA here is from genome assembly GCA_003476595.1 of Acidimicrobiaceae bacterium. Classification (GTDB taxonomy): domain Bacteria; phylum Actinomycetota; class Acidimicrobiia; order Acidimicrobiales; family Salinilacustritrichaceae; genus Salinilacustrithrix. The sequence goes on along the minus strand of DMTU01000358.1, from coordinate 29,247 downwards.
GAACGGGCGCAGCTCGAGGGTGACCCCCTCGGCGGCCAGGTCGACATCGCCGATCGGCCGCTCCAGCAGGTCGCAGGTCGCCGCGGTGAACACCGGCGCAGCGGCGCGCAGCGTGGTCCGGGCCCGGCCGCCGAAGGCCTCGTGCAGGCGCACGACCAGGTCGCCGGAGCCGTCGTCGGCCGCCTTCACCGCGGTGATGACGACGCCGGGGTGGTCGACGGACACGACCGACGGCTGCGGGGACCCCTCGACGAGCCGCACCGGCGCGTTGAGCGCCCACGATTCGGCCAGCACCTCGGCGAGCCCGTCGGCGTGGGGAAGCAGCGCGTAGGTGAACCGGTGGGCACCGCGGTCCGCGTCGGGGTCCGGGTAGCGCGTGGCGCGCAGCAGCGAGAGCCGCATCGTCGTGCTGGTGGCGTCGCCCAGGCAGTCGTGGCCGTACTTGGCGTCGTTCAGCAGGGCCACCCCGCACCCGGGCTCGGCGACGTCGGCCCAGAAGTGGCCGCACACCTCGAACCGGGCGGCATCCCACGAGGTGTTGCGGTGCGTGGGCCGGCGCACGTGGCCGTACTGCACGTCGTAGCGGGCCTCGTCGGCCCGCAGGTCGAGGGGGAAGGCCACCTTCAGCAGCTTCTCGTCCTCGTGCCAGTCCACCTCGCACTCGATGTCGAGGCGCGCCGATCCGGCCCGGAGCACGTAGGTCTGGGTGACAGACGACGCGCCGAACCGGCGGCGGACCTGCACGGTGGCCTGCATGGGGCCGTCCTCGCCGACGTCGACCGCGTCGGCATCGGTGAGCTCCTCGGGCGGCAGGCGCAGCGTGTGCTGGTCGATGTCCCAGGCGTCGTAGGTGTTCGGGTGGTCGGGGAACAGCTGCAGCACGTTGGCCGGCCCGGCCAGCAGCTCGCGGTCGAGGCGCAGGTCGACCAGGGAGGCGAGCGTGCCGTCGGGCCCGACCACCGCCCGGACGACGCCGTCGTCCAGCACGATCCCGTCGCGGTCGCGCTCGACGTGAGCCGGGGCGATGCCGGACGGGAGCTCGTGGCTGACCGGTCCCATCCCGTGCGCGGGCGCGTCGACCCACACCTCGCCGTCGCCGGTGGCGACCACCCCGCGGACGGCGAAGGGCGCCGGGTTGGCCGCCACCACCCCGTTCCGGCCTACGGATGTGCCGTCTGGTGGTGTCGGATGCAGGCCAGAACGGCTCGGGAGGGCGGTGGCGAGCAGGTCCTCGACCTCGGTGAGCAGCTCGGCGTGGGCCGCCTCGGTGTCGTCGTGCACCCAGGCGATGGAGCTGCCCGGGATGATGTCGTGGAACTGGTGCAGCAGCAGCACCTTCCACAGCCGCTCGAGGTCGGCGAGCGGGGCGTCGGCGCCGCCGGGCGAACCAGGGGCGGTCCACAGCTCCAGCTCCCGCAATGCCAGCTCGCCCCGCCGGTTCCCCCACTTGGTGCGGGCCTGGGTGGTGTAGGTGCCGCGGTGCATCTCGAAGTACAGCTCGCCGCGCCACACCGGCGCGTCCGGGTACTCGTCCCGGGCGGCCTCGAAGAACGCGGCCGGCGACTCGATGGCGAGGCGGGGCAGGCCGTCGATGCCGGCGCCGTCGGCACCGGTGACCCGCCGGGCGCGCTCGAGCATCTCCCGGGTCGGTCCCCCGCCACCGTCGCCGTGGCCGAACAGGTACATCGACCGGCTGGAGCCGCCCTTGTCCCGGAAGTTGCGCACGGCGTAGGCCAGCTCGGCGGGCACGACCTCGCCGTTGTAGGTGTCGGCCGGCGGGAAGTGGGTGAAGATGCGGGTGCCGTCGATGCCCTCCCACCAGAAGGTGTGGTGCGGGAACCGGTTCGTCTGGTTCCACGACAGCTTCTGGGTGAGGAAGAACTCGCAGCCGGCCTGGGCCATCAGCTGGGGCAGGTTCCCGGCGTAGCCGAACACGTCGGGGATCCACACGATGCGGTTCCCCGGCTCGACGCCCTCGCCGAAGTGGTCGAGGAACCAGCGGCGACCCCACACCAGCTGGCGGGCCAAGGACTCCCCGGAGGGCAGGTTGGCGTCGGCCTCCACCCACATCGACCCGACCGGCACGAAGCGGCCCTCGGCCACCTTCTCGGCGATGCGGGCGAACAGCTCGGGCTGCTGCTCCTCGATCCAGGCGTACTGGGCGGCCTGGGAGCAGGCGAAGCGGTACTCGGGGTACTCGTCCATCAGCGTGACCGCGGAGGAGAAGGTGCGGGCGCACTTGCGCATGGTCTCGCGCAGGGGCCAGAGCCAGGCCGAGTCGATGTGGGCGTGCCCGATCGCGGACATGCGGTGGGCGTGGTCGGTGGCGTCGCGGGCCAGCATCGGCGCCAGGATCCCGCGGGCATCGACGGCCGTCTCGGCGGGTCGAGTGGGGTCGTAGACATCGACCGCGGCGTCGATGGCCCGGAGCAGCTCGTGGCGGCGCGGGTCGTCGAGGCCGAGCTCGCGCATCAGGCCGCCGAGCACCTGCAGGTCGAGGTCGAGGTGCCAGACCTCGTCGTTGCGCACGGCCAGCTCGGCCCGGTTCAGGCGGTAGAGCAGCTCGTCCCCGGCGGTGGCCGGGTCGCCGAGGGGCGTCGGCCGGTAGGACGTGGCCACCACCGGGTTGGCGGCCGCCTCGACCAGCACGTCGATCGTGCCGTCGTCGTCCGCCACCAGGTCGATCGGCACCGCCTGGTGCATCGGGTGGATGCCCCGGACCGGTCCGCCGCCGGCGGTGCGGAACAGGAGTCCCTCGGACTGGAACCCGGCACCGACGCCGGTGGAGAAGTCGATGATCGCCTCGACGGTCTCACCGGCCCACTCGGCCGGCACCCGGCCCTGCAGGCGGAACCACGTCGTGCCCCACGGCTTGCCCCACCGACCGCCGATCTCGAAGGGATCGAACCCCCCGTCGGCGAGGTGCGCCCTGGCGTCTGCGACGGGCACCGGCTCGCCCGGCACGTGCCATGCCGTGACCTCGAGCGGCGTGCCCGGCCGGTGGATGTGGGGGCGGATCCGGTCGCTGATCGTGCGGCGGATCCGGGTCTCGGCCAGTTCACGGTCGTCGTGCACGGTCGGACTGTACGGCCGGCGGACCGGGTAGTGCCCTGGCTCCCGACGACCGAAGGAGCAACGACATGGGTCTCTTCCGCAGCTACGCCAAGTTCCAGATCGGCAAGAAGATCTTCAACTGGGTCCGACGCAGGTTCTCCAGCGGCAGGAGCGCGTCGGGCCGCCGCACGCGCACCCGCGTCTGAGGCGGGGCCCTTGCGGCCGGCGGCGCCGATAACTACCGTTATTATCGACGTGCCCCATCGGGGCCCGCGCTGACCGCAACACACCAGGGGAACCCACATGGCTCGCACTGACGCCGACATCATCGGCCGCGACGACGTCAACGACCTCGACTCGATCCTCGCGCTCACGAACACCGAGCGCGACGAGGTCATCCACACCGTCCAGGACAACGCCGATGCGCTGTTCACCTGGGACTACGAGCGGTCGCGCCCGCCGCTGATCAAGCTGTACGAGAAGGCCAAGAACTCCCAGTGGAACGGCGAGACCGACCTGGACTGGTCGATCGAGGTCGACCAGGAGAGGCTGGTGGCCCAGAGCCCGATGACGCCGACGGTCGAGGGCTGGGAGGCGCTCGGCGCCGACTTCTCCGGCACCTCGCTGGCCAAGTGGACCAACAAGGACTGGCTGAACCACCAGATCGAGAGCCAGAACTGGAGCCTGTCGCAGTTCCTGCACGGTGAGCAGGGCGCCCTGATCTGCACCGCCAAGATCGTCGAGACCGTCCCGTGGATCGACGCCAAGTACTACGCCGCCACCCAGGTGATGGACGAGGCCCGCCACGTCGAGGTCTTCGCCAAGTACCTCGACACGAAGCTGTCGGGCCACTACCCCATCAACCACCACCTGAAGATGCTGCTCGACGACATCATCCTCGACAGCCGGTGGGACATGACCTACCTGGGCATGCAGATCATGGTCGAGGGCCTCGCCCTCGCCGCCTTCGGCATGGCCATGCAGACCACCGAGGACCCGCTCCTCAAGCAGCTGCTGCGCTACGTCATGTCCGACGAGGCCCGCCACGTGGCCTTCGGCGTGCTGTCGCTGCGCGAGTACTACGAGGGCCTCTCCGACAAGGAGATGATGGACCGCCAGGAGTTCGCCTTCGAAGCCGCCGTGCGCATGCGCGACCGGTTCCTCCAGCAGGAGGTCTGGGAGCGGGCCGGCGTGCCGGTCAAGGAGGCCATCTCGATCTTCAAGCAGGACGACCCCGAGCTGAAGAACCAGGACCCGTTCCAGCAGCTGCTGTTCTCCAAGATCGTGCCGAACTGCAAGAAGCTCGGTCTGCTCGACGCCAACGACGGCTGGCTGCGCAAGCGCTTCGACACCCTCGGCGTCACCCAGTTCGAGGACTGGGTCGACACCGGCGAGGAGTACGAGATGCTCGACGAGGTCGCCAAGGACCGGGCCGCAGAGACGGCCTGAACAGAGGTACCGTCCGGCCCGTGAGCGGGCCCGCACCGGAGATGGAGATCCGGGCCCGGCGCGGGCACCCGGACTTCCTCGATCTGCCCTGGCAGCTGCCGCTGCTCGAGTGGGACGTCGACAACACCGACGGCCGCCTCGTGCGCATGGCGCACGGCGTGTCACGACACGTCGTGCGCTTCGTGCAGTACGAGGGGCGCGTCTACGCGCTGAAGTCCACCGAGGAGGCGGTCGCCCACCGTGAGTACGACCTGCTGCGCGGCCTGGCCGAGTCCCGGTTGCCGGTGGTCGAGGCGGTCGGCGTCGTCACCGGGCGCACCACGCCCGACGGGGAGCCCCTCGGCGCGGTGCTCGTCACCCGCTACCTGGACTTCGCCCTGCCGTACCGCTACCTGTTCGGCAACCCGACCGGGATGGACCTGCGGCCCCGCCTGGTCGACGCCGGCGTCGTCCTGCTGGCCCGCCTCCACCTGGAGGGATTCTTCTGGGGCGACTGCTCGCTGAACAACATCCTGTTCCGGCGCGACGCGGGTGCGCTCATGGCGTACCTGGTGGATGCCGAGACCGGCGAGCACCACCCGTCGATCTCCGACACCATGCGCGAGCACGACCTGGAGATCGCCCGCATCAACATCGCCGGCGACCTCACCGACCTCATGGCCTCCGGGCGGATCCCGGAGATCGACGTGGTCGACGCGGTCGACGACGTCGTCGACCGGTACCGGGCGCTCTGGGAGGAGCTCACCCGGGCCGAGGAGTTCCCGTCGTCCGAGCGCCACCTCATCGAGGGGCGCATCCGGCGCCTCGAGGACCTCGGCTTCGATGTGTCCGAGGTGTCGCTGCAGCCGACCAGGGGCGGATCCGCCATCCGCATGCGGCCGGTGCTGCTGGAGGAGGGCCACCACGCGCGCGAGCTGGAGCGGCTGACCGGGCTGCAGGTGCAGGAGAACCAGGCCCGGCGCTTCCTCGCCGACATCACCTCCTGGCAGGCCTACCTGAGCCAGGAGGAGGGGCGCGACGTCCCCCGGGGGGTTGCCGCGGCTCGTTGGCTCGAGGAGGTCTACGCCCCCCACACCGTGGTGCCACCGGAGCTGGCCGACCGCCTGGAGCCGGCCGAGCTGTTCCACGAGCTGCTCGAGCACCGCTGGTTCCTGTCGGAGCAGCGGGGCGCCCACGTCAACAACGACGAGGCGCTGGCGGACTACGTCTCGTCGGTGCTCGGCACCCGCCCGCCGGAGCGCATCGTCGTCGAGGACGACTGAGGGGCGGGGCAGAAGACCTGGTCGACCGCGCGTCGAGGCAGGTCGACCCCGAGCACGGCGCGCACCAGCAGGCGGCGGCGGTCGGTCAGGTCGGCGACGTCGTCGGGCCAGGCCACGGCGGCGTCGGTGACGTCGAGGAGGGGGAGCGGGGAGATCGTCACGGCATGGTCCTTCTGGCCTAGGTGTCGGCAGGTCATACCCCGATCTTGATGACAAATTCAGGCAACGCTGATGCCAGATCCGGAATGGGTCGTACCCGACCCGGTCCGTGCGCCACGATGGGGCGATGGAAGACGAGCTCGAGGTGCTCCGCCGCCAGATCGACGCCGTGGACGAGCGCTTCGTCGAGCTCCTCGCCGAGCGGTTCCGCATCACCCGGCGCGTCGGCCGCATCAAGTCCGAGCGGGGGCTGCCCGCCCAGGACTCGATCCGCGAGGCCCAGATCGACGAGAAGGTCCGGCGCCTCGCGGCCGAGCACGCCCTGGACGAAGGACTGGTGTCCGACGTGCTGCGCGCGGTCATCGATCGGGTCGTCGCCGAGCACCGGGAGCTGCACTCGAGATGACCGACCCCGTCGCCCCGGCCCGCACCGGGGCCAGCACGAGTCGCCCCACCTCCATCAGCGACCGACTCCCCGCACCACCTGTCGGCGGGCACCGCACCCGCGCCCAGCTCGAGGCCGAGCTGGACCACCTCCGGGCCGCACCGCTCGACGACGGCCGCCTCGAGCTGGTGGTCGCTCGACCGGCGCTGCTCCAGCGCCAGGTCCTCGACGTCGGCGTGCTGTCCACCACCGACGGGCTGGTCGGCGACACCTGGTCGCAGCGTCCGAGCACGCGGACGGCGGACGGCAGCCCGCACCCCGACATGCAGCTGAACATCATGGGGAGCCGGGTGGCCCGCCTCGTGGCCGTGACCGACGACCGCATGCCGCTCGCCGGCGATCAGCTCTACGTGGACCTCGACCTGTCCGAGGCGGCCCTGCCCGCCGGCACCCGACTGGCCATCGGCACGGCCGTGGTCGAGATCACCGACCAGCCCCACACCGGCTGCGCCAAGTTCACGGAGCGATTCGGGCTCGATGCGCTGCGCTTCGTCAACTCCCCGATCGGCAGGGAGCTGCGCCTGCGAGGCGCGAACGCCAAGGTCGTCGTCGACGGCGAGGTCCGCCCCGGCGACCGCGTCCGTCGGGTCTGACTGGCGGCGGCGACCGGGGGGTATCGGCAGCGGATGGCCCCCCGCCCCCACCTCGTCCTCGCCAACGACGACGCCGGCAGCACGTCACGCCGCGACGTCGCGCTCGCCGTCAGCCGCCTCGCCGAGCACGCGCCCACCGAGCTGCGCTGGACCAGCACCCCCGAGGAGTTCGAGGAGCTGGTCCGCGACGCCCGGGACCAGCAGCTGGTGGTCGCCGGCGGTGACGGCTCGCTCCACCTCGCCCTGCAGACCCTGGACGCCCTGGACCGCACCGACGAGGCGATCGGCGTCATCCCCCTCGGCACCGGCAACGACTTCGCCCGCAACCACGGCATCCCGCTCGACCCGCAGGAGGCCGCCGACGTGGTCGTCGGGGGCCGGGCCCGGGCCGTCGACGCCATCGAGCTGCGCGACGACGGCACCCACCGCGAGCTGGTGGCGAACAACCTGCACCTCGGCATGGGCGTCGACTCCGCCCGCGCCGCCCAGCGGTTCAAGCCGGTGCTGAAGCGCTTCGCCTACCCCGCCGCCACGGCGTGGACCGGCGCCACCGGCGGCTCGGCACCGCTGCGGGTCACGGTCGAGGACGAGGTCGTCTGGGACGGGCCGCTGCTCGCCTGCCTCTTCCTCCTCGGACCGAGCATGGGCGGCGGCGTGGAGCTGGTCGACACCACCGAGGGCGCCATCGACGTCGTCGTGATCGAACCCGTCGAGACCCACGATCGGGTCGCCCTGGTCCGCACCGCGATGCGCGACGGGCTCAGCACCGCCGAGGAAGCGCACCGCTGGACGGGGCGACGGGCGAGCGTGCAGGCCACCGGCGTGCTCGACACCGACATCGACGGCGAGCTGTGCGAGCACGCCCACACGCTGCACCTCGAGCTCGTGCCCCGGGCCTGGCACGTGCTGGTGCCCCAGGGCGGCTAGAGCAGCCCGTCGATCACCTTCACGGCCTTCTCCTCGATGCGCTGGAGCAGGCCCCGCTTCTCCCACTCGTCGAGGTCGATCGGCTCGGCGCGCTGCAGGTCCTCGTCCATGTGGCCGTCGAGCACCGCGGTCATGGCCTCGTCGAAGATCACCAGGCAGACCTCGTCGTCGTGCTCGGTCGAGCGCTGGTTCATGTTCGCCGAGCCGACCACGCAGACCGAGCTGTCGATCGTGAGCACCTTGGCGTGGAGCATCGACGGTTGGAACGTGCAGATCTGCACGCCGGCGTCGAGCAGCTCCCGGAAGCTGGCCTCGCTGGCCACCTGCACCAGCCGCTTGTCCGCGTGGGGTCCGGGCACGAGGACCTCGACGCTGACCCCGCGCTCCGACGCGTTCAGCAGGCGACGGAGGATCTCCTCGTCGGGCGTGAAGTAGGCGGTGGTGATGCGGATGCGCTCCTCGGCGCAGTCGATCAGCACCCGGAACAGGTTCCACACGTCGCTGTTGCCGGCCTCGGCGACGCCCTTGATGACCTGCACGTCGAGCTCGCCGGGCTGGGAGAGCTCCGGGAACCGGTCCACCTCGTCCACCAGGTCCGTGCCGGTCTCGGCCCAGTTGTCGAAGAACGCGCCGCGCAGGCCGGCCACGGCGGGGCCGACGACCCGGAAGTGGGTGTCGCGCCACTCCCCCTCGCCGCGGGCGTCGCCACCCCAGACGTCGGCGATGCCGACACCACCGGTGAAGGCGAGCGTCTCGTCGCACACGAGGAGCTTGCGGTGCGTGCGGTTGTTGGCCTGCAGCGCGCCGCGCGCCTTGATGGGGCGGAACCAGCGCACGTCGCAGCCGGCCTCGTCCATGCCGTCCACCACGTCGGTGTCGAGCTCCCAGGCGCCGGCGGCGTCGAGCAGGACCCGCACGCGCACGCCCTCCCGCGCCTTGGCGGACAGGTGGTCGGCGAACTCCTGGCCGATCTCCCCGTTCCAGTAGATGAAGGTGAGGAAGTCGATGGACCGCTCGGCCGCGTCGATGGCCTCGAGCATGGCCGGGAAGATCTGATCGCCGTTCTTCAGGACGTCGATGCGGTTGCCGCTGGTGACCGACACGCCCAACACCGATTCGAGCATGCGCTTCATGCGCTGGGAATCCATGCCGGAACGCTAGTCCCGGTCAGTGCGCATCCACCCCGGCGAGGCGGGTCCGACCCCGGACCCCGGTGGCCGCCAGCGCGGCCACGAACAGCGCACCGCCCACCAGGACGATGGTGGGCCCGGACGCGACGTCGAGGTGGTAGCTGAGGTTCATGCCCACGAAGCCGCACACCGCCCCGATGAGCGTCGACAGCCACAGCATCGTGGAGAACGACGAGGTCACCATGCGGGCCACCACCGCCGGCACCACGAGGGCGGCAGCGATGAGGGTGACGCCCATGACGTTCATCGTGGCGAGGATCGAGGCGGCCAGCACGAGCATCAGGAGGGCGTCGATGCGGGCGACCTTCACCCCGGAGGCCTCGGCGACCTCGGGGTCGAAGGTGACGAACAGCAGCGACCGGTAGCGCAGCACGATCACTGCGATCGCGAAGAGGGTCACGCCGCTCACGATCCACACGTCCCCCCGGGTGACGCCGAGGACGTTGCCGAACAGCGCGGCGTCGGCGTCCACATCGGCGCCGCCGCCGAGCTGCAGCACGGCGAGGCCGAACGCGAACGACGCCGTCGTGATCACGCCGATGGCGGCGTCGGACCCGATCGGGCGCCGGCGGGTCACCGACGACACCGCGAGCGCGGACGCGAGTCCCCAGAGTCCGGCCCCGAGGAACACGTTGACGCCGGCGAGGGCGGAGACGGCGAAGCCGCCGAAGATGGCGTGGCTGAGCCCGTGGCCGATGTAGCTCATCGAGCGCAGCACGACGTACACGCCGATGAGCCCGCACAGGGCGCCCGCGACCGTGGCCACGACGAGCCCGTTCTGGAAGAACTGGAACTCGAACGGGCGGAGCAGCTCGTCGAGGGTGATCACGCGCTGCGGTCCCGGAGCTGGATGATCTGCGCCTCGCTCGGCACGTCGACGACGACGCGCATGCCGCCGTGCTCCAGCACCTCCATGGGCGAGCCGTAGGTGGCCTCGAGCACCGACGGGACGAGCACCTCGTGGGGGGCGCCCGCGCCGATGACCTCCTTGTTCAGGCAGACCAACCGGGGCAGGTGGGCGGCGATGCCGTTGAGGTCGTGGGTCGTCAGCACGATGCCGAGCCCGCCGTCGTGGAGCTCACCCAGCAGGTGGAGGATCTCGTGCCGGGTGCGCACGTCGACCCCCGACGTGGGCTCGTCGAGCAGCAGCAGGTCCGGCTCGGCGAGCAGGGCGCGGGCGAGGAACACCCGCTGCTGCTGGCCACCGGAGAGGGCCCGGATGTGGCGGCCGGCGAGGTCGCCGATGCCGAGGCGGTCGAGCACCCGGGCCACGTCGGCCTTCTCCGCCTTCGAGGCCCACGGCAGGAGGCGGCCCCGGACCCGTGACATCAGCACGCACTGGGCGACGGTGACCGGGAAGTCCCAGTCGATCTGCTCGACCTGGGGCACGTAGCCGAGGCGGGTGCCGGCGGGCCGCTCG
>DMTU01000358.1:18087-18597 GCA_003476595.1 Acidimicrobiaceae bacterium | reverse complement strand
GAGCCGGCCCGCGCTCACCGGGACGCTCCCGAGCAGGACGCGCAGCAGCGTGGACTTCCCCGAACCGGACGGGCCGACGATGCCCACGAAGTCGCCGCGGTCGATCTGGAGGTCGACCCCGGTGATGACGGACCCGTCGCCGTAGCCGGCGGCGACTCCCTCGAGGGTGAGGAGCGGGGTCACCGGAGCGACGCTACCGCTGGTTCACTGCGGATAATCCGCGGTATCGGGCCCGACCCGGCGCAGCTCGAGCTGCTCGAGCGCCTCGGGATCACCGCCGAGGACCTCGACGATCGTGGCGTAGTTGGAGCGCATCAGGGCCAGCCAGCTGTGGTCCTCGTCACCCGGCTCGCCGGGGAGGTCGTCGTCGCGGAGGTCGGCGACGTACTCGGCGCCGGCCTCCTCTGCGATCGTCTCCAGCACGGGGGACGGGAAGACCTCGGAGCCGAACACCGCCGGGACGCCCTCGGCCCGGATCTGGTCGACCAGGTCGGCCACGGCGCGCGGCGA
>DMTU01000358.1:8139-17971 GCA_003476595.1 Acidimicrobiaceae bacterium | reverse complement strand
CCGACGCGCTCCTGCCGCTGGAGGTCCTCGGGCTGCACCGCCCCGACGACGGTCCACCCGTAGGTCTGGGCCCAGTAGGCGTAGGCGTCGTGGTAGGTCACGAGCTTGCGGTTGTCCTCGGGCACGGTGTCCAGGGCGGTGCGCAGGGCGGTGTCGAGCTCGTCGACGATCCCGTCGAACTCGGCCCGGTTGGCCTCGTAGGTCTCGGCGTTGTCCGGATCGACCTCGCTCATCGTGTCGGCGATGTAGCGGGCGTAGCCCTTGGCGAGGGTCGGGTCGGTCCACAGGTGGGGGTTGGGCTTGCCCTCGTCCTCCGGGAACGAGAAGTCGTAGAGGTAGTCGTCCGGGCTGACGATGAGGTCGCCGAGCTCCACGATGGTGGCGTCCCCCGCCACGTCGCGGGCCAGCGCCAGCGTCGGCTCCTCCAGCTGGAGGCCGTTGGCGAACACCACGTCGGCACCCTCGAGCACCTCCGACACCGACGGCGACGGCTCGAAGGTGTGGGAGTTGGTGCCCTCGGGGACGACCCCCTGGATCCGGGCGAGGTCACCGATGACGTCGGCGGCGATGGAGGTGATCGGGCTCACCGTCGTGACCACGACCAGCCGGTCGTCTCCGCCGCCGTCCGATCCGGCCGCGTCGTCGTCACCGCCGCACGCACCCGCGACGAGGGCGATCGGGAGCAGCAGGGCCAGCGGGGCCAGCAGGCGAGATCTCGTCATGGATCGGGACGATAGCCACCTGCAACCTGTTCCCAACACGCGCCCCCAGGGATCGGAGGTGGCCGGGGCGGTCGCTACTGTCCGGAGATGGCTGCTGCGACCGCGGACGACCTGGTCGACCAGCTCCGCAGCCGAGGCGTCCGCATCACCGCGCCCCGCCGTGCCGTGGTCGAGGCGCTGGTCGAGATCGGCTCGCACGTCACGGCCGAGACCCTCCATGCTCGCGTGCAGGCCCGGCATCCGGACGTCAGCCACTCGAGCATCTACCGGACGCTGGACCTGCTGACCGAGCTGGGCATCGTCACCCACGTCCACCTCGGCCACGGCCCGGCCGAGTTCCACCTCGCCGACGACGAGCACTCGCACCTCGTCTGCAACGGGTGCGGTGCCGTGCTCGAGATCGACTGCGCGGTCACCGACCCCTTCGCCAGGACCGTCGTCGACCGGTTCGGGTTCCAGCTGGACCTGCGCCACTTCGCCCTCACCGGGTGGTGCCGCCGGTGCCGGCCCGGGGGAGGCGGCAGTTGATCGGCGGTGACGCGACGACGAGCTTCCGCACGCCGTCGCGCCGCTGGCCCAGCCTCAGCGCCCACGTGGGCGGCGCCGCCATGCTCTTCGTCGCCGCCGGCATCATCGTCTCCGCGCTCGTGGAGCTCGGGGCCGGGGGCGACGAGACCGCGACGATGATGCTGGCCGCCGGCGTCGTGGCGGTGACCGGGTTCGTGCTGTGGCGGGGCACCCAGGTGCCGGCGAAGATGACGGCGTCGGCCACCTTCGTCGCCGTCGGCAGCACCTGGCTCCTGGCGTCTATCGCGGGCGCCGTCCCGTACCTGCTCACCGGGACCTTCGGCTCGATCGACAACGCCCTGTTCGAGTCGGTCTCGGGCTTCACCGGAACCGGCTCCACCGTGCTCGCACCGATCGAGGCGGCGCCGAGGGGCGTGCTGTTCTGGCGCAACCTCACCCAGTGGTACGGCGGCACCGGCATCGTCGTGCTCGCCGTGGCGATCCTGCCCTTCCTCGGCGTGGGCGGCATGGACATGCTCAGCGCCGAGGCGCCGGGGCCGACCACGGATCGCCTCGCCCCGCGCATCTCCGAGACGGCCCGGCGGCTGTGGCAGGTGTACGCCGGGCTCACCGTGGCCGCCATCGCCCTGCTGCTGGCGGTCGGCATGTCACCCTTCGACGCCGTCACCCACGCCTTCACCGCCGTCTCCACCGGCGGCCTGTCCCCCTACGACTCCTCGATCGCCGCCTTCGACTCGGTGGCGGTGGAGCTGGCGCTCGTGGTGCTCATGCTCGTGTCGGCCACCAGCTTCACCCTCCACTGGCGCGCCGTCACGGGCCGGCCCCGCATCTACGCGGAGTCCCCCCTGCTGCGCTTCTACCTCGGTGTCTTCGTCGTGTTCACCGCCGCGGTCACCGCGCTGCTGTGGACCCAGCAGGGCCTCGGCTTCGGCAAGTCGCTCCGGGACGCCACGTTCAACGTCGCCTCGCTGCTCACGTCGACCGGGTTCGGCACCGCCGACTTCGTCCAGTGGGTCCCCGGCACCCAGCTGCTGCTGCTCGCCCTCATGGTGTCGGGCGGGATGGCCGGCTCGACGTCGGGCGGGCTGAAGCTGGTGCGGGCCCGGGTGCTCCTGATCCACGCTCTCCGGGAGCTGCGCCGCATCCGCCACCCCCGTGCCGTCCTGCCGGTGCGGTTGGGCCGGGACGCGATGCCGGAGCGGATCGTGCAGCGCGTCATCGGCTACGCCCTGCTCTACGTCGTCTTCATCGGCGTCGGCTGCCTGGCCCTCACGTTCCTCGGCTCCGGGCTCACCGAGGCGGCGGGTGCGGCCACCTCCGCCATGGGCAACATGGGCCCGGCGCTCGGCGAGGCCGGCCCGGCGTCCAACTACCTGTACTTCTCCCGGCCCGCGCGCGGGCTGCTGATGGTGATGATGCTGGCCGGCCGCCTCGAGATCTTCCCGGTGCTCTACGTCATCGGGCGCATCACCGGCGCCCTGCCGGGTGGACCGCTGCGCCGCGCCGTGCGCCGCACCACCGCGCTCGTCCCGACGTCGTGACCGCTGCGAGGATGGCACCACCCTCGCCCCCTCCCCCCGGAGATCCACATGCCCGTCTACGCACTCGGCGACCTCACCCCCACCATCGCCCACGACGCCTTCGTCCACCCCGATGCGGTCGTGATCGGCGACGTCACCATCGGCTCGGAGTCCACGGTCTGGCCCGGCGCGGTCCTGCGCGGTGACAGCGGCCCGATCACCGTCGGCGAGCGCACGTCCATCCAGGACGGGTCGGTCATCCACACCACCGAGTGGGCCCCGACCCAGATCGGCAACGGCTGCGTCATCGGCCACATCGTCCACCTCGAGGGCTGCATCATCGAAGACGACGCCCTCGTGGGCTCGGGCAGCGTGGTGCTGCACAAGGCCATCGTCCGCACCGGCGGCCTGGTCGGGGCCAACGCCGTCTGCAGCGGCGGCTTCGAGGTGCCCTCCGGCGCCATGGCCCTCGGCGTGCCGGCCAAGCTCCGCCACGACGCCGTGGACCTGGCCATGATCCAGGAGTCCGCCGAGTTCTACCGGGACCGCGGCCACCGCTACCGGCAGGAGCTGCGCCGCATCGACTGAGGTGCCGTGGGTAGGGGACCAAGGCATGACCCTCCCCACCGCCGCCTCGGTCACCCGCAACCCCTCCCAGGAGCAGCTGCGCGACTGGGTCCTGGCCCACATGTCCCGCGTGCAGGTCAGCGAGCACGGCAACATCGGCTACACGACGATGGTCACCGCCCGGCTCGCGCCGTCGACCGCGTTCGTGTCCGACCAGCCGACGGGCAAGCCGACGATGTCGCGCGCCGAGTACGAGCAGTGGGCCGAGGAGCAGGACGCGTTCATCGCCGACCAGGACATGGTGCTCATCGAGGGCTACATCGGCCCGGATCCCGACTTCCGCACGCCCGTCCGCCTCCTCATCGAGCGCAAGAGCTCGAACATCCCGGCGATGCAGCAGCAGCTGTACTTCCCGGTCGAGGACGAGGCCGGCTTCGAGGAGGAGCACGCCGAGCACGGCTTCACGGTGATCTACACGCCCGGCCTCCTGGCGCCGGGCAAGCCCGACGACCGGCTCATCGCCGTGGACCTCGACCACTACGTCACCCGGGTGTTCGGATCCGACTACTTCGGTGAGTCCAAGATGGGCGGCCTGCGCATGTGGAACCACCTGGTCCACGAGCGCGGCGGGCTGGCCATGCACTCGGGCGCCAAGGTCTTCCCCGCCGAGGAGACCGGGTCGGGCGAGGAGGAGCTGGCGCTGATCATCGGCCTGTCGGGCACGGGCAAGACGACCACCACGTTCCGCGAGGTGAAGGGCTCGCTGCCGGTGCAGGACGACTTCATCGGCCTCATGCCCGACGGCACCGTGCACGCCACCGAGAACGGGTGCTTCGCGAAGACCTACGGCCTCGACGCCGACGACGAGCCCACCATCCACGGCGGCGCGATCGACCCCGAGGCGTGGCTCGAGAACACCCGGATCGATCCGATCACCAGGCAGATCGACTTCTTCGACGATCGCTACACGGCCAACGGCCGGGTCACGTTCCCCCTCGCGGAAATCCGCCACCGGGACCCACGGGATCTCCCGAAGGCCCGGTACCTGTTCATCCTGAACCGCAACGAGGACATCATCCCCGCCGTGGCCCGCCTCCGACCCGAGCAGGCCGCGCACTACTTCATGCTCGGCGAGACCAAGGGCACGAGCGCCGGCGGGGCGGCCGAGGCCGGCAAGCGGCTCCGGGTGCCCGGCACGAACCCGTTCTGGTTCGAAGACGACGCCTCCCAGGCCAACCGGCTGCTGGAGATCCTCGAGCAGCACCCGCTCGAGGTGTACCTGCTGAACACCGGCCGGGTCGGCGGCGACGCCGACGACGACCGGTCCAAGAAGGTCACCATCGACGTGTCGGCTGCGGTGCAGGCCGGCATCGTCGACGGCACGATCGAGTGGGAGACCGACCCGGACTTCGGCTACGACGTCGCCACGTCGATCCCCGGGATCGACGACGACGAGCTGCTCCAGCCCCGTCGCCTGTACCAGCGCCAGGGCCGGGACGAGGAGTACGGGGAGCTGGTCGAGCGGCTGCGCCGGGAGCGCGCCGAGTACCTCGACGGCTTCCCCGCCCTCGACGACCGGGTCCGGACCGCCTGAGCGTTCGGGGCTAGTTCTCGCCGGCGTTGCGGATCTTGCCGATCGCTTCCTTGCACGCCGGGCAGACCGGGTAGCGGTCGGG
Organism: Acidimicrobiaceae bacterium; assembly: GCA_003476595.1. GTDB lineage: Bacteria > Actinomycetota > Acidimicrobiia > Acidimicrobiales > Salinilacustritrichaceae > Salinilacustrithrix. The sequence continues at coordinate 12,958 of DMTU01000358.1, read as the reverse complement.
GTCCCGGGTGGGCACCCACTTCTTGCCGCAGAGCGCCTCGATGGCCTCGCCGGTGATGTAGGCCCGCGTCACGTCCTCCTTGCGGCAGATGTGCGCGTACTTGTCGTGGTCACCGTCGCCCGTGGTCGGCTGGACGGTGGTGTCCGGCGTGATCGTGGGCGTCGGAGACGTGCTCGGCTCGGAAGCGTGGACGGGGCGCATCCCCATCGACGCTACCGGGCGTCGAAGGCCAGTCCGAACGATCGCACGGCCGGGGCGAAGATGTTGGGCTCGACGTCGATCTCGTCCTCGACCCGCAGGTTCGTCCACTCCCGGGTGAGCGTGCCGAGCAGGATCTCGAGCTCGCGACGGGCGAAGTTGGCGCCGAGGCAGAAGTGGGTGCCGTAGCCGAAGGCCACGTGCGGGTTCGGCGAGCGGGTGACGTCGAAGGTGAACGGGTCCTCGAACACGTCCTCGTCGCGGTTCGCCGATGGGTAGACGAGGGCGAGCCGGTCGCCGGCCTTGATCGTGCGGCCCCGCAGCTCGACGTCCTCGGTGGCCTTGCGGAACATGTTGTTGAGGGGCGTGACCCACCGGATGACCTCGTCCACCGCCGAGGGGATGAGCTCGGGGCGCTCGTGGAGCAGCTCCCACTGGTCGTTGTGGTCGCAGAAGGTGCGCAGCCCGTGGGCGATGGCGGTGCGGGTGGTCTCGGCGCCGCCGGCGATGAACAGGCCGACCTCGTTGAAGATCGTGTCCTGCGAGAGCGGGTCACCCTCGATCTCGGCGTTGGCCCAGGTCGAGATGAGCCCGTGGGCCGGGCAGCCCCGCAGGTCGGTGACCTTGGACTCGACCATCCCCCAGATCTCCATGGTGGCCGCCATCAGCCCGGCCATGGCCTCCTGGTCGAACAGCACCGAGTCGATGCGCATGAGCCGCTCGGACCAGCTCTTCACCGTGCGCCACTCGTCCTCGGGCAGCCCGAGCAGGTTGCAGGTGAAGCGGGCCGGCAGCTGCCCGGCGATGGCGTCGACGACCTCGCAGCGCCCCTGCGGGGTGAGCGGGTCGACCATGGCGGCGATCATCGCCTCGAACTGGGCCGACTGCTCGCGCACGGCCTTGGGCGTGAAGCCCCGGTTGACGAGGCGGCGCTGCTGGAGGTGGCGCGGGTCGTCGTTGGCGATCATGTTCGACTCGGTCGGCGTCTCGTTCAGGCGGTAGGTGCGCAGCGAGGAGAACACCTCCGAGTGGCGCTCCACGTGCTGGACGTCGGCGTGGCGGGTGATGGCCCACAGCTCGTTGGCCTCGTCCCAGTGCACGGGATCGTTGGCCCTCGCCCACGTCCACGCTTCGTGCTGCCGGGACCGCCAGAACTCGGGGTCGCGCAGGTCGATGGTGATGGGGGGCTGGATCGTGCTCACCGGTCCATCCTGCCAAGCTGGCAACGCCCGTTGCAGGGAGCCCGATCAGGTGAGCTGCTCGACCGCCACGAGCGCGACCATCCCGACGACCAGGGTGAGGCCGACGTTGCGGGTCCTCCACGACACGAAGGCGGCCAGCACGCCGGCGAGGAGCCGGGGCTGCCACAGGTCCAGCTGCCCGGTGGGGCGGACGAGGGCCGGCACCACGAGCGCGGCGAGCACCGCCGGCGGGATCTGGCGCAGCACCCGCTGGGCCAGGGGTGGCAGGTCCACGAACCGGTTGGCGAAGGCGAGGAACGAGGCCCGCATCGCGTACGTGCCCGCGCCGGCCAGCAGGATGGCGATCCAGGTCCCGCTCATCGCGGGGTCACCTCGCGCCGGCGCTCCTGGTGGCCCTCGGCGAGCGCGCCGGCGACGATGCCGGCGACTCCGCCGATGAGGATCGAGAGGCGGGCCGCGCCCAGCTCGGCGGCCAGCACCGCCGTCGTACCACCGACCGCGGCGGCGACCACGCTCGGCCACCGCTGGAGCACGGGCACGAGCAGCACCAGGAAGACGAGCGGGACGGCGAAGTCGAGCGGCACGTCGTCGGGCACGCTGCTGCCGACCAGCGCGCCGATCACCGTGGTGATCTGCCACGACGTCCAGAGCAGGATGCCGATGGCGAAGAAGTACGGCAGTCGCTGCCTGCGGTCGTCGTTGCCGTCCCACCGGATGACCGAGAGCGCGTAGGCCTGGTCCACGAGCAGGTAGCTGACCCGCAGCCGGGCCCCGAGGCGCTCGGAGGACAGGGTGGGCGCGAGCGACGCCGAGTACAGCAGCATGCGGAGGTTGATGGTCAGCGCGGTCACCACGGCGACCGCGACACCGCCGCCGCTGCCGAGCACGTCGGCCATGGCCAGCTGGCTGGCGCCGGCGAAGAGCAGGAGCGACATGGCGACCGCGTGGCCGAGGTCGAGCCCTTCGGCGATCGGCGCGGCACCGGCCACGAGCCCGAAGGGGATGATGCCGACGAGCATGGGCGCGACGTCCGTGATCCCGTCGCGCATGGCCTGGCGGCGGGCGGTCACCTCCGGACCGAGCGGGGCAGGGGGACGCGGCGTCGGCGGTCCGGCCGCCGCTCGTCCAGCAGCTCGATGCCGCTGATCTCCGAGGCGAGCTCGTCGAGGGAACCGACCGTGGCCGAGGTGGCGAGCGGGGTGTAGTGGGCGCGGCGCTCGTCGCTCACCGCGGCGCGGCGGGTCAGGCGGTACAGCACGTAGACGACGAAGGGCAGGGTCAGCGCGCCGAGCACGTGGAAGATCCCCTCGGGCCCGAACATCCCGATGGCGGCAGAGGCGACGAAGGGACCGGCGGCGGCGCCGAGGCCGTTGAAGGTGAGCAGGCGGGCGCCCGTGGCCGGCATCACCGCCGGCTCGACGTAGTCGGCGACGTGGGCGAAGGAGAGGCCGTACAGCGAGAACGACCCGGCCCCGATGAAGAACGCCGCGGCCAGCGCCCCGACGAAGCTCTCGCGCAGCGTCGCCCCGACGCCGATGCCGGAGCCGACGGTGACGAGGAGCGCGGCGACGGCCATGACGTAGCGGCGATCGGTGCTGTCCGACCACCGGCCGAGCGGGAACTGGCCGGCGACGGCGCCGACGAGGAGGACGGCGATGAACTTGGATGCGCCGGTGACGCCGAACCCGGCCCGGCTGGCGTACACGGCACCGAAGCCCAGCGCGGCGCCGGTGGCGAACCCCGAGAGGGTGGCGCCGGTGATGCCGAGCGGCGCGGACCGGACCACATCGCGCACCGACCGTGGCGCGTACTCCCGCGGCGGTGGGGCCTCGTGGGGCGCCAGCGCGACGGGCACCGCCGCGACCGACAGCATCACCGAGCCGAGCACGAAGAGGACGAAGCCACCGATGTCGGCGGCGTTGAGCAGGAGGCTGCCGATGGCGAGGCCGGCCGTGACCACGGAGTTGTAGATGGCGAGCAGCGAGCCCCGGGTGCGCGACGTCGACACGTCGTTCAGCCACGACTCGCTCACGATGAACAGGCCGGCCACGCACACGCCCGTGATGAAGCGCAGGAACATCCACGGGAGCGGCGAGACCCACACGCCGTGGATGACGACGGCAGCCGAGGCGAGCGACGCGAGCGAGGAGAACACCCGGATGTGGCCGACGGCGCGGACCAGTCCCGGCACCCACGTCGAGCCGGCCACGTAGCCCAGGTAGTAGAGGCCGAGCACCAGACCGGTGACAGTGGAGTTGAAGGCGGCGCGCTCGGCGCGCACGCCAAGCAGCGCACCCTGGAGGCCGCTGCCCACCATCAGCAGCAGGATCGACAGCAGCAGCGGCCAGGCGCCCAGCAGGACGACACCGAGGCGCGCGCGGCCCTCGGTGTCGTCGGACGGTGCAGGCGTCGTCGAGGCGACGTCGACGGTGCGGGGAGGACCGGCCACGGTGGCCCATGGTGCACGTCGCCGCTCGACGGCGACAACTGCTCAGGCCTGGGCGAGGTGCCCCTTCTGCCTGCAGCAGAACCGGCCCCGATGCGGCCGCGCCGCCGCCACACTCGGTCCATGACCACGATCCCCACCTCGCCGGGCACGGTGTTCGACCGCCTGCTGGACCGGCGCATCGTCGTGCTGGGTGAAGCCGTCGACGACGAGAGCGCCAACCGCGTCGTCGCCCAGCTGCTGATGCTGTCCACGGACGACCCGCAGAGCGACATCTGCCTCCACATCAACTCCCCGGGCGGGTCGGTCATGGCCGGCCTCGCCGTCTACGACACGATGCAGCTCATCCCGAACGACGTCGCGACCGTCGCGGTCGGGTTCGCGGCCAGCATGGGCCAGATCCTGCTGTGCGCCGGCGCCCCCGGGAAGCGCTACGCCCTGCCGAGCGCGCAGGTGGTGATGCACGAGGGGTCCGCCGGGCTGGGTGGGTCGGCCGCCGACGTCGAGATCCAGGTCGGCAACCTCCAGGCGACGCTGGACCGGATGCGCGGCATCATCTCGCGCCACACCGGCCACCCGATCGAGGAGGTGGTCCGGGACGTGGGGAGAGACCGGTGGTTCGACGCCGACCAGGCCCGGGAGTACGGCTTCGTCGACCACGTCGTGACCTCGCTGGACGAGATCATCCCGGCGGCACCGACGCGGCGCATCGGCCTCGGGAGGCAGTCGTGAGCTACACGATCCCCAGCGTCATCGAGTCCACGCCGAAGGGCGAGCGCGTCTCGGACGTGTTCAGCCGGCTGCTGTCGGAGCGGATCGTCTTCGTCGGCACGCCGATCGACGACGGGGTCTCCAACGTCGTCATCGCCCAGATGCTGCACCTCGCGGCCGACTCCACGGCGGAGATGCAGCTCTACCTCAACTCCCCCGGCGGCTCGTTCAGCGCCGTGATGGCGATCTACGACACGATGCA
>DMTU01000358.1:7286-7982 GCA_003476595.1 Acidimicrobiaceae bacterium | reverse complement strand
ATCTACGACACGATGCAGTTCGTCGCCCCGGACGTGGCGACGCTGTGCGTCGGCCAGGCGACGGCGACCTCGGCGATCCTGCTCGCCGCCGGCGCGCCCGGGAAGCGGTCGCTGCTCCCCCACGCCCGTGTCGTGCTGCACCAGCCCCACACCGAGGGCAGCCGCGGCTCGATCAGCGACCTCGCCCTCGAGGCGGCAGAGATCGCCCGGATCCGCGCCCAGGGCGAGGAGCTGCTGGCCCGGCACACCGGTCGACCGGTGGAGCAGATCCGCGCCGACACCGACCGGGCGCTGGTGCTCACCGGACGTGACGCCATCGCCTACGGCATCGCCGACAACCTGCTCGAGAGCGGATCAGGCGGCGAGCATGCGCAGGCCGCCGCGGCCCTGCGACCGGACGTGTAGCCGCCGGGTCGCCCGCTCCAGGACGTCGGCGAGGTCGAGGCCGAGCGCCTCGTGCATCGCACCGAGCAGCTCGGACGACACGTCCTTGCGGCCGCGCTCGACCTCGGACAGGTACTGCAGCGACACGGCCGCGGCTTCGGCGACGTCGGCGAGGGTGCGCTCCTGGCGATGCCGCTCCTCGCGCAGGATCTCGCCGATCAGCTCCCGCAGGCCGACCTCGCGGCGCACCTCATCGATGCGGTCCTCGCTCGGGAACGGGACGACGTCGCCCCACCCGTCCCGCCCGGTCCC
>DMTU01000358.1:4577-7187 GCA_003476595.1 Acidimicrobiaceae bacterium | reverse complement strand
CCGGTCCCCTCTTCCGTCTGCATGCCGAGACGCTACCAACGCCCGTCGTCACGTGCCGGCGTGGGTTCGTCCAGCCACGCCTGCGCCAGCCGGGCGGCCTCGTCGATCGAGCGCGCCCGCCCGGCGTCCATGCGGCGGGCCAGCTCGGCGGGCCCGAGCGTGCGCTCCTGGAGGTCGAGCAGGTGCTCGAGCATCGCCCGCTCGGCGCCGAAGCTGGGCGCCACGGCGTCGTCGAGGACCGCGCCGAGCAGCTCGGCGGCGCGCTCGGCCATGTGGAGCCGGTCGAGCACCGTGACGAGGTTCCGCAGCGTGGTGAGCAGGTGGGTCCGGTCGCCGTGGGCGCGCCAGTGGGCGATGAGCTCGGCGAAGGGCGCTCGGGCCGCCGACGGGTCGCCGGTTCGGGAGAGCACGGATGCGTACGAGACCCGGGCCACCGCTGCGAGGTAGGCGTTGCCGACCTCGTCCGCGGCGGCGACAGCCCGGTGGAGCGCGGCGAGGGCCGGCTCGGGGTCGAGGTCGAGCAACCGCTCGCCTTCGACGTAGTGGAGCCACGCCCGATCGGAGGGCGCCAGCTCCGGTGGCGCGGCGAACTCCGCCATGGCGCGAGCCGCCGACTGGTGTTCGCCCGCGTAGGCGTCGGCCAGGACGACGCCGGCGAGGCACGCGACGACGCCGTGCGCGTCGCCGGCAGCCGACGCCGTCGCGAGCCCGATGCGCCCCGCCTCCCGGGCCGGTGCGGTGTCTCCGCCGAAGAGGAGGACGTCGGAGAGCAGCTCGTACACGAGCGGGTCGGCGGTCGAGTCGTTCAGGTCCACGGCCCGGTCGATGAGCCGCCGGGCCCGTTCCAGGTCACCGCCGTTGATCGCCCGCTGGGCGGCGGCGGCGAGCGCGAGCTCGCCCTCGGTGCCCGACAGCGAGGCCGGCGCGTGCTCCACGACCTCGGCCGCCCAGCCGAGCACCTCGTCCCGCAGGCGGGACTGGGCGTACAGGAAGAGCCGGCCCACGAGCCGCACGGCGCAGACCTGGTCGTGCTCGCGCGCCCAGGCCACGGCGGTGCGGGCATCGTCGAGGAGGCGTTCGAGGCGATCATGGGCCCGGCGCTCGTCCGGTCCGCGGAGCCGGCGATCGGCGTCGGTCACGGCATCGAGGAGCCAGGCAGCGTGTCGGGTCCGGAGCACCTCGAGATCGGCGCCGGCGGCGTCGCAGGCACGCTGTCGGACGGTGCGCAGCATGCGGAAGTGCGGCTCCTCCCCCGTCACGTCCACCTGGAGGAGGGAGAGGTCGACCAGGCGGCAGAGGACCTCGAATGGCGACGCGACGCCCGACACGTGAGCGACGTCGCCCGCGGTGACCGGGCCCGCGAACACCGCCAGGGAGCCGAACATCGCGCGGGCATCGTCGTCGAGCAGCCGGAGCGACCAGTCGAGCAGCGCCTTCAACGTCCGCTGCCGCTCGTCCAGGTCGCGCCGCTTGAGCGGTGGCAGCTCGAGCTCGCCCTCCAGGCGGTCGTGGAGCATCGGCAGCGGCATCGCACCGGCGGCCACCGCCGCCATCTCGATCGCGAGCGGGAGCCGGTCGAGGCTGGTCAGGAGCCGAGCGATCGCGGGTTCCTCGTCGTCGGACCAGTGGTAGTCGGGCGCAACCGACTGCGACCGATCGAGCAGGAGCAGCCGCGCCGGCTGATCGGCGAGCGGGGNNCGGGAGCCCGTCGAGCCGCTCGACGATCCCGGCGACCAGATCGAGCGCCGCCTCGTCCGGTGTGAAGTCGGGGCGGGCGGCCCGGACCCGGTCGACGAAGAGCTGCACCCCGCTCGCCGGGCCGGTCACGGGGAGCGGGCCGACCGGCCACAGCTGCTCGCCGTCGACCGCGAGCGGCTCCCGGCTGGTGGCGATGACGCGCAGCCGCCGCCCACCGGCAGCGAGCCGGGCGACCAGGTCCGCGACCGCGCCGACGACGTGCTCGCAGTTGTCGAGGAGGACCAGCACGTCGAGGTCCCCCACCGCATCCAGGGCCGAGACCGGGCCCTCGGCGCCGACGACGAGCCCCAGCCCGTCGGCGACCACGGCCGCGACCTGGCCACCGTCGTCCACGCCGGCGAGCTCGATCGAGCGGACACCGGCCGAGAACCGGTGCTCGATGTCGGCGGCGACGGTTCGGGCGAGGCGGGTCTTGCCGACGCCGCCCGGCCCGGTGAGCGTGACGAGCGGCCAGGCCGCCGACAGCCGGGCCAGCTCCTCGCGGTCCCGATCGCGCCCCACGAACGACGAGGCAGGCAGCACCACGCGGCGACGGGCCGGTGCCCCGACCTCGCCCTCGAGCGCCATCGCCTCGGCCCGACGGAGCTCGGACGTCGGCTCGAGTCCGGCCTCGGCCAGCGCCTCCACCGCCCGCTGGTAGGCACGCAGCGCCTCGGTCGGGCGGCCCGTGGCGGCCAGCGCCTCGACGAGCACGGTCCACGTGCGCTCCCGCAGCGGGTGGTCGGCGACCAGCTCCTCCGCCGTCGCGACCGCTTCCGCCGGCCGACCGCAGGCCAGCAGCGCGGCCGACCGGTCCTCTCGCGCCGTCACCCACCGCTCCTCCAACCGCGCCGTGACCGGCCGGACCGGCTC
>DMTU01000358.1:4084-4434 GCA_003476595.1 Acidimicrobiaceae bacterium | reverse complement strand
CGGCCGGACCGGCTCGACGTCGCCCACGTCACCGAACGGTGGTCCGCGCCACGTGGCCAGGGCCTCGTCGATGCGCTCCAGCGCCCTGGCCGGCGACGATGTCGCAGCGTCGTCGAGGAGCCGTTCGAAGTGGGCCAGATCGAGCAACGCCTCCTCGAGCGCCAACCGGTAGCCGCCGGGCGTCCCGACCAGGGCATCGCCGAGCAGCCCGCGCAGCCTCGACACGTACGTCCGCAGGGAGCTCACCGCCGTCCGGGGCGGCGCCTCGGGCCACAGCGCGTCGACGAGGAGGTCGGTCGGGACGTCCCGGCCGGCGCGCGCGGCGAGCACGGACAGGACGACGCGCTGGC
>DMTU01000358.1:3525-4005 GCA_003476595.1 Acidimicrobiaceae bacterium | reverse complement strand
GGACGACGCGCTGGCTGGGGCTCGAGATCACCGTCGTCACGTCGTCGACGGTCACGGCGACCGTTCCGAGGACCTGCACCCGCGCTCGCACGCGAGGAGCGTACGGATCACGGGCCCCGGGGTCGATGGCTTTGTCGCCCGGCCTGCGATCCCGCTGCGACGCCGCTGCAACGCCCCCGTCGGATGGTGGACCTCGAACACCCACCGACAGGAGCACCACGATGACCATCACTGACATCCCCGCCACCACCGAGCCCACCGTCGACGACTTCGTCGAGCGGCTCTTCGGCGCCGTGCTCGGCGCCCAGGAGGTCCAGGCCGCCTACCTCGGCAACCGGCTGGGCTGGTACGCCGCGCTGGCCGAGCACGGGCCCATGACTTCGACGCAGCTGGCCGAGGCGACCGGGAGCAACGAGCGCTACGCCCGGGAGTGGCTCGAGCACCAGGCGGTGTGCGGCTACGTGACCGTCGACGACGAGT
>DMTU01000358.1:2169-3336 GCA_003476595.1 Acidimicrobiaceae bacterium | reverse complement strand
CGTCGACGACGAGTCCGCTGCGCCGGGCGATCGCCGGTTCACCCTGCCGGCGGCGCACGCCGAGGTCCTGACCGACCAGGACAGCCTGGCGTTCGTCGCCCCGCTCGCCCGCTTCGTCGCCGCCGTCGGCCACCACCTCGACGCCATCGCCGACGCCTTCCGCCACGGCGGCGGCGTCAGCTGGGCCCAGCTGGGCGACGAGGTGCGCGAGGCCCAGGCTGCGGCGAACCGGCCGCTCTTCCTGCACCAGCTCGGCGACGAGCTGCTCCCCCAGGCGGGCGACATCCACGAGCGTCTGCGCAGCGGCGCACGCGTGGCCGACATCGGCACCGGCCACGGCTGGTCGGCCATCGGGTTGGCCAAGGCCTACCCCGCCATCACCGTCGACGGCTTCGACACCGACGTCCCCTCGATCGAGGCGGCGCGGCGCCACGCTGCTGCCGCCGGAGTCGCCGACCGGGTCCGCTTCCACGTCGCAGATGCCGCCGACGTCAGCGCGCCGACGAAGCCCTACGACGCGGTGTTCGCGTTCGAGTGCATCCACGACCTTCCCGACCCCGTGTCGGTGCTGGCCACGATGCGCCGGCTCGCCGGCGACGACGGGGCCGTGGTCGTCATGGACGAGAACGTCGCCGACGCGTTCCACGCACCCGGCGACGAGGTCGAGCGTCTGATGTACGGGTACTCGCTCACGTGCTGCCTCACCGACGGCATGTCGCACGAGCACTCGGCCGGGACCGGGACGGTGATGCGGGCCTCGACCTTCACCGACTACGCCCGCCGGGCCGGCTTCTCGGACGTGCACGTGCTCCCGATCCAGCACGACTTCTTCCGCTTCTACCGGCTGGAGCGCTGACGTGACCGAGACGTCCATGGCCACCATCTACACCGACCGCGCCGACCTCGAGCACGGCTGGGCCACGAGCACCGACGTCGCCGACACCGTGCAGCGGCGCTCGGTGCTGGCGCTGGCCGAGTCCACCGCCCGGCCCTCCGAGGTCATGGGGGCCCGCACCATCCGCCGGGACGACATCGTCGCCACGAACCTCGGCCGACCGGCGGGGTACTGGAACGCCGCCGTGATCACGCGCCCGCTGGACGGGCCCGGCTGGGCCCGGGCGCTGCGGGCGATCAACGAGCTCGAGGGCCCGTCGGCGGGGATCAACA
>DMTU01000358.1:614-2125 GCA_003476595.1 Acidimicrobiaceae bacterium | reverse complement strand
CTGGTCCCCGTTCCCCACCCCGGATCTGCGCGGCGACGGGTGGGAGCTCGCCGGCCACCCCGTCGCCATGTGGCGGCCACCGACGCCGCTCCAGCGAGCACCGGCGACGACGCTGCACATCGAGCGCGTCCGCGACGTCGCCGGCATCGAGGAGTGGGCGCGTGCAGCGGTCGAGTGCTACCCGCTCGACGCCGAGCCGACCGCCATCGCGACGCCGGACCTGCTGGCCGCCGACGACGTCCACCTGCACGTCGGACGCGTCGGCGGCGACCCCGTGGCCGTCTCCGCGACGGTCGTCACCTTCGGGACCAACGCCGTGGCGCTCGTCGCGGTGCGAGACGATGCACGAGGACGAGGCCACGGCCGTGCGATCACGTGGGCGGCGACGGCCGTCAGGCCCGACCTCCCCGCCACCCTGCTCGCCAGCGACGAGGGCCGGCCGGTCTACGAGGACCTCGGCTACCTCGCCCACAGTCGCTGGACCATGTGGGTGCGCCCCGGCCGATGAGCGCTCAGGCCGGGGCGAGGGCCCGCTGGCGCGCCGCCCAGCGGGCCCGGGGCACGAGGACGGCCACCGCCACCGTGCACATGATCACGCCGTAGAGGACGAGCGGACCGTCGCTGACGAGGAGGCCGAATCCGCCCCACACGATGCCGTCGAGGCCGCTGACCACATAGGTCCCGGGGGCGAGGCCGGTGAGGTCGTCGCTCGTCCACGCCTCGACCACCTGGGGCAGGAACTGCACGGCGACGGCCAGGGCGAGCACAGTGCCGAGGGCGACCCAGCCCCCGATGGCGGCGAGCCCGGCCAGGCCGGCGCCCACGAGGGCGCCGGTGCCGATGCCCTTGGGGTTGCCGCCCCGCACGAGCAGCACGCCGACGACGAGGTAGCCGACCACGTAGGCGGTGGACAGGACGGCGACGGGGAGCAGGCCCCGGGCGACGCCGTAGGCGACCCACGCCGCGTTGATCGTGAACCCGAGCCACGTGGTGGCGCCCGAGACACCGGCGACCGACCGCGTGCGCAGCACGCGGATGATCTGGGGCACCGGCTGGGTCAGCGCCAGCACGACGGCGAAGGCGGTGACCGCCTGCTCGAGCATCGGGACAGTCTCGCAGCACCCCGCCCCGTTCTGGCAGTGCTGACGTCGCGGCGGCTACCGCTCGGCGGCGAGGCGGGCGAGGAGCGGGATCGACCGGATCTTGTCGTCGGTGAGCTCGTCCCACCGGATCGCCGCCGGGGTCCGCTCGCCCGGCGAGCACTCGATCACCTCATCAGGCGTGACCACGAGGTCGAGCCGGAAGTCGTGCTCGGTCATCGGGATGTCGCCGTCGGGCAGCACCTGCACGTCGTGGACCGTGGTCACCACCGCCGTGTCCGGCCCGATGAGGCCGGCCTCCCAGGCGAGCGCGTACTCGAGGTCGGAGAACCCGCCGCCCTTGCCGAGGCGGGCGCCGGAGCGGTCGACTGCGACGCAGCCGGTGACCACGAGGTCGACGGGCTCGAGCTC
>DMTU01000358.1:0-586 GCA_003476595.1 Acidimicrobiaceae bacterium | reverse complement strand
GCCACGGCGACCGTGCGGGCGCTCCGGGTCGCGCCCTTGATGCTCGACGCCTTCCGGGGCGTGTCGGCGAGGTCGTCGGGGTCGAGGAGGAAGAAGGGGTCGTCCTCGGCCAGGCGGGGGACGGCCATGTAGACGACCTTGCCGTCCTCCAGGGCCCGCTGGCGCACCGGCCACTGCGGGGAGTCCGGGTTCGACTTCACCGTCGTGGCGGACTCCCACGCCGGCTGCGAGCGGAGCAGCTCGGCAGCGGCCTCGGCACCGACGAAGTTCGGGATGCGGTTGTGCGGTGCAGGGAAGCGGCCGACGCCGGCAGCCACCATCCGATCCCAGGCGGCCTCCCGCAAGGCGCGCTTGTGGGCCAGGACCTCGGCGTCGCCGCCGGCGTCGTGGTCGTGGCGCCTCGCCATCAGCCGGGCTCGGGCGAGCGGGCCAGGATCTCCTGGGCGACGGTGGCGATGCGGCGGCCGTCGCCGTCCAGGATCCGGCCCGAGGTGAGGATGCGGTCGTCGCGGTGGGTGACCGCCTCCACGTCGTAGAGCACCCAGTCCTCGATGCGGGGCGGCCGGTGGAACCAGATGGCGTGGTC
>DMTU01000130.1:16719-20076 GCA_003476595.1 Acidimicrobiaceae bacterium | reverse complement strand
GCGGCGACGTCGCCGACGAGGGGCACGTGGCGCACCGGGCGACGCTCGACCGCGGCGCCGGAGGTCGGGTCCCAGCGGACCTCGATGGCCCGGGGCTTGGTGGGGTCGCGCTGGAGGTAGCCGAGGCGCTGGAGGGTGGCGAGGTGGGCGTGTACCGAGGAGGGGGAGGTGAGCCCGACGGCGGTGCCGATCTCGCGCACCGAGGGCGGGTAGCCCCGTTCGCGCTGGTGGTTCTCGATCTCCACGAGGATCTGACGTTGGCGCTCGGTGATGTCATCGGACATGGGCGGCCCTTTCGGTCGAACAGGTGTTTGCAACATACGACAGGGTCGGGCGGAAGGCAAACACCCGTTCGGCGATGCTGGGGGCGTGGGCCGGATCGCACGCCTGTTCGATCCCGCGGTTGACTCGAACGGTCGTTCGTGGCAACGTGCGAACAGCTGTTCGCACGAACGGGCGTTCTGGGTAGGGGAGCACCTGCCGGAGCCGCCCGCAGAGTTCCTGTCAGACCCCCTNNGGACTCCACACCCCAGCCGACGTCCACCACGGCCGAGCCGACGCCATCCGAGCCGCCCGACAGGCCGTCCTCGACGCCGCCTACACCGCCCGCCCCGACCGGTTCCGACAACCACCCACCGCGCCCCGCATCCCCGAGGCAACATGGATCAACCAGCCCGAGGAGCAGCCCCTGACCACCGCAGCCATCTGAGCACCCGGTGTCTCACAACCGCTGACACGTTCCGTCTGCAGAGTTCCTGTCAGACCCCCTGCGGAGACTGCACACCATGGTCGCCATCGCCTCCCTGCCCACCACCGTCACCACCCCCGGCCGGGCCCACCGCGCCCCGGCGCACCGGCCCGGCCCGGGGGCCTGCCGCCCGGCGCTCACGCTCGTCCCACCCGTCGGGTCGGGTGCCGCCACCTCGTCGCGCCGGTCCCTCATCTCCGTGCTCGGTGCCGCCCTCCTCGCCCTCGCCGTGGTCCTGGCCGTCGGCTACCTCGCCACCACGCCGACGACGTCGGCGGCCACCGGCCTGGACGGCACCCACGTGGTCGCCGAGGGCGACACCATGTGGTCCGTCGCCGTCGCCCACGCCCCCGCGGGGGAGGCGGCCGGCTACGTCGAGCGCCTGGTCGAGCTGAACGGCGGCGCCACCGTCACCCCGGGCCAGGAGCTCCTGCTGCCGTCACGCTGATGGCCGGTAGGGTGCCGGCGATGCGGTGCCCCTCCTGCGGCGACCTCCGAGATCGGGTGGTCGACTCCCGCCAGACCGAGGACGGCCGTTCGATCCGCCGCCGCCGCGAGTGTGAGACCTGTGGCGGCCGCTTCACCACCTTCGAGCGGGTGGAGACGGCGCTGGTCCAGGTCCGCAAGCGCTCCGGTGGCGTCGAGGGCTTCGATGCGTCCAAGGTCGCGGCCGGGGTCAGCGCGGCGTGCAAGTCCCGCCCCGTCGACCCGGGCCAGATCGCCGTGCTCGTCGCCGACGTCGAGGACGCCCTGCGCTCGCTCGGCAAGGAGGTGACCTCCGATGAGGTCGGCCTCGAGGTGCTGCTGCGCCTCCGGGCCCTCGACGAGGTCGCCGCCGTGCGGTTCGCGTCGGTGTACAAGGGGTTCGACACGATCTCGGACTTCGAGCGCGAGATCCGGCTCCTGCAGGAGCCGTCGTAGCCGGCGGGTCCACCTCGATGGGCGGGAACCGCGGGTCCGCTGCGCGCCGTCAGACCGGCATGCGACGGATCGGACGGATGTGGGCACCGGCACTGGCCGTCGTGCTGCTGGCGGGCCTGGCCGGGTGCGGGACGGACGACGCGCCCGTCGGTGCCGGGTCGACCTCCACGACGGCGGCGCCGGCTGCCTCGACGACGTCGTCCCCGCCGACCAGCTCGGCACCGGCGACGACCGACCCGTGCACACCGCCGCCCGGGGCACCGGGCACCTGGGAGGCACCCGTGCACTGCCTGCCCGGGGCGCCGCCGCACCTCCCGGGCCCCGGCGCGGAGATCGTGGCGATCTGGCACCGGCCCGAGAGCGAGTGCTGGCCGACGTGCGTCTACTCCGGCGTGTTCTACGACGACGGCACGCTCGTGTGGGTCGACGCCGAGGGTGCAGCCGCCATCCCGTACGACCCGGCGCCCGCCCTCGCCGTGCTCGACGGGGTCTCCCGGGCCGACCTCGTCGTCGGCCCGAGGGACGACTGCATGCGGGAGGCCGACGGGCTCGCTCCGCTGCTGGCCGTCAACGCCCCGTCGGGCTGGGTGGTGGCGGATCGCTGCACCCACGAGCTGGACGAGTCCCATCCGCTGGTCGCGCTGACCGAGCAGGTCCCCGTGGCGCAGCGTGCGTCGTCGCCGATGATCGGCGTCGCCAGGGTGCCCGCGCCGGACTGCGACCAGACCGACGTCGCGTCCTGCGAGTGGATCGAGCACGAGGTGTACGAGAGCGGGCTCGTGCTGACCTACGGGGATCGACCGCCGATCCCGTCCGAGGTGCCCATCGCGGCCCACGCCGCCCCGAGGGAGGTCGACGCGATCCTCGAGCTGCTCGTGGCGCCGGCGGAGGCGTGCTTCCCCGGCGCGGTCGAGCCCGGCGCCCAGGATCCGTTCTTCCTGGTCCTGACCGATGCGTCGGGGGGTCGATGCTGGATCGGCCCGGAGGGCGAGCTCGTCGACCGCTTCGACGCCCTCGTCGACGCGCTGCCGGCGGGGTAGCCGGCGGTCAGCGCCGGCGGACCCACCGGCCGAGGAGGACGCCGTCCTCCTCGAGCAGCGACACGAGCTCGAGCGGCTGCCCGGCATCGCCGAGCTCGGGGGCGCCGTGCACGACCCGCCGGCTGTCACCGCCCACCACGGTCGGGGCCAGGGTCAGGCACCACTCGTCGACGAGGTCGGCCTCGACCAGCGACGCGTTGAGCGACGGTCCGCCCTCGCACACCACGACACCCACCCCGTCGGCCCGCAGGTCGGCGAGGGCGGCGGCCAGGTCGACGCGCCCGCGTCCGTGGGCCCGGACCTCGGCCAGCTCCTCGAGCGCCGCCCGGCGGGTCGGGTCGGCGTCCTCGGTGGTCAGCACCAACGGCCGGACCGGCCCCTCGGCGGCCCGTGACAGATCGAGGTCGAGGCTCCCCGAGACGACGGCCAGCCGGGGCGGTCCGGAGGGTCGCCCGGCCTCGGCGCGGGCCGTGGCCGCCGGCTCCGACAGCCGCACCGGGCCGTAGCGCTCGGTGCGCGCCGTGCCGGCGGCGACCAGCACCACGTCGGCGATGGCGCGCACCGCCCGGAAGACGGCCCGGTCCGGCTCGCCGCCGAGCGGTCCGGAGCGCCCGCCGACCGCCGTGGCCCCGTCCAGGCTGGTGACCA
>DMTU01000130.1:3623-16570 GCA_003476595.1 Acidimicrobiaceae bacterium | reverse complement strand
CCCGTCCAGGCTGGTGACCATGCTCATCGTCACCCACGGCCGGGCTGCGGGCGCAGGCCGCGACGCCGCGAGGTAGGCGGCGATCGGGTCGACGTCGCCGGGCACGGGGAGCAGCTGGCGCATCCGCGAACCGTACCCATCCGCCGGGGAGTGCCACGATGGCACCACCACCGGGGGACACGAGGAGACGTCATGACCACCACCGCACCGAACCCGTCCGCTGCTGCACCCGGCGTGGACGACGGCGCCGTCACGGTGCAGCGGACCTGCCCGCTCTGCGAGGCCGGCTGCGGGCTCGACATCACGGTGCGCGACGGCCAGGCGGTCCGCATCCGCGGCGACCTGCTCGACGTGTTCAGCCACGGCTACCTGTGCCCGAAGGGCTCCGCGCTCAAGCACCTGCACGAGGACCCCGACCGCCTCCGCCAGCCGCTCGTGCGGCGCGGCGACCGGCTCGAGCCGGCCACGTGGGCCGAGGCGTGGCAGGCGGTGGCCGACGGCCTCGGCCGGGTCATCGACGAGCACGGCCGGTCGGCGGTCGGGGCCTACGTCGGCAACCCCAACGCCCACAACCTCGGCGCCCTCCTCTACAACCGGGCGTTCCTGCGCGCCCTCGGCTCGCCCAACGTGTTCTCGGCCTCCACCGTGGACCAGCGCCCCAAGGAGATCTCCTCGGGGCTGATCTTCGGCAACGTGCTCACCAACCCGGTGCCCGACATCGACCGCACCGACCACCTGCTGATCCTCGGGGCCAACCCGTTCGCGTCCAACGGCAGCTTCGCCACCGCCCCCGACTGGCCCGGCCGCCTCCGCGCGATCATCGAGCGCGGTGGCCGGGTCGTCGTCGTCGACCCCCGGCGCACCAAGACCGCCGACGAGGCCAGCGCCCACGTGCCGATCCGGCCCGGCGCCGACCCGTTCCTCCTCGCCGCCATGCTCCAGGAGCTCTTCGCCACCGACCGGGTCGACCTCGGCACCGTCGCCGAGCACGTCGCCCGGATCGACGAGCTGCGGGCTGCGGTCGCGCCGTTCACGCCCGAGGCCGTGGCCGGCCGCTGCGGCATCGCCGCCGACACCGTCCGGGCGCTGGCCCACGAGCTGGCGGACGCCCCGAGCGCGGCGGTCTACGCCCGCATCGGCACGACGGTGTCGCCGTACGGAACGGTCACGTCCTGGTTGGTCGACGCGCTGAACATCTGCACCGGCAACCTCGACCGCCCCGGCGGGGCGATGTTCACCAAGGCTGCCGCCGGTGCGGCCAACACGAGGGGCGCGGGCCGGTACGGGCGGGGCATCCGCCTCGGCCGGCGCACGTCGCGGGTCCGGGGGCTGCCCGAGACCTTCGGCGAGCTGCCGGTGGTGGCCCTCGCCGAGGAGATCGAGACCCCCGGGGACGGCCAGATCAAGGCGATGATCACCGTGGCCGGCAACCCCATCCTGTCGACGCCGGACTCGGTGCGCCTCGACGCCGCCTTCGCCTCGCTCGACTTCGTCGTCGCCGTCGACATCTACCTGAACGAGACGACCCGCCACGCGGACGTGATCCTCCCGGCACCGTCAGCCCTGCAGAAGAGCCACTACGACGTGGCCCTGCTGCAGCTCGCCCTGCGCAACGTGGCCAACTACAGCCCGCCGGTGCTCCCGCTCGACGACGGAGCGCCCGACGAGTGGGAGATCCTCTGCACCCTGGCGCTGATCCTGCAGGGGGTGGATCCCGCCGACGCCGACCCGGCCCTCGTCGACGACGCCGCCATCCGCTCGATGGTGGAGTCCGCGGTGGCCGACGAGCACGGCCTGGTGCACGGGCGCGACGTCGAGGAGCTGCTCGAGGCGCTCGCCCCCCGGGTGGGTCCCGAGCGGACCCTGGACCTGATGCTGCGCACCGGCCCCTACGGCGACGGGTTCGGGGCCCGGCCCGACGGGCTCAGCCTCGACGTGCTCGTCGACCACCCCCACGGTGTCGACCTCGGTCCGCTGCAGCCCCGGATGCCCGAGGCGCTGCGCCAGCCCGACGGCATGATCGACCTCGCCCCCGAGGTGCTGGTCGCCGACGTCGCGGCCCGCATGGTCCCTGCGCTCGACGAGGTCGACGACGGCCTGCTGCTGATCGGCCGGCGCCACCTGCGCTCGAACAACTCCTGGATGCACAACGTGGAGGTGCTCGTGAAGGGCAAGCCCCGCTGCACCCTCCAGGTCCACCCCGACGACGCCGCCGAGCGCGGCCTCCTCGACGGGGGACAGGCCGAGGTCCGCTCCCGGGTCGGTGCCGTGGTGGCGCCGGTGGAGGTCACCGATTCGGTGATGGCCGGGGTCGTGAGCCTCCCGCACGGGTGGGGCCACGACCTCGACGGTGCCCGGCTGGCGGTGGCCGCCGAGCACGCCGGGGTGAACAGCAACGTGCTCGCCGACACCGAGGCGTTCGACCCGGTGTCGGGCACCGCGGTGCTGAACGGCATCCCGGTCGAGGTCGTGGCCGCGGCGCCGGCGGACGCCGGACGGGTTACCCACCGGTAGCGCACAGGCTGTCCACCGCCGTCCACAGCCTGTCCACACATCCACAGGCTCGAGGCCCCGCCTGTGGACGCAGCACCGGGATTCCACCCGCAATTCACAGAGTTGTTCCCCTTCCGTTCCACAGCGGGCGCTTCGTAGGTTGACCGGAGTGTCTGAGCGCTGCAGCACGGACGGCGGACGGTGGTTCTCACGTCGTGTCTGTGGTGGGCTGGACGAAACCTTGGGGGTGAACCCGAACGTGCACGAAATCACGAGTGCTAACGATCGCGAACGCCCTCTGACCTGCTGTTTCGTGCTGCGGCGCTCATTGACATCGCTGTAATTCCAGTGATGTAATGCCTCCTACATCTTGTGGTGGTCACCGGGATCGGGGGCCGATGACCACAAGACCTAGTGGTTGGGGAGCTGTCAGCGGTCGCTTGACGTAGCGACCCCCGGCATCACGACCCAGGCTGAAGAAGAACTCGTACCCCTTGGAGGGCAACCCAATGGCCATCGCTCCCGAACGCACCGGCATCGGCATCCGCCGGTTCTTCACCCGCCCGGGTGCCCATCCCTACGACGACCTCGAGTGGGAACGTCGGGATGCGCGCCTCACCAACTACCAGGACGGGTCGATCGCGTTCGAGCAGCTCGGCGTGGAGTTCCCCAAGACCTGGTCGCTCAACGCCACCAACATCGTCACCCAGAAGTACTTCCGGGGCACGCCCGGCACCCCCGAGCGCGAGAGCAGCCTCAAGCAGGTCGTCGACCGGGTGTGCGACACCATCACCGACTGGGGCATCGAGGGCGGCTACTTCGTCGACGACGACGAGGCCGAGGCGTTCCGCGACGAGCTCAAGCACCTGATGGTCACCCAGAAGGCCGCGTTCAACAGCCCGGTCTGGTTCAACATCGGCGTGCCCGGGGTGCCCCAGCAGGCCAGCGCCTGCTTCATCCTCAAGGTCGACGACGAGATGGACTCCATCCTCAACTGGTACGTCGAGGAGGGCACGATCTTCAAGGGCGGCTCCGGGGCCGGCATCAACCTGTCCAAGATCCGCTCGTCCAAGGAGCTGCTCAAGGGCGGCGGCACCGCCTCGGGCCCGGTCAGCTTCATGCGGGGCGCCGATGCCTCCGCCGGCACCATCAAGTCCGGCGGCAAGACCCGCCGCGCCGCCAAGATGGTCATCCTCGACGTCCACCACCCCGACGTGGAGGAGTTCGTCTGGGTCAAGGCCCGCGAGGAGCGCAAGATCCGCGTCCTCCAGGAGGCCGGCTTCGACATGAGCCTGGACGGCGCCGACATGGCCTCGGTCCAGTACCAGAACGCCAACAACTCGGTGCGGGTCACCGACGAGTTCATGCAGGCCGTCGTCGACGACGCCGACTGGAACCTCACCGCCGTCACCACCGGCGAGGTCGTCCGCACCGTCAAGGCGCGCGAGCTGATGCGCCAGATCTCCCAGGCCGCATGGGAGTGCGCCGACCCCGGCATGCAGTTCGACACCACGATCAACCGGTGGCACACCTGTGCCAACACCGACCGCATCAACGGGTCGAACCCCTGCTCGGAGTACATGCACATCGACAACTCGGCCTGCAACCTCGCGTCGATCAACCTGCTGAAGTTCCTCGACCTCGACGCGGGGGACCGCTTCGACATCGAGGCCTTCGCCCACACCGTCGACATCGTGTTCACCGCCCAGGAGATCCTGGTCGGCCGGGCCGACTACCCGACGGAGGCCATCGGCGAGAACTCCCGCCGCTTCCGCCAGCTCGGCCTCGGCTACGCCAACCTCGGCGCCATGCTCATGGCCCAGGGCCTGCCCTACGACTCCGACGAGGGTCGGGCCACCGCCGCTGCCATCACCTCGCTGATGACCGGCCGGGCCTACGAGACCTCGGCCCGCACCGCCTCGCGGATGGGTCCCTTCGCCGGCTACGCCGAGAACGCGGAGCACATGCTCCGGGTCCTCGAGCAGCACCGCTCGGCGGCAGCCGACATCGACGAGACCCTCGTGCCCGAGCACCTCCTGTCCGCGGCCCAGCAGGCCTGGGACAACGCGTGCGAGCTGGCCGGCCAGTCCGGCGTGCGCAACTCGCAGGCCTCGGTGCTGGCCCCCACCGGCACCATCGGCCTGATGATGGACTGCGACACCACCGGCATCGAGCCCGACCTCGGCCTGGTGAAGATGAAGAAGCTGGTCGGTGGCGGCACCATGTCGATCGTCAACCAGACGATCCCGCGGGCGCTCACCAAGCTGGGCTACACCCAGCCCCAGATCGACGCCATCGTCGCCTACATCGACGAGAACAAGTCGCTCATCGGCTGCCCCGACCTCGACCCCGACCACCTCCCGGTGTTCGCCTGCTCCATGGGCGACAACACGATCCACTACACGGGTCACGTGCGGATGATGGCCGCGGTCCAGCCCTTCATCTCCGGTGCCATCTCCAAGACGGTGAACATGCCGGAGGAGGCCACGATCGAAGACGTCGAGCAGCTGCACATCGATGCCTGGCAGCTCGGGGTCAAGGCCATCGCCATCTACCGCGACAACTGCAAGGTCGGCCAGCCCCTCTCCACGGTCAAGAAGGACGTGGCGGTCGAGACGGTCACCGAGGTGGTCGAGAAGGTCGTGGAGAAGGTCGTCAGCCGGCCCACCCGCACCAAGCTGCCCCGCAACCGGGCCAGCCGGACCTTCGAGTTCCGGGTGGCCGACTGCAAGGGCTTCGTCACCGTCGGCGAGTACGAGGACGGCCGTCCGGGCGAGATCTTCATGAAGGTCTCCAAGCAGGGCTCGACCCTCGCCGGCATCATGGACGCCTTCGCCATCTCGGTGAGCCACGGCCTGCAGTGGGGCGTGCCGGTCCGGTCCTTCGTCGAGGCGTTCACCAACATGCGCTTCGAGCCGGCGGGCATGACCGACGACCCCGACATCCGGTTCGCCTCGAGCCTGATCGACTACATCTTCCGCCGCCTGGCGGTGGACTACCTGTCCTACGAGGAGCGTGCCGAGCTCGGCATCCTCACCGTGGGGGAGCGCACCCAGCCCACGCTGCCGGGTGTGGAGGAGTCGGTCACCGAGACGGTGCAGGGCCACGACGTCGCCCCCGACCCGGTGTCGATCCCGTCGGCGTCCACGCTGCTCGACGAGCCGCCCGCCCCGGTGACCCCACCGTCGTCGGCCGGCATCGACGCACCGATGTGCATGACCTGCGGCGTCCAGATGAACCGCGCCGGCTCCTGCCACGCCTGCCCGAGCTGCGGCTCGACCAGCGGGTGCAGCTGAGCTGAGCTGACCGATGCGGGGGTGGGCCAGCCCACCGCACATGCGACACGGCCCCGGGTTCCGACCCGGGGCCGTGCCGCGCCCGCCGGGCGTCGGTCAGAGCAGTCCGGAGCCGAGCAGGCAGGTCCCGCACCCGAGGCAGTCACCGGAGCCGACGACGGTGCCGTCGACGCGCACGTACCGAGGGCACGGCTCCCCGTTCCAGGTCTGGTACCGCTTCGGTGGGTCGACCTCGTCGTTCGTCGGCCTTCGCTCCGGTTCGTCGTTCGCCATGGTGCATCCCCCCACGTCTCGGACGAGCATCGATGCACGGCGGGCTCCGTCGTAGGGCCATCGGTCCCGATTCAGCCGGGAGCGGTCAGACCGGCGGGGTGCCGCAGGCCGTCTGGCTGTTGGCGATGTCCGACGGGCCGAGGGCTCGCCAGGTCTGGTCGTGATCGACCTGCATCCACTGCGGTGGGCTGTTGCAGTCGGCCCAGAAGCAGGTGGTGCCGCCCCGGTCTCGGATGGCGGTCTGGACGGGAGCGTCGACCCGCCGGGGCGTCCCGGCACGCGGGCGTACCCTCCCGCCATGGCCTTCGTCGACGACCTGCCCGAGCTCACCGGTCTGCGCATCTCGCAGCGAGGTCGGCGGGTCGACGTCACCATCGACCACGGCGAGATCAACCTGCTCGACGTCCCGCTCCTCGTCTCGCTCCTCCGGCTGACCGAGGCGCTCGAGGCCGCCGACGACGTCACGGTGGTGGTCGTCGACTCGGCGAACCCCGACTTCTTCATCGCGCACTTCGACGTGGCCGCCATCCTCGAGCTGCCCCGCGACGGGGGCGCGGAGGAGCGCAGCGAGCTCGGGCCGTTCCACGTGATGGTCGAGCGCTGGCGCACGATGCCGTGCGCCACGATCGCGTCGATCGCCGGGGCTGTCCGCGGCGGTGGCTGCGAGGTCGTGTCGTCGTTCGACATGCGCTTCGCCGCCCGGGACCGGGCCGTGTTCGGTCAGCCGGAGGTGGCGCTGGGCATCCTGCCCGGCGGGAGCGGCACCCAGCGGCTGCCCCACCTCGTGGGTCGGGGACGAGCGCTGGAGATGGTGCTCGGGTCCGGTGACATCGACGCGCGCACCGCAGAGGCGTGGGGTCTGGTGAACCGCGCCCTGGATGCCGACGCCCTCGACGACTTCGTGGGCGACCTGGCGGACCGGATCGCTGCCTCGCCCCCGGTCGCGGTGCGCGAGGCCAAGGCCTCGGTGCTGGCCGCGATGCCGGACCCGACCGCCGGCCTGCTGGAGGAGGCGCGCCGCTTCGACCGCACGCTCGCCGATCCGGAGTCCCAGCAGTGCATGCAGCGCTTCCTCGAGCTCGGTGGCCAGACCCCGGACGGCGAACGCGACCTGTCGACCGTCCTCCGCCGCCTGGGCTGAGGCGTCGGCGCGACCACGGCTCGCCCGGTGTCGGCTCGCCTCGCCCGCGCCGCTGCCGTCGTCCACCCTGCCGTCGCCGATCTCGATGACGAGACCCTTCGGGTCCCTCGCTTGCATCAGGCTGCCTGCTACGCGAAGGTAAGCACTCCTAACAACCTTCGGAAGGTCTCCAACCCATGCGCTCCCCACGCCTGCTCGCCCTGCTCCTCCCGCTCGGGTTGCTCGCCGCCGCCTGCGGTGACGACGACGTCGCCGCCAGCGACGACACCGAGCCCGTCGCCGAGGCGAGCGAGGGCACCGCTGCCGCCGACGACAGCGGCACGGTCACGATCGAGCACTACTCCGGCACCGACGAGGTGCCGGTGCAGCCCGAGACCGTCGTGGTCATGGACCCGGGCGTCCTGCTCAGCCTCCACCGCCTCGGGGTCGAGGTCGACGGGTACGGGTCCCTCGGGGGTGCCACGCCGCCCGAGCACGCCGAGGTGCTCGACGACCCCGACCTCGCCCCGATGGGCACGGCGTTCGAGCCGGACTACGAGGCCATCAACGCCCTCGAGCCCGACCTGATCATCGTGGCCACCCGATCGTCGGCCACCTACCCCGAGATGTCGGAGATCGCGCCGACCGTGGACCTGACCCTCGACGAGGACACCGACTACCTGACCGCCTTCCGCGAGCGCCACGAGGCCCTCGGGCAGATCTTCGGCGTCGAGGACGACGTGGCCGAGCAGCTCGACGAGCTCGAGGCCGCCGTGGACGACGTCGCAGCACGTGGTGGCGATGCTGGCTCCGCGCTTGTGCTGATGACCAACGGTGCCGAGATCTCGGCCTACGGACCCGGTTCCCGCTTCGGTCTCGTCCACGACCTGCTCGGGTTCGCTCCCGCCGAGGAGGCCCTCTCCGAGGAGGCGACGCACGGTGAGGCGGTGTCCTTCGAGTTCGTGCTCGAGGCCGCTCCCGAGGTGCTGTTCGTCATCGACCGCTCCGCCGCCATCGGCGAGGACGGCGAAGCCGCAGCCCAGGTGCTCGACAACGGACTCGTGGGGCAGACGCCCGCATGGCAGCAGGACCGCGTGGTCTACGCCGACTCCTTCGCCTGGTACATCGTCTCCCACTCCATCCCGGGCATGGAGCAGATCCTCGCCGACGTCGAGACCGTCCTCCCCTGAGCGACGTGATCACGGTCGCACGACCGGCACCGCAGGGCGCCGACCGCCGCTACCTGGCGATCGGCGCCCTCGTGTTGCTCGGAGCCGCAGCCGTCTCGCTGTTCGTCGGCGTCAGCGGGATCTCCCCGGCGGACCTCCTGGCCGGCGACGCCCAGAAGCGAGCGGTGCTGCTCGAGAGCCGGATCCCACGCCTCGCGGCGATCGTGCTCGCCGGTTCGGCCATGGGTGTGGCCGGCCTCATCATGCAGGGCCTCACCCAGAACCGGTTCGTCGCACCCTCCACCGCCGGCACCATCGAATCCGCCACCTTCGGCGTGCTGGTCGCCACGCTGTGGTTCGGGTCCGGATCGGTGTTCGCCAAGATGACCCTGGCCGTCCTCTTCGCCCTCGTCGGGACGGCGATCTTCCTCGCGCTGGTCGAGCGGTTGCGCTTCTCCGACATCATCGTCGTGCCGCTGGTCGGCATCATGTTCGGCGCGGTGGTCGGCGCCGCCACGATGTTCTTCGCGTTCCGAGCCGACCTGCTCCAGACCCTCAGCGCCTGGACCACCGCAGACTTCTCCGGCACGTTGCGCGGTCGGTACGAGCTGCTGTGGCTCGTGGGCGGGCTCACCGTGCTCGCCTACCGGTACGCCGACCGCTTCACCGTGGCCGGCATGGGCCGCGACCACGCCGTGAACCTCGGCGTCGACCACCGACGCACCGTCACCCTGGGGCTCGCGCTCGTGGCCGCCGTGAGCGCGGTCGTGGTCGTGGTCGTCGGGGCGATCCCCTTCCTCGGCCTGGTCGCCCCGAACATCACGACCCTACTCGTCGGCGACAACATGCGCCGGGTGCTGCCGGTGACCGCGCTGAGCGGCGCGCTGTTCCTGCTCGTCTGCGACATCCTCAGCCGCACCATCCGCTACCCCTTCGAGGTGCCGGTCGGCACCGTCGTCGGGGTGCTCGGCGGTGCCGTGTTCGTGTTCCTCATCTTCCGGAGCCGGTTCGGTGCTGCAGCTGCGTGACGACCTCGACCGCCCGGTCGCCGACCGGGACGCCGACCACGGGTTCTCGCCCCGGCACGCGGCCCTCGTCCTCGCCGTGCTCGCCGCGCTCGCCGTCGCCGCCATCGCGGTGTTCATGACCTACGACCTGCGAGGTTCGCTCGCATTCGCGCTCGAGCTGCGAGCCAAGAAGGTCGCAGGGATGGCGCTGGTCGGCACCGCCCTGGGTGTGGCCACGGTGCTCTTCCACACCGTGTCCGGCAACCGGATCCTCACCCCGTCCCTGATGGGCTTCGACAACCTGTACCTGCTGATCCAGACGGGCGCCGCGTTCACCTTCGGGACGTTCGCGTTCCTGAGCGTGGACGTCCGCCTCCGCTTCGGGCTGGAGGTCGTGGTGATGATGGGGTTCGCGCTCGCGCTGCACCGCCTCTTCCTCGGGCGGGCCCGAGACGACGTCGTCGCCCTGCTGCTGGTGGGTGTGGTGCTGGGTGGGATGTTCGCGAGCCTCACCGACCTGGTCGCTCGCCTCATCGACCCGAACGAGTACGTCACCCTGCAGGACCAGTTCTTCGCCAGCTTCGCCACCGTCGACGAGGAGCTGCTCGGCGTGTCGGCGCTCGCCGTCGGTGCCGTGCTGGTCTACGTCTGGCGCCGGACCGCCCGGCTCGACGTGCTGGCGCTCGGCCGGGACACCGCCGTCGGCCTCGGCGTCGACCACACCAGGACCGTCGACCGCGTCCTCATGGTGGTGGCGCTGCTCGTCTCGGTCGCCACCGCCCTCGTGGGACCGATCACCTTCCTCGGCCTGCTCGTCTCGAACCTCGCCTACCGGCTGGTCGGCACCTTCCGGCACCGCTGGACCCTGCCATCCGCCGCGCTGGCCGGGGTCGTCGCCCTCATCGGCGCGCAGTTCGCCATCGAGGAGTACTTCGCCTTCGAGACGAGGGCGAGCATCGTCATCAGCTTCATCGGTGGCACCTACTTCATCATCCTGCTGCTCCGGGAGGCGCGCACGTGATCGACATCGACGGCATCACCAAGCGGTACGGCAAGGCGACCGTGGTCGACCGGGTCAACCTGCAGATCCCCCGGGGCGGCGTCGTGTCGCTCATCGGCGCCAACGGGGCGGGCAAGTCCACCCTGCTGTCGATGGTCGGCCGGCTGCTCGAGCCGTGCGACGGCCGCATCACCGTCGACGGCCACGACGTGCAGGCCACGCCGGGTCCGGAGCTCGCCCGCCGGCTGTCGGTGCTTCGCCAGGAGAACCACCTGCCCGTGCGGCTGGCGGTGGGCGAGCTCGTGGCGTTCGGCCGCTTCCCCCACAGCGGCGGTCGGCTGTCGACCCGGGACCACGACCACATCGACCGGGCCATCGCCCACCTCGACCTCGGGCCGATGGCCCATCGCCGGCTGGACCAGCTCTCCGGGGGCCAGCGCCAGCGGGCCTTCATCGCCATGGTGCTCGCCCAGGACACCGACTACGTGCTGCTCGACGAGCCGCTCAACACCCTCGACATGCGCCACGCCGCGCAGACCATGGACACGATCCGGCGCATGGCCGACGACCTCGACAAGACCGTCGTCGTCGTGCTCCACGACGTGAACGTCGCCGCCCACCACAGCGACCGGATCGTCGCCATGAAGCACGGTCGCGTCGTCGCCGACGGTTCGCCGTCGGAGGTGGTCGACCGCGACGTGCTCCGTCACGTCTTCGACCTCGACGTGCCGGTGTCCCACACCGACGCCGGTCCCGTCGCCATGCACTTCGGGCGGGCCTGCACGAGCGGGGATGCCCCGCTGGCATCCCGGACAGGAGAGTTCCGATGACCGCACCGACCGAACCCCAGGCCGGCCCCACGACGGAGGATCCGCCGCGGATGGAGCTGGTCCGCCACCGGCTCCGCCTGCGGATGCTCGAGGTGCGTGAGGTGCAGCGCCCGACCCCGCGCGTGGTGCGGGTCGCGCTGGGAGGCGACGAGCTGGACGGCTTCTCCAGCGACGGCCCGGCCGACCACGTCAAGGTCTTCCTCCCGGCACCGGGTGAACGGAACCCGGTCGTCCCCACGCTCGGTCCGGACGGCATCGTCCCCACCGACGGCCCGCGGCCCGTCGGCCGCGACTACACGCCGCGTCACCACCGGCTCGACGAGGGACTGCTCGAGCTGGACTTCGTGCTGCACGACGGAGGCCGGGCATCGGCGTGGGCGGCGGAGGCCGCGGTGGGGGATCCCCTCGCCGTGGGCGGTCCGCGCGGCTCCCAGGTGCCCGCCGGTCGCATCGAGGGCCTGCTCCTCGTCGCCGACGAGACCGGTCTCCCCGCAGTGCACAACTGGCTCCGGTGGGCGCCGGCCGGACTGCCGGTGACGGCGCGGATCGAGGTTCAGGACGACGCCGACATCCAGCGGCTCGAGACCGCCGCTGCCCTCGACGTGCAGTGGTCGACGCGTGGCCGCGAGGCGCCCGGCCGCAGCGGCGTGCTGGTCGATGCCCTCGACGCCCTCCCTCGACCCGCAGCAGGGACGCTGTGCTGGGTGGCGGCTGAGACCGGTGTCGTCGGTGCCGTGCGGAGCCGGCTCCTGCGTCACCACGGCGTCCACCCGGATCGTGTCCACGCACGCGGCTACTGGAAGCTCGGCGACGCCGGTCACGAGGAACCCCACTCGGACTAGCGAGACGCCCTCCTCGGGGCCGGTCCGCCAGGTCTGCTCAGCCGGATCGCCTCGCCAGGTCGGCGTAGGCCCGGGCCACCGGCCGCGGGCGGCGGTCCTGGTCGAACAGACCGACCTCGGTGGTCTCGCCGACCGGGCGCGCCAGCATGGTGTGCCAGTCGACCTGGTCGCCGCGGCTGTACCAGCAGATGCCCCGGGCGGGGAGGCCGTCGGCTCGCAGGCCGTCGAGCACGCCGACGAGGCCGTCGAGCCACCGCGGACCCTCCTCGACGGCGAGGCCGAGGTTGGAGGTCTCCGCGACCCAGAAGTCGCGCCCGTAGCGGACGTGCCACCGACGTGCCGCCGCGTCGTAGGCGTCCAGGCGCTCGTCGATGGTGAGCGGCTCGTCCCGGTCTCCGTGGAGGTGCACGCTCACCGGGTACATGTCGTGTCCCGCGACCACCCGATCATGCCCGACCGTTGCGGCATCGATCCGCTCCAGCACCTGGTTCGGGACGTGATCGGCGAGGTCGGCGACGGACTCGCCGGGCTCCACACCGAAGTGCAGGTCCCACACCAGATCGTCCAGCTCGCGTGCCTCCTGCGCGGTGGGCTCGTCGTCCGGCGTGGCGGCGAGGTGGCAGCCGAACCCCTCCGCGCCGATCCACCAGCCGGCTCGGTCGGCGTCGACGCGGGCGATGGCCTCCACGTTGGCCAGCACGACGTGGGCGAGGGCGAGCAGGTGGTCGGCGCGCGATGCCCGGCGGTCGTTCCAGATGCCCCATCGGGCCGAGCACTGGGCGGTGATCGACGGCTCGTTGACCGGCGTGAAGAACCGCGGTTCGGGGTAGCGGTCGAGGAACGCGTCGACGTACCGGGCGAACGCGTCGATCCAGGAGGGATCGCAGAACCCCGGCAGGTGGTCGGGGAGGCCGAAG
>DMTU01000130.1:2595-3560 GCA_003476595.1 Acidimicrobiaceae bacterium | reverse complement strand
GCAGGTGGTCGGGGAGGCCGAAGTGGCACAGGTCGACGATGGGCTCGAGGCCGTGGCGCTCGCAGGCGGCGAACGCACGGTCCCACAGCGTCCAGTCGTAGGTGCCCGGCTCCTGCTCGACGGCGCGCCACGGCATGCCGTAGCGCCACCAGCGCACGCCCAGCCCGGCGACGTCGGCGAGGTCGGCGTCCTGGCGCTCGAGGTGCCCGCTCGCGGCGAGCTGGTCCACCCGGACCTCCACGCCGTCGTGGAGCACCAGCGGATCGGACGCCTCCTCACCGCACGCGATCGCGAAGTCGGGGAACTCCTCTGGGTCGGTCACCACTCCTGCCGGGCTTCCTCGGCGAAGCCCTGCACGCCGTCGAACTCGAGCTCCACGCCGTCGTCGGTGCGGACCCGGCCGGAGAACGTGCCGAACACCTGGTGGGTCTCGGAGCCCTTGTCCCGACCGGGGAGCGTGCTGTGCTTGTCGTAGCGGGGGTGGAGGGTGACGTCGAGCTGACCGCCCGGGTCGACGATCCGCCACGGCTCCATCGGCGCGTCCCAGTCGTAGTGCCAGTCGAGCTCGTTGCCGAGCTTGGTGAGGCGGCCGTCGAGGATGAACCCGTTCTCGGTGTAGCCGGACCCCTCGGTCCACTTGGCGCCGAACTGCAGGCCGAGCACGTGCTCGCCGACCCGCCCGGCGCCACCGCCCCAGTTCCAGGCGATCTCGGCCGGCCACCGACCCCGCCCCACGTCGAGCACGCCCCACGCGTCGCCGGCCTCATCGCCGATCTGCCAGCGCTCGTCGCCCACGACCAGCTCACCGGTGGCCGGCCGGGCCTGGTGCTTGGAGGTGAAGTTGAAGACCTCCTCGCTCCACGGGATGACGACGTTCAAGGACTCGTGGCCGGGCGGCAGGGCGACGTGGACGTCGAGCCGGCCGGGGCGGCCGTCGGGCTCGGTCCACGATGCGGTGAGGCGGG
>DMTU01000130.1:1868-2441 GCA_003476595.1 Acidimicrobiaceae bacterium | reverse complement strand
GGGTGCCGTGGTCGTCGTCGACGTAGGCGATCTCGACGCCGTCCCGCGCCACGTGCAGGGGAGCGGTGCCCGGACGCGCTGGAAGGTCGAAGTCCTCGTTCCCGACGGTGACGATGCCGCCCCCGCCGGTGGCGCCGGTCGACAGGTCGTGCCACCACACGTCGGCGAGGCCGAGGTGGTCGACGTCGGCGTACACCGAGGACACGAGGAGGTCCCCGGCGAGCACCGCCCAGTAGTCCCAGCGCTTGTTGACGCCGAAGCGCCCCTGCAGGTTCGCCCGGTGCAGTGGTCGGCGTGACCAGCCCAGCGCGTCCGGGTTCACGCGATCGCCGTCGGGCGTGCACAGGTCGACGGGTTCGGTCAGCTCGTTCTCATGGGTCGCCACGGCCGCATCTTGCCGCGTGAGCCCCCGACGGCACCCGACCGGGGATGTCGCCGACCATCCGCCGGACCGATGGGTGCAGCGTGCAATCCTGGAGGGGCTCCGCGTCGTCCGCGATCCGGGGAACCAGGAGACGGCCATGTGGCGTCGAAGCAAGCACGCACGCCGATGTCTCGTCGGCACACGCATCG
>DMTU01000130.1:853-1688 GCA_003476595.1 Acidimicrobiaceae bacterium | reverse complement strand
GAAGGAACCTCACCGTCATCTCCCCGATGCAAAGGAACCCCACCATGGCTGACGCACCCCGCAACTCCGATGAGGCCAAGGGTCGCTTCAAGGAAGCGGCCGGCAACCTCACCGGCGACGAAGACCTCGAGAACGAAGGCAAGATCGACAAAGCCGTCGGCGGCGTCAAGGACGCTGCCGACAAGGCCGCAGACAAGGTCAAGGACGTGTTCCGCAAGGACTGACGACGGCCTCGACCGGCATCTGCGCACAACACGGCCCCGGGCTCGCCCTGGGGCCGTGGCGCGTCCGGGCTCGGATGGGGTTCCACCCTGTGACGCATGTCCCGGTGCCCGGGTGACGGGGATTGTTGCGAACGGGTAACGACCTGCCTGCGGCTCACCGCATCCCGACCACCCAGGAGCAGGCAACCCATGACCGACACCACGAGCGACCTCCCCGAAGGTGGCACCTTCGACCGGCTGAAGGCCAAGGCCAAGCAGGTGGCCGGCGATCTGTTCGATCGCGGCGACCTCGCCGCCGAGGGTGCCCTCGAAGAAGCCAGCATCAACCGAGCCGAGGAGGCTCGCGAGCAGATCGCCGAGGCCGAGCGGGCCGAGACCGAAGCCGAGCTCGAGGCCCGCCTCGCGGAGAACGAGATCGAGAGCGAGCGCCTCGAGGCCGAGGTGGAGGAGCAGCGTCGCCGGGACGAGCTCGAGCAGGCCGAGGCCCGCGCCGACGCGCAGGTCGAGGCCCAGGCCGACCAGCGCGAGCAGGCGATCACCCGGCAGGAGGCAGCCGAGCGCAGCCAGGCCTCGCGGGAGCAGGTCGAGGCACTCGGCGAGCGCGCCGAGGC
>DMTU01000130.1:477-795 GCA_003476595.1 Acidimicrobiaceae bacterium | reverse complement strand
GAACATGATCTCCCAGCTCAAGGCGTTGCCCCGCGAGGCCGTGCTCACCACGTTGCGCCTGTGGCGCACGCCCCTCGGGCTCGCCGAGTCCGTGTTCGCCAAGGAGTCGGCTGGGCAGGCCGTCTCCACCTGGCCGCCCGCCGTCGCCTACGACCGGATCGCCTCCTCCGTCGCCCACGCTGCCGGCGTCGTCCTGAACGACGAGGTCCTGCTGCACACGGCCACGGTGAAGAAGGCCAAGGTCACCCAGCTCGAGGCGGCCGCGGAGGCCGAGGCCGCCGCCGAGGCCAAGCGAGCCGAGGCCGAGGAGGAGCTGGC
>DMTU01000130.1:0-196 GCA_003476595.1 Acidimicrobiaceae bacterium | reverse complement strand
CAGCGAGCCGAGAAGCGCAAGGCGCAGGCTCGCACCGAGGAGCAGCAGGCCAAGCAGCGCGTGAAGAAGCAGGCCGCGGCCAAGGAGAAGGCCGCCGCCGATGCGGCCCGCAAGGAGCAGGAGCGGATCGACGCCGAGGCTCGCGAGGCCAAGCAGCGCGAGCTCGAGGCCGAGGCCGAGGCGCTCGCCGAGCAGC
>DMTU01000288.1:11100-11357 GCA_003476595.1 Acidimicrobiaceae bacterium | reverse complement strand
GAGTGGGTGATCAACGGCCACAAGTGGTTCACGTCCAACGGCCTGCGGGCGGACTTCTACATCGTGATGTGCCGCACCGAGGACGCCGAGGGCGGCGCCGACCGCAACGCGTCGATGACCCAGATCATCGTCCCCACCGACACCCCCGGGGTCGAGATCGTGCGCGGCATCAACGTGTGGGGTCGGCCGAGCGACCACTGCGAGATCATCTACGACGACGTGCGGGTGCCGGTGGCGAACGCGCTGGGGGAGCGGGG
>DMTU01000288.1:8459-10870 GCA_003476595.1 Acidimicrobiaceae bacterium | reverse complement strand
TCGGGGCCATGTGGCGGGCGTTCGACCTGATGGTCGAGCGCACGACCGAGCGCGAGGTGCACGGCGGGCTGCTGGAGACCAAGCAGATGGTCCAGGGGATGATCGCGGACTCCTACATGGACCTGCAGTCGGCGCGTCTCATGACGATCGACTGCGCCGAGAAGATGGCCGCCGGCCAGGACGCCCGCACCGACATCTCCGCCATCAAGGTCTTCGTGCCGGCCGCCTTCCACCGGGTCGTGGACCGGGCCATCCAGGTCTGGGGCGCCGCCGGCGTCACCGGTGACCTGCCGCTGTCGGCGATGTACACCGGCGCGCGGACGCTTCGCCTGGCGGACGGGCCAGACGAGGTGCACCGCATCCTCATCGCCAAGAACATCCTCGGCCAGTACCGCGACGCCGAGAAGGGCTGGGACTTCGGGAACTGAGCCGCTCAGCGCGGCTCGACGTGCATCCGCAGCTCGCAGGCCTCACGTCGGGGGTCCCGCGCCACGAGCTCGTCGACGACGAGGCCGTCGGCGCCCTCGGTCATGCCCTGCGCGATGCCCAGGTGCATGGCGCAGACCGTCTCCGGGTCCGCCGCCGCGATGGTGATGAAGGGGCACGATCGCAGCGCGACCGTGACCTCGTCGCCCGTGCGTTGCAGCTCGGGGTCGAAGCCCTGGCGGGCGATGGTCTCGCAGACGGCACCGACCACGGCCTCGGCGTCGCCGTCCAGGTTCCGCTCCGCCGCCTCGCGACGTCCGGCCCGGCGACCGACCTCGACCGGCGTGTCACCGGTGCGGATCACCTCCGACAGCAGCTGGCTGAGCCGCTCGTAGGGGCCGACGACGCCCCAGCGGCTGTCGGCCGCGGCGTCCACGACGTAGGTCAGGCGGGGACGGCCGGGACGCCCGGTGGCGGCGCGGGACTCGAGCACGAGCTCGGCGGCCACGAGCTTGGCCAGGTGCTGGCGGATGGCGTTGTGGTTCAGGCCGAAGTGCTCGGTGAGCGCGGCGACGTCCACCGGTTCCGGCGAGGCGGCGACCATGCGGAAGATCGCGTGGCGGGTGGGATCCCCCAGGGCCTTGGCCTGCTGCTGCAGCGTGTTCATCGCATCGCACCTCTCGTGCCGGGCCCCCGCCGGGTTGACCGTCCTCGGACCCACCGATATTTTCCGGTCACGGCTAGAACAATACCCCCCGATCGCACGACCCACCGGGTCGCCATCACGCAGCGCCAGGCCCGGCCCACGCTGCTGGCCGCGGCGATGTTCGCCGTGGCCGCTCCGGTCACGGCAGTGCTGCCCCACGACACGGGCACCTGGTTGCCGCTGCACCTGCTGCTCGTCGGCGCCCTGCTCTCGGCCATCTCGGGCGCCACCCAGCTGCTCGCCGTCACGTGGTCGTCCGCGCCGGCACCGGCCGACGGGATCGTCGCGGCCCAGCGATGGTCGGTCGTCCTCGGTGCGGTGGCCGTGGCGACGGGGCGGGAGGTCGGCCTCGATGCGGTGACCGCAGCCGGTGCGCTCCTGCTCGGCATCGGGCTGGTGCTCCTCGGCGCGATCCTGCTCGGCATCCGGCGCCGGTCCTCGGTCGACCGGTTCCACCCCGCCATCGAGGCCTACGTCGTCGCCGTCGGGTTCGGCGTCGTCGGCATCGGGATGGGGGCGGCGATCGCAGCGGGCGACGCAGGCGACTGGTGGGGGCGGGTGCGGGCGGCGCACCTCGCCCTGAACGTGCTCGGCCTCGTCGGCCTGGTCGTGGCCGGCACGCTGCCCTACTTCGTGGCCACGCAGGTCCGCATGAAGATGTCCCGGCGGGCTCGACCGGCCCGGGTCCGGGCCGGCACGGCGGTCCTGGCCGTGGCGACCGCCGTGGCTGCCGGCGGGCACCTCCTCGATCGACCGGGCATCGCGGCCGCCGGCCTGCTCGGGTACGCCCTCGGCCTCGTCGCCGTGGCCACCACCCTGCCCGCACCGGGGCGACGCCAGCTCCGGTGGGCCGGTCCCCGCCTGGTGCAGCTCGGCCTCGGCGGCCTGTGGTGGCTGGCGATGGTGGTGGCGCTGGCCGTCGTGCGGCTCACCGATGCCACGACCGAGGGCCGGGTGCTCGCCGCCCTGGCCGTGGGTGGCTTCGCCCAGATCCTCGTCGCCTCGCTCGCCTACCTCGGCCCGGTGCTGCGCGGCGGGGGTCACCAGCGGCTCACCGCCGGCTTCGCCACCACCGCGTCGTGGCCCGGGCTGATCCTCGCCAACGTCGCCGCCGTCGCCCTCCTGGTCGACTGGCGAGCGGCCGCCGCCGTGGCCGCCGGGCTGTGGGCCCTCGACACCGGTTGGCGCGGCGTGCGCCTGCTCACCGACGATGGGTCCGTGGAGCGACCTCGATGAGCCAACCCCATGCGGACCGGCTCGACCTGGGCGCCATGCTCCC
>DMTU01000288.1:6960-8295 GCA_003476595.1 Acidimicrobiaceae bacterium | reverse complement strand
CCTGGGCGCCATGCTCCCGCTCGCCGGCGACGGCGTCCACTGGACGCTCGAGCAGGATGCCGACCTGAACGTGAACCTGGTGCACCTCGACCCCGGGCACGAGGTCGGCGCCCACGTGAACGACGCGGTCGACGTCCTGTTCGTCGGTCTCGACGGCACCGGTGAGGTCGAGGTCGACGACCACCGCCACGACCTGGCCCCCGGCGTCGCGCTGCACGTGGCCAAGGGCGCCCGCCGCCGCACCCGGGCCGGCGGGCTGGGGTTCACCTACCTCACCGTCCACCGGCGCCGCAGCGGGCCCGCGATCGGTGGACGTCGCGAGCCGCGCACCTGACCAGCGGCGGTGGGCGCTGTGACGGAGTGCTCTTCACCGCCGACGCTCGCCGGGGGACGCTCGCCCCATGGCTGCGATCACACCCCCACCCCCTCCTCCGCCACCGGGTGGCGGGACGTCGTTGAGCGCCGGACGCGTCGTCCTGGTCGTCATCGGTTCCCTCGCCGCCCTCGTCGGCTTCGCATTGCTCGTGTCGGGCGCCGTCCTCGGCTGGGCCCACGCCACCCAGCGTGACGACGCCGGCTACTACGCGACCGGGTCGCACCCGATCGAGAGCGCCGACCACGCCGTGACGTCGGAGCACATCGACCTCGGCCTCGACGTGCGCGAGGGCGACTGGGTCCCCTTCGACGACCTCGGCACCGTGCGGATCGAAGCCACCGCACCCGGCGGCGAGGACCTGTTCGTGGGCATCGGAGCCAGCCGCGACGTCGACGGGTACCTCGACGGCGTCGCCCACCACCAGGTCGACGAGGTCTCGATGCGGCCCTTCGAGGTCGACTACCGGGCCGTGGCCGGTGAGGCCACCCCGGCGCCGCCGACCGAGCAGCCCTTCTGGGCGGCCAGCGCGACGGGGGAGGACCTGCGCTGGGACGTCGAGGACGGTGACTGGACCGTCGTCGTGATGAACCCGGACGGGAGCGCCGGCGTGCGCGCCGACGTCTCCGTCGGCATCAAGACCGACCTCCTCGCGCCGATCGCCATCGGCCTCGCCGTCGCCGGGCTACTGGCCCTGGTCGTCGGGGCCGTGCTCCTCATCGCCGGGCTCCGCGGCGCGACCCCCGCACCTCCGGCCGCCGGCGTCGTCAGCGCACCGGAAGCGACGGCCCCGGCGTCAGCCGCCGACCCGGCCCGCGTCTACCCGGCCCGACTGGATGCGACCCTCGACGAGCCGCTCAGCCGCTGGCTGTGGTTGGTCAAGTTCGTCCTGGTCATCCCCCACGTCGTGGCGCTGGCGTTCCTCTGGATCGCGGCGTTCGTCCTCACCGTCGTGGCGGGGG
>DMTU01000288.1:4989-6853 GCA_003476595.1 Acidimicrobiaceae bacterium | reverse complement strand
GGGGGTGGCGATCCTGTTCACCGGTCGCTACCCCCGCCCGCTGTTCGACTTCAACGTCGGGGTCATGCGCTGGACGTGGCGGGTCGGCTACTACTCCTTCGCCGCGTTCGGCACCGACCGCTACCCGCCCTTCCGCCTGGCCCGCGAACCCGGGTACCCAGCGGACGTCGACGTCGCCTACCCCGAGCGCCTGTCCCGGGGGCTCGTCCTGGTGAAGTGGTGGTTGCTCGCCCTGCCCCACCTCGTGATCGTCTCGATCTTCTCGGGTGGTTGGAGCGTTGGTGCGGACGACGACTGGCGGGTCGTCGGCGGCGGCGGGCTGATCGGCGTCGTGGCGCTGATCGGCGTGGTGGTGCTCGCGTTCCGGGGTCGCTACCCGCGGGAGCTGTTCCACTTCGTCATGGGGCTGAACCGCTGGTGCTTCCGGGTCCTGGCCTACGTCGCGCTGATGCGGGACGAGTACCCCCCGTTCCGCTTCGACGGCGGTGGGGCCGACCCGGGCACGGATCCCGGCGCTCCCGACCCCTCAGGATCGCCTCCTCAGCGGAGCACGACCACCCGGGTGCCGATGGGGGCCCAGGCGTAGAGGGCCTGGGCCTTGTGGTCGGCCTGGCGGACGCAGCCCGAGGACCGGTAGGAGCCGAGCTGGGCCTCGGTCTGCAGGGGGCGGCCGTAGGCGTCGCGCGGGATGGAGTGGAACCCGATGGCGAGGCGGCTGCCGTGGGCGAAGCGGACCATCCACTTCATCGTGATGCCGTCGTGGCCGGCCCAGGCGTTCTCGGACTTGGAGTACACCGAGTAGCTGCCCGGCGCCGGGACGCCGGCCTTCCCGGAGACCAGGTAGGTGTCCACGACCAGGTTGTGGCTGTCGACCATCCAGACCCGGTGCGCGCTGTTCCCGTAGACGATGCGCTTGCCCGAACCGCTGTTTGCGGGCGCCTTCGGCCACGGTGCCGGCGCGACGGGCGGTGCCGTGCCGGTCGCGGCCACCAGCTCGGGGCTCTCGGAGAAGCTGACCACGAGCGCAGCGCGGGGGTAGCCCCGGCTCAGCTCGCCCTGCCAGTAGGCCGCGCCATCCGGATCCGCCGGACGGCCGAGGACGTTGCGGTAGAGCAGGTCCACGAAGGTGGCGTCGTCGGGGCTGCCGACGGTGGCCCGCCACTCCGACGACGTCATGAAGTGCTCGGCCAGCGTGGTCAGCGGCAGGCCGCGGCGGTACAGGTCGACCCAGTACAGGAACCCCTGGGCATCGGGGGTCCGGTCGAAGGTGGCCTGGTAGAGCCGCACGACCGAGTCGCTCACCCCGGCGGGGATGTCACTCGACGGTGCCGCGGGTGCCGTCGGTGCGGCGCTCGCCGGCGCCGTCCCCAGCAGGGTCGTCAGCAGCAGCGCCGCCAGGCATGCGATCAGGGTCCGCCTCGTCCACCTCACGGCGCCAGCATGCCAGAGGGGGTCGCGGGTAGAGGAAGTCCATGACCATCGCCCTGACCATCGCAATCGTCGTGCTCCTGACCGTCGTGATGCTGCTCGTCGCTCGGGCCGGCGGGCGCAAGCACCAGGAGGACCTCAGCGGCCACGGCTCGGCCATCCCCGATGGCGACGGGCGTGGCCGGCCGGCCCAGCCCCGATCCGACCGCCCCGCCGGTCCCGACGCCGAGCCGATGGGCGTCGCCGATGCCGGTGATCCCTCGGTGGATCCCGACGCCGAGCGCCGCCGCTGAGTCCGTCGTAGCGTCTGCGGCCATGGCCGACGACGCACTGATCGACTTCGAGCGGACCACCTTCACCCACGCCGGCACCGCCCGCGACGTGTTCCGCCTCGGCTCCGGGCCCGCGGTGGTGGTCATCGCCGAGATGCCGGGCT
>DMTU01000288.1:0-4917 GCA_003476595.1 Acidimicrobiaceae bacterium | reverse complement strand
ATCGCCGAGATGCCGGGCATCACGCCGAAGGTCGCCGACTTCGCGCGCCGGGTCGCCGGGATCGGGTGCACCGCGGTCCTGCCGCACCTCTTCGGGGCGCCTGGTCGCGACCCGGCGCCCGACGGCAAGCCGGACCTCCGCTACATGCTGACGAGCATGGTGCCGGCGTGCGTCTCCAAGGAGTTCACGGTGTGGGCGACCGGGAGGACATCACCGGTCATCGATTGGCTGCGGGCGCTGGCGGCCGACGAGCACGAGCGCTGCGGCGGGCCCGGCGTGGGCGCCATCGGCATGTGCTTCACGGGCGGCTTCGCCCTGGCGATGGCCACCGACGAGCGTCTGCTGGCCCCCGTGCTGTCGCAGCCGTCGATGCCGATCGCGCTGACGGCGTCGCGGAAGGCGACGATCGACATCAGCCCGGAGGACCTGGCGGTCGTGAAGCGTCGCTGTGCCGACGGCCTCGAGGTGCTGGGGCTGCGCTTCCGCTCGGACCGCCTCGTGCCCTCCGAGCGCTTCCGCTTCCTCGAGCGCGAGCTCGGCCCGGCGTTCCGAGCGGTCGAGCTGGACGACGACGCGGCGAACCCCGACGCGTCCATGTCGCCGCACTCCGTGGTCACGGAGCACCTCGTGGACGAGCCCGGGCAGCCCACCCGCCAGGCCCTCGACGACGTGCTCGAGCTGTTCCGCAGCCGCCTGCTCCCGTGAGCACGACCGGGTGGCCGGCGGGTCGCGACGACCTGAGGCTCAGGAGGCCGTGTCGCCGTCGCCCGGCTTCATGAGGTCGGCGAGCTGCTTCAGCGAGCGCTCGTTGCGCACGTGCGTCGGCGGGTCGAGGGCCGGACGCAGCAGGCCGCCGGCCCGCACCGCCGGCTCCTCCTGCAGCGTCAGCACGGTGCCTCCCTCGGGCGTGGGCACCAGCGTGAAGGTGACGATGCCCTGCACGATGGGTGTCGCCTTCACCTTGAGCACCAAGCGCCGCGGCGGGTCGCACTCGAGGATCTCGGAGGTGTCGTCCACCTTCAGCGGACCGAACCCGACCGTGTGGTGGAACCTGGAGCCGACGGACGGCCAGTGGTCGTCCACGTCCCGCATCTTGCTGGCTCCCAGGAGCCACTTCGGGTACTCCCACGGGGTCAGGAGGTGCTCGAACACGGCTTCCGGGGGCAGGGTCGAGCGCACGGAGTTGATCGCCATCGCCATCCGTTACCCCGCGGCGCGGACGGCGAGTCCGATCGCGCTCCGCATCGGGTAGGGCGCCTGCGAACCGCCCACGAGGGAGCACGCCGATGGCCCCCGACGACCGCAGCCCCCGACTGCGGGACTACGACGCCAAGCGGGACTTCGACCGCACACCGGAGCCGGCCGGCGCGGAGTCGGCTGCTCCCGATGGTCTCCGGTTCGTCGTCCAGCGCCACCGCGCCTCCCGCCTGCACTACGACCTGCGCTTGGAGCTCGACGGGGCCCTCCTCAGCTGGGCCGTGCCGAAGGGGCCGACCTTGGACCCCGGCGCGCGCCGGCTGGCCGTGGAGGTCGAGGACCACCCCATCGAGTACGCCGACTTCGAGGGCGTGATCCCCGCGGGCGAGTACGGCGGCGGCGACGTCATCGTCTGGGACCGCGGCACGTGGCAGCCGGCCGACGGTGCCGACCCCCGCCGGCAGCTCGCCGACGGCTCGCTGCACTTCGACGTCGACGCCGAGAAGCTGCGAGGGCGGTTCGTCCTCGTGCGCAAGGGTCGTGGGGACGGCGGCGGCAAGCCCCAGTGGCTGCTGCTCCACAAGCGTGACGACGACGCCGTGGAGGGGTGGGACCCCGAGGAGCACCCGCGGTCGGTGCTGAGCGGCCGCACCAACGAGCAGGTGGCGGCCGAACCCGATCTTGTGTGGCGCAGCGACCCGCCCGCGGACGAGGCCGCCGAGGTCACCGACGCCGGCGTGCGCCGGGTCGGCTTCGCTCCGGTGGACGAGGGTGCGCTCCGGGTCCTGGACGAGCTCGGTCCGGACGGGACGTGGGAGCTGCAGGGTCGTTCCCTGAAGGTCACCAACCTCGACAAGGTGCTGTTCCCCGGCCGGGACGATGGCGCGGCACCGGTGACCAAGCGGGAGTTGCTCGCCTACCACGCCCGGATCGCCCCGTGGATGCTGCCCTACCTGCACGACCGGCCGGTGAACATGCACCGCTACCCGAACGGCGCCGGCGCGAAGGGCTTCTGGCAGAAGGCCGTCCCGGCCGGCGCGCCCGACTGGCTCACGCAGTGGCGCAACCGGGACGCCGACGAGGGGGAGACCGAGTGCTACGCGGTCCTCGACACCGCCCCGTCGCTCGTGTGGGCGGCGAACCTCGCCGCCTTCGAGCTCCACCCCTGGACGTCCACCGCCGACCGGCCCGACCGGCCGAGCTGGGCGCTCATCGACGTGGACCCCGGCCCCGAGACCGCAGCCGAGGACCTGCTGCTGCTGGTCCGCCTGCACCGCACCGCCCTCGAGCACCTCGACGTCGAGGCCTGCCCCAAGGCCAGTGGCCGACGGGGGTTCCAGATCTGGATCCCGGTCGAGCAGCGCTACACGTTCGCCGAGACCCGCGAGTGGGTGGAGACCCTGTCCAAGGCGATCGGGCGGACGGTGCCCGAGCTGGTGAGCTGGAAGTGGCAGAAGGAGGACCGCGGCGGCCTCGCCCGGCTCGACTACACCCAGAACGCCGTCAACAAGACGCTGGTCGCCCCCTTCAGCGTGCGACCGGCGCCGGGCGCGCCGGTGTCGATGCCCATCACGTGGGACGAGCTCGACGACCCCACCCTCACCTCCGATCGCTGGACCGTGTGCACGGCGCTGGCCCGCCTCGAGGAGCGAGGTGACCCGCTCGCCGAGCTCGTCGGCCGGCCGCAGGTGCTGCCGAAGCTCTGACGACAGGAATCTCCCACCTGCCTATGGTGGCGGCGTGTCCGGGCCGGATCTGTCCGGGGAGTGGGCGGCGTTCGCTCCCGAGTGGATCGCACGGATGGCGGCCGGCCGTGACCGGGCCCGTGAGGGCGTGCTGGACGACTGGATGCTCGAGGTCATCGGTGATGTGTCAGCGCGGTCGGTGATCGACCTCGGCTGTGGCGAGGGACGGTTCTGCCGGATGCTGGCCGCCCGTGGCGCCCGGACGCTCGGGGTCGACCTGCAGCCGGCGTTTGTCGAGCACGCCCGCGCCGTCGCCGGTCCCTCCGAGCGCTACGAGCTCGGGGACCTTCAGTCCCTCGCCGGCGTGCCCGGCGCGTCCTTCGACCTCGCCGTCTCCTACATCTCGCTGGTCGACGTGCCCGACGAGGCCGCGGCCGTCCGCGAGGCGTTCCGGGTCCTGGTGCCCGGCGGTCGGTTCGTGGTCTGCAACCTGGCCCCGATGGCCACCGCCACGAAGACCGAGGACCCCTGGGTCCGGCGTCCCGACCGCAGCAAGGTCCACTACGTGCTGGACCACTACGCGGAGGAGGGTCCGCGAGACATCCCGTTCCCCTCGGGACACCGCATCACCAACCACCACCGCATGCTGAGCAGCACGCTCAACACGTTCCTCGACGCCGGCTTCGAGCTGCGCCGCCTGCACGAGCCGCTGCCGAACCAGGAGCAGCTGGCCCGGGTGCCCGACAACGAGGATCTGTTCCGGGTCCCGATCTTCGTGATCTACGACCTGCGCAAGCCACGCTGACGGAGCGTCCTCCGGAAACTGGCAGTCGTGGTGTCGCGGCGCTCGTGAGTCGGTTCAGGACGATCGCGTCGTCGCACACATCCAGATTTCGGTGTCCAAAACGTACGGTTTCCTTGCACGAACGTGTGTTCGCTCGCGAG
This sequence comes from Acidimicrobiaceae bacterium, assembly GCA_003476595.1. Lineage (GTDB taxonomy): Bacteria > Actinomycetota > Acidimicrobiia > Acidimicrobiales > Salinilacustritrichaceae > Salinilacustrithrix. The sequence continues at coordinate 1,090 of DMTU01000288.1, read as the reverse complement.
GATGGGGTCATGGCAGTGGGGGATGCGACGGCCCGGTTGCATGAGGCGATCGATCTCGTGGCTGGCATCGATGTGTCCGAGGTGCCCACGGCGGATGGCCTGGGTGAGCTGTTGGAGGAGCTGACCCGGTGTCTGCGCCGGTTGGACTTCGAGTTCCACCGGTTGCTGCGCTCGTTCGAGGCCCGGGGCGATCACGTGCCGCTCGGCTATCGGACGGCGAAGCAGTGGTGCCGGGACCGGTTGCGGATGGGTGATGCAGCGGCGGCGACGTCGTTGAAGCTGGGCCGGGTCCTCATCGACATGCCCGGCACGTCCGCGCGGTGGGCGGCCGGGGACCTGGGGTCCGAGCATGCCGGCGCGATCGCGAAGGTTCGCACCGACGACACCCGGGAGGCGTTCGGGGAGTGGGAGGGCTGGCTGGCCCAGCAGGCGGTGGATCTGGACATGCGGGGCCTGCGCAAGGTCCTGGCCAAGTGGCGTCTGCAGGTCGACCCCGACTCGGGGGAGCCGGATCGGATCGAACGGGACCGCGACGCGCACGTGTCCGCCACCTTCCAAGGCGCCGTCGTGATCGACGCGGTCCTGGACGCGATCGGTGGCGCGGCGTTCAAGACCGTGTTCGACGGCATCGTCGAAGAGCTGTTCAAAGCCGACTGGACCCAGGCCAAGCAGAAGCTGGGTCGCGAGCCGCTGTCCAGTGAGCTGGCCCGCACCCCGGCCCAGCGCCGGGCCGATGCGCTGGTGGTCATGGCCCAACGGGCCCACGTCGCGAACCCCTCCGCGGCGGCCCGGCTCCGACCGCTCGTGGTCGTGGTCGCCGGCCTGGACGCCCTCGCTGGTGGTCTGGCCGAGCTGTGGAACGAAACACCGATCACGGCCCGCCAGCTGGCCCGGATCCTCGAGTCCGATCCGGATCTGGAGCGCTACGTGTACGGGCCCGGGCAGGTCCCGATCGCGTACAACGAACGGCACCGGTTCTTCACCGGCAAGCTCCGCCGGGCCATCCAGGTCCGCGACCGCCACTGCACCGCACGCGGCTGTGACCGGCCCGCCGACTACTGCGACATCGACCACATCGAAGCGGTCACCG
>DMTU01000263.1:13210-18829 GCA_003476595.1 Acidimicrobiaceae bacterium | reverse complement strand
GCCGTGCTCGCCGCCCACGGCGTGGCCGCCCAGCGGCTCAACGACGTGGGGGTCGCCGGCGTGCACCGCCTGCTCGGCTCGGTCGACGACGTCGCCGAGGCCGACGTCGTCGTCGTGGTCGCCGGCATGGAGGGCGCGCTGGCCTCCCTGGTCGGCGGCATCACCGGCGCCCCGGTCGTGGCCGTGCCCACCTCGGTCGGCTACGGCTCCTCCTTCGAAGGCGTCACCGCGCTGCTCGCCATGCTGTCGTCCTGCGCCGCCGGCGTCACTGTCGTCGGCATCGACAACGGCTACGGCGCGGCCTGCGCGGCCCTGCGCCTGCTCGGCACGCTCGATCGCCGCACCGTCTCGACGTGAGCGGCCCCGACTGGAGCGCGCCGCCCACGGCCGAACGCCCGGCGTGGGCCGGGCCGGCCGACCGCATCGCCTGGTTCCACCCCTTCTCGGGGATCGCCGGCGACATGGCCCTCGGGGCCTGCCTCGACGCCGGCGCCGACGTGCACGAGGTGCGGGCGATGCTGGACACCGTCGATCTGCCGGGCTGGTCGCTGCGGGTGGAGCCGGTGCTCCGCGGCGGGCTGGCCGCCACCCACGTCATGGTCGAGGTGGACGACGACGCCCACTCGCGCACGGCGAAGGACGTCGTCAGCCTGGTCGAGGCGGCCGACCTGCCCGAGCGGGTGCGCCTGCGGGCGGTCCAGACCTTCGTGCACCTGGCGCAGGTGGAGGGCCGTCTGCACGGCGAGCGACCGGAGGACGTCCACCTCCACGAGGTCGGCGGCCACGACGCCATCGTCGACGTGGTCGGCACGTGCGCCGCCCTGGAGGTGCTCGGCGTCGACCTCGTGTTCGCCGGCCCGGTGGCCACCGGCGTGGGCGCCACCCGATCGGCGCACGGCACCATCCCGGTGCCGGCGCCGGCGGTCGTCGAGCTGCTCCGCGGGGCGCCGGTCGCCCACGTCGACGTCCCGATGGAGCTCACCACCCCCACCGGCGCCGCGCTGCTGCGCACGCTGGTCATCGGATGGGGCCCCATGCCGGCCATGACCATCACGGGCTCGGGGTACGGCGCCGGCACGCGCGAGCTGAACGACCGGGTCAACGCCGTGCAGCTCGTGCTCGGGGAACCCGTCGCCGGGGAGGTGGCCGGCGTCGGCGACGGCCAGCCGCTGCTCGAGCTGGCGGTGAACGTCGACGATGCCACCGGCGAGCAGCTGGCCCACGCCGTCGAGCGGCTCATGGGCGCCGGCGCCGCCGACGCCTGGATCACCCCCATCGTGATGAAGAAGGGCCGACCCGGCCACGTGGTGACCGTGCTCGCCGACCAGGCGCTGGTGCCCACGCTCGCCACCGTGCTCACCACCGAGACGGGCTCGCTCGGCGTGCGCTCCCGCCCCGTCGACCGCTGGCCGGCCACGCGCAGCTTCGACTCCGTCGACGTCGACGGCCATCCCGTGCGCATCAAGGTGACCCCGGCCCGCACGAAGGTCGAGCACGACGACGCCGCTGAGGTCGCCAAGCGCACGGGCCGTCCCCTGCGGGAGGTGGTGTCCCTCGCCGAGGAGGCGGCCCGCCGGCGCCAGCTGCGCGGCCTGCACCACCCCGCCGATCCCGACTTCGAGCCCGACGAGCCCGCCTGACGTGCGCGCCGTGCTGGCCTGATCCGCGTGCTGCCGTGATCCTGGTCGACCAGGCGATCTGGCCGTGGCGTGGACACCGGTGGGCCCACCTGGTGTCGGACGAGTCCTACGACGAGCTGCACGACTTCGCGGCCCGGCTGGGCATCCCCCGCCGGGCGTTCCAAGGCGACCACTACGACGTGCCGGCCCACATCCGTGACGAGGCGATCGCGCTCGGGGCCGAGGCGGTCGACGCGCGGGTCCTGGTCCGCCGGCTTCGGGCCGCCGGGCTCCGCAAGCGCTGACCGGCGCGCGAGCTCAGCCCAGCGAAGCGAGCTCGGAGGAGATGTTGATGCGGGCCCGCGCTTCCCATCGCTCCCGGCCGACGATGGTGCGGAAGATCCGGGGCCGATCGAGGAAGGCGCGCAGCACGGCACGACGCCCGGCGCGCCACGCGTCGTCGTCGACGTGCGCGTACTCCCGGCGCACCGCGGTCGCGTAGGCGACGTAGCCGTCCTCGTCGCTGGCCAGGACGGCGAGGTCGGCGTCGCAGAGCAGGGCCCCGTTGCGGTCCCCCGGCAGGGGGTCGTGGTCGGCGGTGAGGCAGATCAGCCGGCAGACCTCACCGACGGCCGTGAGCGACGCGCCCATCGACTCGAGCGCCCGGCGGGCGAGCACCGCGGAGGAGCCCTCGTTGGCGCCGGCGGGGGCGGTCGGGTCGTAGATGGCGTCGTGGTACCAGGCGGCGAGCACGGTGGTGGCCCAGTCGTCGCCGTTGCCGTGGATGGCGAGCACGGCGTCGACGACCCCGGAGGTGTGGTCGAGCACGTGGTGGTGGCGGCCCGGGGCACGGTGGCGCTCGACCAGGTCGGCGTAGGCCGCGGCCCGGTTGCCGGCCACGGCGCCGACGGCGTCGAGGGCGGCGTCCCAGCGCTCGTCGGGGGTCTCCAGCGTCACGGCGGGAGTCTGCCAGCACGACGAGTTCTGGCAGCGACTGCGGAACGCGTTCCGTGGCCGCAGCCAGAACGCATCCGGGGCGCGATCCGGCTCAGATGGTGTAGGCGGCGTTGGCCAGCACCCGCGTGCCGAGGTCCTGGTCGCCCTCGATGGTGACGTCGGGGTGGGACGCATCGCCCGGGCGGCGGCCGGCGGCGTAGCGGAACCACAGCAGCGTGGGGATCGTGATGGTGGTCGTCGGGTCTTCGAGGTCGTCGACGACCGCGGCTCGCCCGTCCACCCGGACATCGATCGTGCGCTCGGTGTCGCCCGTGAGCCGGAGCCGCACCGACTGCCCCTCGGTGGCACCAGCCTTCTTGCCGATGACGAAGCCGACGGCCCCGGTGTGCTCGTCGAGGCTGACGTCGACGGCGTGCCCGCTGCTGTGGCCGGGCAGGTCGAGTGCCTCGCGGGCGTCCTGCTCGTGGATCCAGCAGTCGAAGACGCGGATCTGCATGAAGCGCCCGTACGTGTCCTTGCCGGCCGGCGTGAAGGACTCGGCGTCGAAGTCGGCCTGGGTCATGGCGTCCAGCGCCGCGGTTCGCTCGGCGGCCACGGCCTCGAGCTCGGCGAGCACCTCGGCGCCGGAGCGGTTCCGGCGGTGGGCGATGGCGACCTCGTTGAACTCGCCGATCTCGTTGTGCAGGTGCGGCGCGTCCCCGAGGTCGATGGCCTCGTCGGGACGGCCGAGCAGCATGAGCTCGGTGCCGATCACGTGGCTGTAGAGGTCCTTCACCGTCCAGCCGGGGCACTCGCTGGCGGTGTCCCACTGGACGTCGTCGAGCTGTCGGCCGAGCTCGATCAGCGCGTCGAACTGCTCGACGAGGGCGGCGACGAGGGTGTCTCGATCGGATGCGGCAGGCATGGCCCGGACCCTAGGTCGAACTCGACGCCCGAGGGCCCGGCAGGTGGGCCCGATCGCGTCGAGAAGGCGACTCCGGGCGGCTGGACAGGTCGCGCCAGAGGGCGCGGTAGGTCGGGTACACGTAGCCGTCGGTGACCCAGCCGGCGGAGACCAGCTCCTCGTGCAGCTTCGGCAGGTTGCGGAACGGGACGCCCATGTCGACGTGGTGGGCGAGGTGCCAGCCGGTGTTGAACGGGGCGATCCAGAAGCGGGCCAACAGGTTCTGGCGCACGTGGTGCGTGGTCTGGCGGCGGTCGGCGGAGGCCTGCATGCCGCCGTGCTCGGCGATGGAGCGGAGCCGGTTCACGACCCGCCACACGGTGAGCCACGAGCCGAGCCACAGCACCGGGTAGGTGAGGGCACCGACGGCGCCGGCTGCCAGCACGCCCCACGTGGTGAGGACGGCGGCGAGCACGACCTGGGCGACGAGGATCTTGCGGGCGATGCCGAAGCCCTGCTCCTTGCGCACCGCCTGCAGCAGCACCTTCAGGCTCTTCCAGCCCGAGGTCCCCCGCAGGTCGCGCCAGAGCTTGCGCTTCAGCGACGCCCGGGTGATCGGGTAGCCCTGGTACAGGTTGAGGTCGGGCTCCTCGGGGCCGAACTCCTCCCGGTGGTGGGCGAAGTGGCTGCGGCGGTACAGCTCCATCGGCACGAAGGCGGGGTAGGCGGCGAGCCAGCGGCCGGCGGCGTCGTTCACCCGCTTGTTCGTGAAGAGCAGCTTGTGGGCGGCCTCGTGCATGAGGATCGCCATGCGGGCGTGCACCGCGCCCATGAGCACGAACGACACCGCCCAGGCCACCGGGTGGTCGAGGTACAGGGCGACGGCGATGGTGAGCGCTGCGTGGCCCCAGGTGAGCAGCACCGAGCCGACGTTGCGCACGTCGTCGATCTGGCGGAGGCCGTCGCGGATCTCCCGGATCGGCTTGCCGGCGGGGCCCAGACGGTCGGTGGGCAAGACGTCCGGCAGCACCTCGGGCGGGGGGACCATGCTGGTCCGGATGCCTGCGTCACGATCGGTCACGGCCATTGCCCCATCTTACAGTTCCGCTGCGCGTGTCTGACAAGCGTGACATCGAGGCCCGCCCGCTCACCGCCCGCTCGGTGATCGCGTCCACCCTGCTGGGGGTCGACCCGCCCCGACTGCCCACGCTGGCCCTGGTCCGCTCCGGGGAGCTGTTCGGCCTGTCCGAGGGCGCCACCCGCACCGCCCTGTCTCGCATGGCCGCCGCCGGGGACGTGGTCGCCGACGGCGCGGGGTACCGCCTCGCCGGCCCGCTGCTGGACCGCCACGCCCGCCAGCAGGCGGCGCGCGATGCCACGACCCGTCCGTGGGACGGCACCTGGGAGCTGGCCGTGGTGCCCGACGGTCGCCGGCCGGCCGCCGAGCGGGCCCGCCTCCGGGCGGCCGCTCGCCGCCTCCGCCTGGCCGAGGTGCGCGAGGGGTGCTGGGCCCGGCCGGACAACCTCGATGCCCGCCGCTCACCCGCCGAGCGCGCCATCGTCGACGCGCAGTGCCTCGCCCTCCGCGGGGCGCGGCCCGACGACCCGGCAGCCTTCGTGGCCGCCTTCGATCCCGACGGCTGGGCCTCCACCGCCCGTCACCTGCTCGCCGACATGGCGCGCTCGCAGCCCTCGCTCGACGCGCGCGATGCCGACGCGCTGGCCGAGACGTTCCACGTCGACGCCGCCGTCGTGCGCCACCTCGTCGCCGATCCGGCCCTGCCCCCCGAGCTCGAACCGCCCGACTGGCCGGCCGCGGCGCTGCGGGCAGCGTTCGCCCGCTTCGACGGCGGCTTCAAGGCGACGTGGCGATCCTGGTACCGGACGTTCGGCTCCGGGTGACGGTGGTGCTCAGGTCGATGGGGGTTCGTGCCGACAACGAAGGCATGGAGAACGGAGCGAGGTCGACCCGAGGGCTCGTCGCGCTCGTCGCCGCGCTCGTCCTCCTCCTCGGGGCGTGCGGGTCCTCCGACACCGACGTGGCCTCCGACGCCGAGCAGCGCACCGGGCAGGGCGACGCCGACGAGCGTGACGCGCTCGGGTCCGAAGACGACGCCGACGACGGCGAGGTCGCCGCGGCGACCACGAGCACCACCACGA
>DMTU01000263.1:11992-13017 GCA_003476595.1 Acidimicrobiaceae bacterium | reverse complement strand
CACGACGACCACCAGCACGACGACCACGACGTCGACGACAACGACCACCACCACGACCACGACGGTGCCGCCGACCACCGCCGCCCCCACCACCCAGCCGGCCCCACCGCCGACGACGGCGCCACCACCTCCTCCCCCGCCGCCCACGACCGCGCCGCCCCCGCCGCCTCCGTCCGGGGTGCGCAACGGCACACGGAACACGGGGTGCGAGCAGTACATGTACAGCCAGATCAACGCGGCCCGGGCCAACGCCGGCCGGTCGGCGCTGACCTTCGACACCGGCATCCAGTACATCGCCCTCGACTGGTCCGACGAGATGTCCGGCAGCCAGACGCTGCGCCACAACCCGAACTACGGCGACCAGATCGTGCGTCACCGCGACTACCGCACGGCCGGCGAGAACGTGGGCCGCGGCTACGAGCAGGGCTCGTTGTTCCAGGCGTTCATGAACTCCCCCGGCCACCGGGCCAACATCGAGTCCACCGCCTACAGCCACGTCACCGTCGGCTGCCTCACCGACGGCGGCGGCCAGCTCTGGGTGACTCAGAACTTCTGGGGCTCCTGACCGGGCCTCAGCCGAGGCCGGCCCAGAACTCCTCGAGCAGGGCGGCGCCGGCATCGGGGGCCTCGTAGGGCCAGAAGTGGCCCGAGCCCTCGAGCACCCCCACGCACGCGCCGAGCTGGTCGGCCACGTCGCGGGCCATGCGCTCGTCACCGAAGGGGTCCCCGGCGACGTGCAGCACCATGCCCGGCGCCACGGTCGGCGACCACGGACCCCAGTCCGCGTGGGGGTTCGGCACCGCCGAGCGGTACAGCCCGAGGATGCTGTCGGCCATCACCTCGTCGCCGGCCGCCGCCATCTCGCGGGCACCGGCGGTCGGGATGCCCATCGCCTCGTACCCCGCCGCCAGGTCCTCGACCGCGGTGGCGCGCTGGGCTGCGAAGAACGCCTCACCGTCGCCGGGCCGCTGCCAGATCTGGGCGAAGTCGTGCCACACGTAGTGGGGGTGGGCGATGTTGCCGAC
>DMTU01000263.1:10281-11861 GCA_003476595.1 Acidimicrobiaceae bacterium | reverse complement strand
GGGGGTGGGCGATGTTGCCGACGTCGGCGACCCAGGAGCGCAGGAGGTGACCGTGGGCGTCGGCGATGCGGTAGGTGAGGCCGGCGCCCCAGTCGTGGCCGACGAGGTCGATGGGCTCGCCGATGTCCTCCAGGGCGTCGACGACCCAGGCGACGTAGCCGTCCTTGGTCGCCTCGAACCCGTCGGGGCGGTCGCAGCCGAAGCCGGGGAGGGCCAGTGCCACCGATTCGTCGTCGACCGCGGCGCGCACGTCGTCCCAGATGGCGGCGGTCTCGGGCACCCCGTGGAGGAAGACCTTCATCGGCCCACCGTAGGCTGCGACGCCATGTCGACGGACCGCCTCTACTTCCGCCAGCTCCTCGCCGGGCGCGACTTCGCCCAGAGCGACATGATCGCCCGCCAGATGGTGAACTTCGTCTACCTGGTCGGCGACCGGGAGACGGGCGAGGCCGTCGCCATCGACCCGGCCTACGACGTGCAGGGACTCATCGACGTGCTCGCCGAGGACGGCATGCGCCTCGCGGGCGCCCTCGCCACCCACTACCACCCGGACCACGTGGGCGGGGACATGATGGGCCACTCCATCCAGGGCGTCGCCGACCTGCTCGCCATCGCCCCGGTGCCGATCCACATCCAGGAGGAGGAGAAGCCCTGGGTGCAGCGGGTCACCGGCGCCAGCGACACCGACCTGGTCACCCACGTCTCGGGCGACACCGTGATGGTCGGCGAGATCCCCATCGAGCTCATCCACACGCCCGGTCACACCCCGGGCAGCCAGTGCTTCCTCGTCGACAACCGCCTGGTCGCCGGCGACACCCTGTTCCTCGAGGGCTGCGGGCGCACCGACCTGCCCGGCGGCGATGCCGGCCAGCTCTACGAGTCGCTCACCCAGAAGCTGGCCAAGGTTCCCGACGACGCCACCCTCTTCCCCGGCCACCTGTACTCCCCGGAGCCGTCGGCCCCGATGGAGGAGGTCCGCCGGTTCAACATGGTGTTCCAGCCCGCCGACAAGGACACCTTCCTGCGCATGTTCGGGCGCTGACGCGCGACACCCGCACTGCCAGAACGGGAGGGGCGAGGCTCCGAGGCGGTCAGACGGTGAGGAACGGGCGCATGGGGCGGGCCGTGCCCTCGAGCTCCGTGCGGAACAGCACGTGGGTGGCGCCGGCGACGACCTCCCGCCGCAGCCGGGAGCCGAAGGCCTGCTCGAGGGCGCTCCGCAGCGCCGGGTTCACGGTCGTCTCGGCCGGGTCGGCCTGGACGAGCAGCACGTCGCGCTTCGGCAGCGCCGGCAGCGGGCGGCACACCTCGCTGTAGGCCGCGACGACCACCACCGGAGAGAAGCCCATGCGCCAACGACCGTCGTCGTCCTGGACGAGGTTGCGGTCGATCTCGGGCGCCAGGTCGGGCTGGGCGCCCTCGTTCGGGAACCAGGTGGCGATCTCGGCCCGGGCCTCGTCCTCGGTGGCCCAGCCCGGGTCCCGGGCGTAGCCGAGGGCGCCGGTCTCGGCGTCGGCCGGGTCGAGCAGCGTCGCCGGGTCGAGCAGCACCAGGCGCCCGACGCGCTCGGGGGCGAGGGC
>DMTU01000263.1:9887-10186 GCA_003476595.1 Acidimicrobiaceae bacterium | reverse complement strand
GACCACGTCGACCTCGTCGACGTCGAAGGCGTCGAGGGTCGTCAGCAGGTCGGCGACGTGGTCCTCGGTGCGCCACGGCGGCGTCGTCGGCGAGCGCCCGTGCCCCCGCAGGTCCGGGCAGATCCACCGGGGGCGGTCGACCAGGCCGGCCAGCCGCTCGAAGCGGGCACCGAACCCGGTGATGCCGTGGATGGCGAGCAGCGGGCGACCGGAGGGGGTGCCGTAGGTCTCGACGTGGAGGTCCTGGGAGCGCACGGCTCCCGGTCTACCGCCGCAGCCGCGACACCACGACTGCCAGT
>DMTU01000263.1:9231-9507 GCA_003476595.1 Acidimicrobiaceae bacterium | reverse complement strand
AGCCGGGGCGGGAGGCGGGCGAGGAAGGCGTCCCGACCCAGCCGCCGGGCCCCCACGATGCCGATGGTGCTGGCCAGGAAGCCGCCGATCAGGGACAGCACGACGCCGCCGGCGGTGCCGAACAGCGTGGTGGCCGGCACGACGAACAGCAGGCCGGGCACGTTCAGCGGGACGAGCCCCACCATCAGCCCGAGGAAGAGCAGCGGGCCCCACACACCGGCCCGGTCGATGGTCGCCTGCAGCTCGTCCTGGTCGGTGAAGCGGTCGAGGACCCCG
>DMTU01000263.1:6067-9091 GCA_003476595.1 Acidimicrobiaceae bacterium | reverse complement strand
GGTCATCGCCGCGGCCACGAGACCGGCGATGCCGATCACCACCGCGGCGCGCAGGAGCCAGCGCCGGGCATGCGCGGACGCGACGGGTCCGGCGGGGGGCGACAGCTCCATGTTGCGGTGTTCGCCGCCACGTCCGGGTGTTCCTGCCGGTAACACCAGTACGGTCGGGCAGGTGACCGACGAGATCCTGGACGTGGACCTGCTGGCCTTCGAGCGGGGCGACGCCACCCAGCGCCGGGCGGTGGTCGACGGGGTGATGCGCAGCCTGGCGACCGGCTTCGTCTACACCGCCACCGACCTGTCCGAGACCATGCTCGACGACGCCTACGGCATGCTCCGGCAGTTCTTCGAGCTGGAGCAGGCGCGCAAGGACGCCTGGATCGCGCCCGGCACCCACGGCCAGGCCGGCTACACCGGCCTGCTGGTCGAGACCGCCGCCACCTCCGAGGTGCCGGACTGGAAGGAGATGCTCAACTGGGGGCCCACCGTCCCCGAGGGGCATCCGATGCGGCGCAAGTACCCGCACCGCTTCCACGACCCGGTGCTGCCCGAGGCCGACGTCCCCGGGATCACCGAGGTGCTCACCGAGTTCCACGACCGGGTCTTCGACACCCAGCGCCGGTTCCTGCGGATCATCGCCCTCGGCCTCGGCGCCCACGAGGCGCTGTTCGAGGACCTGCTGAAGGACGGCCCCGTCCTCAACCGGGCCATCCGCTACCCACCGATGTCGTCGGCGCCCGAGGCTCCCCACGAGTGGGCCGGTGCCCACGCCGACATCAACCTCACCACCGTGCTGCCCCGAGCCACGACGGCGGGCCTGCAGGTGCGGACCAAGGCGGCCACCGACGACACCGCCGCCGTCTGGGTGGACGCCGCACCACCGGAGGGCCACGTGATCCTCAACACCGGGATCATGCTCGAGCGGATGTCGAACGGGATCATCCCGTCGGGCTGGCACCGGGTCGTGGCCGACCCCGAGCACGACGGCGAGCGCTACTCCGTGGTCCAGTTCTGCCACCCGACGCCCTGGACGATCCTGGCGCCGCTGCCCTCAACGGTCACGCCGGACACGCCGGCCCGCTTCGCCGGCATCGAGGCGGCCGACCTGCTCGACCAGGTCCTCTACGAGATCAACCTGGTCGAGGACGCCCGCCGGGTCTGAGGCGTCCGCTCACGTCCCCGGACGCGCCACCGGCGCCGGCAGGAGCCGGCGCCGGAGCGATCGTGCGTTCGCTTCGCAGCGGGCGTCAGGAGTTGACGGCGTCCTTGAAGCTCTTGCCGACCTTCACCTTGGGCACGTCGGCCGCCGCGATCTGCAGCGGCTCGCCGGTCTGGGGGTTCTTGCCCGTGCGCGCGGCGCGGTGCCCCTTTTCGAAGGTGAGGAAGCCGGGCAGGGAGACCTTGTTCCCCGACTTCACCTCGGCGACGATGGTGTCCTCGAAGGCCGAGACGACGGCGGAGACCTGCGACTTCGGCAGCTCCGTGTCGGCGGCCAGCTTCTCGATGAGCTCTGACTTGTTCATGGGTGTTGTCCTCCAAGGGTTGGGCCCGATGTCCAGTCTCGGCGGTGATCAGCGGAAAAGCGCGGATCCCTGCTGGATGTTGTCGAGTCCGGTGACAGAAGTGTGGGATCGTCGGCGCCGTCCGAGGTCCTAGCCTCGGGGGATGGCCGACTCCGAGAAGCCCCATGTCTACGTGCCTCCGGGCGAGATCCCACCCATCAAGCTGATGATCGAGGACCTCGAGGAGGGCGACGGGCCCACCGCCGCCAGCGGCGACACCGTCGACGTCCACTACGTCGGGGTGTCCTGGAAGACCCGCCAGCAGTTCGATGCCTCGTGGGATCGGGGCGAGCCGTTCTCGTTCCGGCTCGGTGCCGGCATGGTCATCAGCGGCTGGGACGAGGGCGTGCAGGGCATGAAGGTCGGCGGTCGCCGCCGCCTCGTGCTGCCGCCGGACAAGGCCTACGGCAAGCAGGGCGCCGGCGGGGTCATCGGCCCCAACGAGACGCTCGTCTTCGTGGTCGACCTCCTCGCGGTGCGCTGAGCCGTGCCCACCGCCGCCCGCGACACCGCCGTCGGGCGGGAGGAGCTGCTCGACTTCGTCCGGCCCCGGCACCACCTGATCCTCGGCACCACCCGCCAGGACGGGCGGGTCCAGCTCAGCCCGGTCACCGGCGGCGTCGACGCCGAGGGACGCATCGTCGTCTCCAGCTACCCCGATCGGGCCAAGACCGCCAACCTGCGGCGCGACCACCGGGCCACCGTGCTGTTCCTGTCCGACGACTTCGGCGACGAGTGGGTGCAGGTCCACGGGCGCGGCGAGGTGCTCGACCTGCCCGAGGCGCTCGAGCCGCTGTGCGACTACTACCGCAGCATCAGCGGCGAGCACCCGGACTGGGACGAGTACCGGACGGCGATGCAGCGTCAGGGCAAGGTCCTGCTGCGCATCACGATCGAGGACTGGGGTCCGGTCAGCCGGGGCGGCTTCCCGCCCCGCCTGCTCGATTGAACGTGGCACGTCTGCCAACTGGCAGGCGTGCCAGTTGACCTCCTAGCGTCGCCGCATGGACGGCGGGCTCCGGGAGCAGAAGAAGGCGCGCACGCGCGAGCGCCTCGTGAAGATCGCGCTGTCGCTGTTCGAGGAGCGGGGCTTCGACGAGGTCACGGTCGAGGAGATCGCCGACGCGGCCGTGGTGTCGCCCCGCACCTTCTACCGGTACTTCGGCACCAAGGAGGCCGTCCTCTACGACGGCCAGGACGACCAGCTCGCCCTGCTGCACGACGTCATCACCTCCCAGCCCCCGGAGGAGCCCCCGCTGGCCGCCATCCGGGCCGGCGTGCTCGTGCTGGCCCGCCAGGCCGCGGCGACCGCCGAGCTCAGCCTGCGGCGGGCCCGGATCTCCGGCTCGACCTCCAGCCTCGGCGAGTACCAGCGCACCGCGCTGGTGCCCCGCTGGGAGGAGGCCCTCACCCGTGCGGTGGCCGAGCGGCTCGGCGTCGACCCCGCCACCGACGTGCGGCC
>DMTU01000263.1:475-6010 GCA_003476595.1 Acidimicrobiaceae bacterium | reverse complement strand
CACCGACGTGCGGCCGCTCCTGCTGGCCGGCATCGGACTCACCGTGATGGCCGCGGTCAACGAGACCTTCCGACGCGACGGCACGGCCGACCTCGAGGGCGTCGTCCTCGCCCGCTTCGCCGACCTCACCGACCTGGTCGCCGAGCAGTCGGTCGCGCCGCAGGCCAGGCAGGCGGCGACCGAGCCCCGGGCCGGCGCCCGGTGAGCCAGCGCCCTCCCTTCGAGCGGACCGACCTTCCCCGTGCCACCGGGGTGGTCGCCGCGCCGGTGGCCGACGTCTACGCCGTCGTGACCGACGTGACCAGCTGGCCGTCGTGGATGCCCGAGGTGCTCGAGCCCGTCATCGCCAAGGGCGACGACCGCTACCTCTTCCGCCGCCAGCACAACGGTCGAACCGACCACAACGAGGGCGTGGTGATCGTCCGCGGGCCGACCCACACCTTCGGCGTCCAGATCGACGCCAAGGACCGCGTCTGGTTCCGCACCCGTCCCAGCTCGACGGGCACCAAGGTCGACATCGTGCTCGAGCCCGTCGGGCCCGCGCCCTGGCGGCAGCGCCTGCGCGGACGCCGCCGACGCCTCGAGCAGGAGCGCTGGGTCCAGGGCGCGCTCGGCGGGCTCGCCGACCACGCCACCCCCGACGCCTGACGATCAGCGCCGGCGGCCTCGCAGCACCACGAAGCGGGGATCGGAGCCGACGACGGTGACGTCGTCGAACCAGCGACGCAGCGCGACGTGGTGGCCGAGGTGGCGGTTGGCCACCACGGTCAGGGTGCCCCCGGGCCGGAGGACCCGTTGGGCCCCGGCGAACATCCGGTAGGCAACGGAGGTCGTGCGGGCACCGCCGGCGTGGAACGGCGGGTTGCACAGCACGATGTCGGCCGACGCGTCCGCCACGCCGTCGAGCACGTCGGTGACGTGGAAGGTCGCGTCCGAGGCCACGGCACCCACCGTCTGGCGGGCGGCAGCCACGGCGCGGAACGAGTCGTCGCAGCACACCAGCGCCACGTCGGGGTGGCTGTGCGCGACGGTGGCGGCGACGACGCCCGTGCCGCACCCGAGGTCGACGGCGACCGCGCCCGGCTCGGGATCGGGGAGGTGGGCCAGGAGCAGCCGCGTCCCGGGGTCCATGCCGCTGGCGGAGAACACGCCGGGCAGACCGGTGACCTCGAGGCCCTCCGGCGTCGCCCACCGCAGCGGGGCCGGGCCGGGACCGGGCTCGAGCGCCGGGTCCACCGATGCGAGGAGGAGGCGAGCCTTCTTGCGCGCCCGTGAGGTGGGCGTGGGGCCGATCGCCCCTTCGAAGGCGGCGATGGTGGACCGGTGCACCGACTTGGTCATGCCGGCGCCGACGACGACGGACCCGGCGTGCAGGAGCGGGCGGAGGCGGTGGAGCTCGTCCTCGAGCACCGCGAGCGTGCGCGGCACCTTCACCACGACGACGTCGACCGGTCCGACGGGATCCGAGGTGCTCGGCGCCAAGGTGACGGTCGACGGCTCGAGGCCGTTGCGCTCGAGGTTGGCCCGGGTCGCGGCCATGGTGACGACCGAGTCCGTCCAGGACGTCGGGTGGTGCGCGGCCAGCGCCGTGGCCAGCGCCCCGTGCGCGTCGTCGACCACGAGCCACCGGTCGCCGGCGGCCCCGACCTCGGCGAGGTGGGCGAGCGCGAGCTCGTCGGCGGCGTCCCACGCCCGGAGCGGCTCGCCCGGGTCGTGGTGGGCTCGCTCGAGGGTGAACGTGCCCTGGGGCACCGTCAGGATGTGATCCACGACCACGAGTGTGGCCGCGCTGTCACCACCCGTCGCTACCGTCGACCGGATGCGTCTCGCGCCGACGACCGAAGCCACCTTCGTGGCCGGCCTCCACGGCCGTGACGGCGCGCTCGCCCTGTGGGACCTCGACCCGGCAGACAGCGACGACGCGATCGAGCGGACGGGCGAGGTCACCGTCGTGCTCGCCGACGGTCCCCGCACCGTCCCGGCCGACCTCGTGGCCGTCGGCGACGCCGTCGCCACGCTGGCCGCGCTGCCCGCTGCGGCCGAGGTGCGCCCCTCCGTGCGGGCGTGGTCGGTGGCCACCCGCCTCGCCCTCGACGCGGTGAGCCGGGGCCGGCTGCTCCCTGCCGTCGCCGGCGACGGGGCGGACATGTGGCGCCTCGGCCCCCTCGACGTCGCCGACCGGACGCGGGTGGACCAGCTGGCCGACGCCCTCCCCCCGGCCGCCCACGCCACCCCGGTCGAGGTCGCCGACGCACCGCCGCGCCTCACGTCGCCCAACGTGGCCACCGCNNCCCCCCGGCGGCGCACGCCACCCCGGTCGCGGTCGACGACGCACCGCCGCGCCTCACGTCACCCAACGTGGCCACCGCCGGCTTCCTGGATGCGGTGGCGGACTCCTTCGTGCGCACCGCGGCCGCGGCCGCCACGGTCGGGTTCGAGGCCTTCGCCGCCCCCCATGCCACGGACGTCACCGGGGCGGAGTCCTGGCTGCAGTCCACGGTGGCCGGCACCGCCAGCGACACCGCCCCGGGCCTGCGCATCGCCCTCCCCGACGGGCCGGACGAGCCGGTCCGCTGCGTGCTCCAGGTGCAGAGCCGGCTGGACCCGAGCCTGGTGCTCGACGCCGCCGAGCTGTGGCAGGCACCCGCCGCGGTCGTCGCCCGCTTCGGCACCGACGTGGAGACCGACCTGCTGCTCGCCCTGCGCGCCGCGGCGCGGGTGTGGCCACCGGTCGAGCGGCTCCTGCAGGAGGCCGCGCCGGAGGTGCTGGTGCTCGAGGACGCCGAGGCCGAGGAGCTGTTCGGCCCCGTCGCCGACGACCTGGCGGCGGCCGGGCTGCCCGTGCTGTGGCCGGCCGAGGTGCTTCGCCCGGTCGAGCTGCGCCCCATCATCGGCACGCCGGCCCCGGAGGGCGGCGGCGGGGGCGCCGGGCTCGACCTGTCGGCCCTCGGCGAGATGCGCTGGCACGCCACGGTCGACGGTGGCGACCTCACCGAGGCCGAGCTGCTGCAGCTGGCCGAGGCCAAGCGACCCGTGGTCCGCCTGCGGGGGCAGTGGGTGCGCGCCGACCCCGAGCGGCTCCGCCGGCTGGCGGAGCGGACCCCGATCAGCACCGGCGACGTGCTGTCCGCCGCGCTGTCGGGCACGGTCACCGTCGGCGGGGAGACCGTCGAGGCCGAGGTCGACGCACCGCTGCGGAACCTCGCCGACCGGCTGCGCAGCATCGACACCATCCGGGCGCACCCCGCACCGCCCGACCTCGTGGCCACGCTGCGGCCCTACCAGGAGCGCGGCCTCGCCTGGCTGCAGGAGATGGCATCGCTGGGCCTCGGCGGCGTGCTCGCCGACGACATGGGGCTGGGCAAGACCATCCAGGTCCTCGCCCTGCACCTGCTGCGGCGCGGGTCGGGCCCCACGCTCATCGTCTGCCCGGCTTCGCTGCTCGGAAACTGGCAGCGGGAGGCCGCCCGCTTCTGCCCCGACGTGCCCGTGCGCCGCTACCACGGCGCCGACCGCAGCCTCGAGGGCCTCGCCGACGACGAGCTCGTCGTCGCCACCTACGGCATCGTGCGGCGCGACGCCGAGGTGCTCGCCGAGCAGCCGTGGGACCTGCTCGTCGCCGACGAGGCCCAGGCGGTGAAGAACCCCATGTCCCGAACGGCCCGCCAGATCCGCACCATCCCGGCCGCCGCCCGGTTCGCCCTCACCGGCACCCCGGTCGAGAACCGCCTGTCCGACCTCTGGGCGCTGCTCGACTTCACCACCCCGGGGCTGCTGGGCAAGCTCGACGCCTTCCAGCAGCACGTCGCCACCCCCATCGAGCGCGAGCGCGACGCCGAGGCCACCGCCCGCCTGGCCGCCCTCGTCCGACCGTTCCTGCTGCGGCGGCGCAAGACCGATCCCGAGATCGCCCCCGACCTGCCGCCCAAGACCGAGACCGACCGCTTCGTCGGGCTCACCACCGAGCAGGCCACGCTCTACAAGGCCGTGGTCACCGAGCTGCTCGACGACGTGGCCGAGGCCGAGGGCATCAACCGGCGGGGCCTGGTCCTCAAGCTGCTCACCGCGCTCAAGCAGATCTGCAACCACCCGGCCCAGTACCTCGGCCAGGACGCGCCCATCAGCGGCCGGTCCGGCAAGCTCGAGGCGGTCACCGACCTGGTCGAGACCATCGCGTCCGAGGGTGACTCCGTGCTGGTGTTCACCCAGTACGTCCGGATGGGTCACCTGCTCACCCGACACCTCACCGCCCTCGACCTCGAGGTGCAGTTCCTCCACGGCGGCACCCCGGTGAACGGCCGGGAGGCCATGGTCGACCGGTTCCAGGCCGGCGGGCCGATGGTGTTCGTCATCTCCCTCCAGGCCGGCGGCACCGGCCTCAACCTGACCCGGGCGACCCACGTCGTCCACTACGACCGCTGGTGGAACCCGGCGGTGGAGGACCAGGCCAGCGACCGGGCCTGGCGCATCGGCCAGGACCGCCCCGTGCAGGTCCACCGCATGATCTGCGAGGGCACCCTCGAGGAGCGCATCGCCACCCTGCTCGAGGCCAAGCGCGGCCTGGCCGAGTCCGTGGTCGGCGGCGGCGAGTCCTGGGTCTCGGAGCTGTCCGACGACGAGCTGGCCGACCTCGTCGAGCTCGGCGGCGGCGTCGACCTGGGGCGGTTCGAGCGCTGATGGCGCGGGACTTCGGCACGACGTGGTGGGGGCAGGCCTGGCTCGACGCGCTCGAGGGCATCGCCGGGGGCAGCGGCGGCCGGCTGGCGCGCGGGCGTCGCTGGGCCAAGGCCAACCGGGGCGCCGACCTCCACATCGAGCCCGGCGGGGTGAACGCCTGGGTCCAGGCCGACCGCGACGAGCCCCACGAGGTCCACGTCGGCATCCGGGCGTTCCGCGACGACGAGTGGGACACGGTGCTCGACGCCATCGCGGCCAAGGCCGCGCACGCCGCCGCCCTGCTCGACGGCGAGCTCGACCCCGCCGTCGTGCGCGATGCCGAGGCCGTCGAGGTCGACCTGCTGCCGCGGCCGCGCGACCTGCGCACGGTGTGCACCTGCGCCGACGACGTCGAGCCGTGCGAGCACGCCGCGGCGGCCTGCTACCTGCTCGCCGACGCCCTCGACGCCGACCCGTTCGTGCTCCTGCTGCTGAGGGGCCGGCGTCGGGACGAGGTCCTCGACCAGGTCCGCCGGCGCCGGGGCGGGCTGCCGGCGATCGACGAGGCCGAGGAGGCGGCACCGCCGGCGCCGGAGGGCATCGACGCCGCCGAGGCCTGGAGCCGGCAGCTGCTCCCGCTCCCGCTCGTGCCCCTCGTCGCCCACGCCCCCAGCCGCCCCGCGGCGTGGCCCAGCGACCCGCCCGCCCACGCGCCCTTCGACGGCAGCGGCCTGCGGGCCCTGGTGGCCGACGCTGCCCGCCGGGCCTGGGAGCTGTGCGCCGGCACCGTCGACACCGGCCTGGAGCTGGACGAGCGCGCCGACCTCGCCCGCCGCGTCATCGGCGCGCCGCCCGCGCTGAAGCAGCGGCTGGCCGAGC
>DMTU01000263.1:0-330 GCA_003476595.1 Acidimicrobiaceae bacterium | reverse complement strand
GGTGGAACCCCCCGCCGCTCGACATGGCCCGGGCCCGCGACCTGCTGATCGAGGCCGGCATGCCGGCCCGCCGGGTCCACGTGTCCGGCAACCGGGTCACGGGCGAGGGGCGTCTGCAGCTGCGACGCAGCCGTGACGGCCGGTGGTACCTGTTCACGAAGGCGACGGGACGGTGGGCGATGGCCGCCCCGCCCGAGGACGACGTCGACGACCTGCTCGACCACGACCTGACGTCCTGAGCCCAGGGAGGAGGCCGGCCCCCGCTGGTCGAATCCCCCGACAGGGAACGAGCCGGCGTCAGTCGCCCGGCACCAGACGAGCGCCGGGGGT
>DMTU01000245.1:10691-13365 GCA_003476595.1 Acidimicrobiaceae bacterium | reverse complement strand
GTCTCCCGGATGTACTCGAGGATCGACGCGCCGTCGGCGATGGACTTCTCGCCGGTCCAGGGCCGGAACGAGTACCCGAGGGTGTACATGTCGGAGTCGGAGCGGATGCCGGGGTAGCGGAACAGGTCCCACGTGCCGCCGATGGCGTCGCGGGCCTCGAAGATGGCGTAGCTGGCCCACGGGCACTCGGCCTGCAGGTAGTGGCCGGCGCCGATGCCGGACAGGCCTGCGCCGACGACGAGGACGTCGAGGTGCTCGGTGCTCACGTGGGTGCTCCTCCGCTGGGTTACTCCGGGTAGGTCACGAACCGTAGCGCAGCGATGAACACCGCGTCACGTGGTGATCCGTCACATTCCGGACATCGCCGGTGCACCCTGGAGCGGTCAGCGTCGGACGAAGGTGGCCCACTCCTCGAGCGGCATGCGCTCGCTGCGCAGCGAGTTCACGGGCGCATCGGCATCGGCGTGGCCGACGGCGACCCCGCAGAAGAGCATCTCGTCGTCGGGCGCACCCACGAACTCGGCGACCGCCTCGGACCACACCGCCCAAGCCTCCTGCGGGCAGGTGTCGATGCCCCGCTCGGTGCACAGCAGCATGAAGGTCTGCAGGAACATGCCGAGGTCGGACCACTGCGGCGGGCCCATGCGGCGGTCGATGAAGCAGAAGAGACCGACCGGCGCGTCGAAGAAGCGGTAGTTGCGGGCCAGGTGGCCGAAGCGGCCCGCCTTGTCCTCGCGGGGGATCCCGAGGGTCTCGTACATCTGCTCGCCCAGTTGGAACCGGTTCGTGCGGTACGGCTCCCACAGCCCGGACGGGTAGATGTCGTAGCCGGGTGACTCCATCTGGCGACCCTCGAGGAAGGTCAGGAACTCCGGCATCGTGTCGGCGCCGATCACGTAGATCCGCCACGGCTGCACGTTGCCCCCCGAAGGGGCGCGGGCGGCCAGCTCGAGCAGCTCCGCGATCGTGGCGTCGTCGACGGGCGTGTCGAGGAAGGCGCGGATCGACGTGCGGCGCTGCACGGCTTCGGTGACGTCCATGGGGGCTCGCTTCCTGGTGGGCGACGGTGCCTGCAGGATGGCAGCCCGCGCCTCGGCCGGCGAAGCGCCGGCTCGGCGGGGGAGGGGTGGGCTACGCGGACGCGGCCAGCTCGGCAGCGAGCCCGGCGCAGGGGTGGTCGGCGGCCGGCTCCCACGGCACGAGGCCGGCCGGCGTCGCCAGCAGCGGGGCCGGCCACAGCAGGCGGCTCTCGCCCTCGACGATGGACTTCGTGCTGGTCAGGATCGAGCCGAGCAGGTCGTGCGCGGACGGGTCGACCACCACGAGCTCGGTGGGCATGGGGGCGAGCACGACGGCCTGGTCGAGCCCGCAGGCGGCGAGGAGCCGATCGGGTGCGGCCAGCCACGCCGGCGGGTGGTCGGCGGGGCTCGTCGGCACCCACGCCGGCTGGCCCGGTCCGACCGGGTCGAGGCCGGGGTCGGACGCGGCGAGGTTGGCCAGCGCAGCGGCCCGGACGTCGTCCACGCCCACCTCCCAGGACGCGGCATCGCCGTCGTCGACCGGCAGCGCGCCGGGACCGCCGAGGACGATGCGGGCCTCGAGCACCCCGGCGATCGGCCAGGTGATGGCATCGGGGTGCTCACCGGTCCGGCCGACCACCACCCGCAGCCGGTCGCGGGCCGCCTCCCAGGCGGTGCCATCCGAGCCGGTCGCGGCGAGGGCATCCCCAGCCTCCGCCTCGTCGGCGACCTGCACGTCCGGGGCGACGTCGGGCGGGGTGGGGTCGACGCCGGGCTCCTCCCCGCCCTCGGGGGGACCGGTGGGCGGGGCGACGGCGTTGATGATGCCGTCCATGATCTCGATGCGATCGAAGCCGTTGGCCTTGGTCCAGCCCTCCCGCGCCGCAGCGAGCGACAGGGTCGAGGGGTAGGGGTTGTCGGCCCAGGCGATCTGCACCGTGTCGGCGTCCACCGGTTCGGCGCCGACCACGCCGGGCACGACCCGGAGGCGGGCCACGGCCTCCCAGGTCATCGCATCCGGGCCGGGTGCCTTCTTGAATCGGTCGAGGAGCCCCATGGGGGCGACGGTACCCCCGGGCTCGAACCGGCTGTGCCGTTGCGGCGGGTCTCAGCGCCGCCGGTACCGCAGCTCCACGATCGATCGCCCGGCCGCCGTGCCCTTGGCCTCGTAGCCCTCGACCGGCCGCCAGGCGGGACGCTCGCCCGGTCCGCCGGCGAAGTCCGGGTGCGCGTCGAGCTCGGCCCGGGCGTGGCGGGCGTAGTCCTCCACGTCGGTGGCCACGAGGAGGTGCCCGCCGGGGGCGATCCGATCGGAGAGCAGGTCGAGGACGTCGGCGCGGATGAAGCGGCGCTTGCGGTGCCGGGCCTTGGGCCACGGGTCGGGGAAGAACACGTGCACGCCGGCGAGCGAGCTCGACCCGAGGTCGTGGTCGAGCAGGTCGAGGGCATCGGCCCGGGCGACCCACACGTTGGGCCGGGGGTCGGCATCCAGGGCGAGCAGCAGGTGGGCGATGCCCGGGGTGTGCACGTCGGCGGCCAGCACGTCCACCTCCGGGTGGGCGGCGGCGAACGCGAGCGCCGCCTCGCCGCTCCCGCACCCGACCTCGAGCACCAGCGGGCGGTCGGGGTCGCGGCGGGTGACCTCGTGGCGGGGG
>DMTU01000245.1:6337-10584 GCA_003476595.1 Acidimicrobiaceae bacterium | reverse complement strand
CCTCGTGGCGGGGGCCGATGTCGGCGATGGCGCGGCGCATGACGTCGGTGATGCGGCCGTGGCGAGCGTGGAACGTGCGGATGCGGGGATGGCCGTCGGGCACGGCTCCATCGTCGCAGGCGACCGGCGCCGGTCCCCACCCAGCGGAGCGGGATGCGACCCAGCGTGGTCCTGTTGCGGTACGGTGACGACGCCGATCGGGCGGCGGTTCGACGCTTGAGGTCTGCCCATGGGGCTGCGACGACACGACAACCCGATGCGCACCGCTGTCGGTGCCGGCCTCGTCGTCCTCTTCGCGTTCGCCCTCGGGCTGCCGGCTGCCGCGCAGACCGACACCTCGGATCCGCTCGCCGAGGCCCAGGCCGAGCGGGACGCCGTCCGGGACCAACAGGACCGCATCGCCGAGCGCCTCGACGTGCTCGGCGCCAGCGATGCCCAGATCGACGCGGCTCTGGACGAGCTCGACGCCGCCCTCGCCGCCCAGGAGGCGGTGCTGAAGGAGAGCCTCGCTGTCGCCGACGCGGCCGCCGCCGCCCAGCGCGAGGCCGAGGCCGAGCTGCGCACCGCCGAGCGCGACGTCGTCATCCTCGAGCAGGCCATCGTCGAGATGGCGGTGGCGTCCTACGTGCACCCGCCGACCGCCGACCTCGTGCAGAGCCTGCAGGCCCAGTCGCTCTCCGACGCCCTCATCCAGCAGATCTACCTCGATGCCCGCGCTCAGCGGGACCTCGACCTGCTCGACCTGCTCGAGGAGGCCGAGGCGCGCGCCGAGGCCAAGGCCGCCGAGGTCGCCGCCGCCGTGGTCACGGCCAACGAGGCGGTCGAAGCCGCCGACGCCGAGCTGATCCGCCTCGACGAGGAGCGCCAGCAGCAGGCCCGCTTCGCCGCCGACCTGCAGAGCCGCATCGACGGCGCCCTCGCCGAGGCCGCCGCCCTCGCCGACCTCGACGCCGACCTCTCCGCCCAGATCGTGGCCGAGCAGGCCGCCCTCATCGCCCGCCTCCCACCGCCGCCGCCTCCGGAACCGGAGGTGGTCGCGCCCCCCACCACCACCACGCCACCCACGACGGCGCCGCCCACCACCGCCGCACCCGCGGACGGCACCCAGTCCCCGACCACGACGCGCCCGCCGACCACCACCACGACGACCCGGCCCCCGACCACCACCCGCCCGTCCACGCCGACGCCACCGCTCGCCACCGTCCAGGGGTTCACCGTGCACGCCGGCATCGCCGACGACGTCGACGCCATGCTCACCGCCGCCCGCGCCGACGGCATCACCTTCGGCGGCAGCGCCTACCGGAGCACGGACCGCCAGATCCAGCTGCGCATCGCCAACTGCGGGCCCACCGAGTACGACATCTGGTACCGCCCGGCGAGCACGTGCTCACCGCCCACCGCGGTGCCGGGCCGCTCGCTGCACGAGCAGGGCCGGGCGCTCGACCTCACCTTCGAGGGCCGCCTCATCACCAGCCGGTCCAACCAGGGCTTCCAGTGGCTGGCCGCCAACGCCGCCTCCTACGGGCTGTTCAACCTGCCGAGCGAGCCCTGGCACTGGAGCACCACCGGCGGCTGATCCACCAACCGTTCTGGCCTACATCCATGACCACCACGTGGCACATCGGTAGGCCAGAACCATCTGGAGCGGGGCTCAGAACTGCCCGTGGCGGCCCTCGCCGGCGGCGAAGCGGCTCGCCCCCTCCTGGGTCTCCCCGGAGCGGATCGTGGCCAGGCCGAGGTCGGTCTCGTTCGCGAGCGCGTCCCACTCGGGCAGCGACCACTGGTCGAGCACGGAGGTGCGGTCCGAGCGCAGGCATCGCTGCGGGAAGGCGGCGAGCTGCTCGGCCAGCGCCAGCGCGCCGTCGAGCGCTCCGCCCGGGTCGGTGAGGCGGTTGGCCAGGCCCCACGCCTCGGCCTCGGGGCCCTCGACCGGACGGCCCGACAGGATCATGTCCATCGCCCGGCTCTGGCCGATGAGGCGGGGGAGGCGGACGGTGCCGCCGTCGATCAGGGGCACGCCCCACCGCCGGCAGTACACGCCGAAGATGGCGTCGCGGGCGGCCACGCGCAGGTCGCACCACAGCGCCAGCTCGAGCCCGCCGGCCACGGCGTGGCCCTCGACGGCGCCGATCACCGGCTTGGTCAGGCGCAGCCGGGTGGGGCCCATCGGGCCGAGGGCCTCGGGGTCCGGTGCGCCGGCGGTCATGGCCTCGACCCGGTTGCCGTCGCCGGTCGACACCGCCTTCAGGTCGGCGCCGGCGCAGAAGGTGCCGCCGGCGCCGGTGAGGATCGCCACGGCCTGGTCGTCGTCGGCGTCGAAGGCCGAGAACGCGTCGTGCAGCGCCAGGGCGGTCGGCCCGTCGACGGCGTTGCGCACGTCGGGCCGGTCGATCGTGACGACCGTGGTCGTCCCGACCTCTTCGACCCGGACCGTGCCCGTCACGTCAGCCCCGAGCCGAGGTCCGGGTGTTGCCGGGCCGGGCGTTCTTCTCGATGAACTCGATGACCTTGCCGGCCACGTCGATGCCGGTGGTGTCCTCGATGCCCTCGAGGCCGGGGGAGGAGTTGACCTCCATCACCACGGGGCCGTGGTTGGAGCGGAGCAGGTCGACGCCGCACACGTTGAGGCCCATGGTCTTGGCAGCCCGCACCGCGGTGGAGCGCTCCTCGGGCGTGAGCTTGATCTTCTCGGCGTGGCCACCCTGGTGCAGGTTCGAGCGGAACTCGCCCGGCGCGCCCTGCCGGCGCATGGAGGCCACGACCCGGCCGCCGATGACGAAGGCGCGGATGTCGGCGCCCTTGGCCTCCTTGATGAACTCCTGCACGAGGATGTTCGCATCGAGCTGGCGGAAGGCGGCGATGACGGACTCGGCTGCCTTCTTGGTCTCGGCCAGCACCACGCCGACGCCCTGGGTGCCCTCGATCAGCTTCACGATCAGGGGTGCGCCGCCCACCAGCTCGATCAGGCCGTCGATGTCCTTGGTCGAGTGGGCGATGCCCGTGACGGGCAGGCCGATGCCGTTGCGGGACAGCAGCTGCAGCGAGCGGAGCTTGTCCCGGGACCGGGAGATGCCCTGGCTCTCGTTGGTCGGGAACACGTTCATCATCTCGAACTGGCGCACGACCGCCGTGCCGTAGAACGTGTGCGTCGCGCCGATGCGGGGGATGACCGCGTCGAGGGGGCTCAGCTCCTGCCCGCCGTAGCGGATCGCGGGCTTGTGCGAGGTGATGTCCATCACGCAGCGCAGGTAGTCGATGACCCGCACGTCGTGGCCCCGCTCCTCGGCGGCCTCCTTGAGGCGGTTCGTCGAGTAGAGGTTGGCGTTCCGGGACAGGAGTCCGATCTTCATAGAAGGGCCGACGCTACCCGGGCGGGCGGTGGCGGTCGCCCCCGAGGAGGTAGGAGCTGCCGGGATCGACCAGGAGGTGCCGGGCCATGCCGGTGCGGCCGAGCAGCATCCGGAAGCCCATCTGGTCCCGCTTGGTGAGCGTCAGCTCGATCGCGTAGCGCTCGCCACCGAGGGCGAGGGTGGTCTCCACCACCGGGCGGACCTCCACCTCGCCGTTGGAGGAGCGGACCTCGCGCTCCTCGAGGAGCAGCGCCTCGGCCTGCACGACGTGGTCGTCGTCGTGCTGGCGGGGGTGCAGCGAGAACCGGACCCACGTCGACCCGTCGCGGTCGATGCGCTCGACGTCCCACGCGTGGAGGGCCGACGTCCGCGCCCCCGTGTCGACCTTGGCCTTGATCCAGCCGCCGTCGAGCAGGTCGGGCAGGTGGATCCACTCCCGCCAGCCGATGAGCGTGCGCGGGTCGGTCGGCGGCGGGCTCCCCACGATCAGGTCGTGGGCGTGCCGGCGGCGGCGGTCACCGGCTGGGAGGCCGAGGCACGGTGCTCGGACGCCGAGTGGAAGACCGGCATCGGCGGCGACTCCAGCTCCGGGTCGTCGCTGCGCAGGATCTGCTCGGCCCGGTCCCTGTCGGCCTGGGTGTACGGGGCGGTGTCGGTGCAGAACTCCACGAGGATCCCGTTGGGGTCCATCGTGTAGATGCTGGTGCAGAACCCGTGGTCGATCTCCATGACGTCGACCCCGGCGTCGAGCCACTGCGCGCGCCGCCGGGCGATGTCGTCGAGGTCGTCGGCCGCGAACGCGACGTGGTTGACCCAGGCCTCGAAGCCGAGCCCGGTGGAGATGGCGGTGTCGTTGTCCGTCATCCGCTCGTCGTGGAGCTCCCAGAAGGCGATGAG
>DMTU01000245.1:5684-6243 GCA_003476595.1 Acidimicrobiaceae bacterium | reverse complement strand
AGCTCCCAGAAGGCGATGAGCGCCCCGGCGTTCTCGCTGCCGTCGTGGTCGCCGATGGCGTAGAAGAGGTGCTTGGCCCAGCCGCCGGGCCGGTCGGTGGGGGCGGCGACCGCCTTGACCAGCTCGAAGCCCAGGACGTCGGCGTAGAAGTGGTGGGTGGCCTGCATGTCGCGCGAGGCGAAGGCCAGGTGGTGGTAGCCCATCGCGGATCCCCTCCGGAGTGGAAACGTGCGGTGGCAGTGTTCCACAACGGTCGACGGGAGGTCCTGAGCGCGGCCGACGTAGCGTGGCGCCATGTTCCTCGGAGAGGATCTGCTCGCCTACCTCGTCCTGGCCATCGGCGGGGCCATGGCCGTGGGGTCGATCCTGGCCATCGTCCGCCCGCCCGAGCAGGTGAAGGACGGCGACCTGCCGGCTGCTCCGGTGGCTCGCAGCGTCGTCTTCGCCGTGGTCGGCGCCATCGGGGCGATCTGGGCGCTGGCCAGCCTGCTCTCCGGCTGACGCTGCGCCCTACGCGCCGGGCCGGGTGCTGGTGGCGCTGGCCGGGTCGGAGGCGGTC
>DMTU01000245.1:5438-5617 GCA_003476595.1 Acidimicrobiaceae bacterium | reverse complement strand
AGCCACCCGGAGCCCGAGGGACTGCAGCGTCTCGAGCGGCTTGTTGTAGCCCCGCTCCAGGTGGTGCACCCCCTCGATCACCGAGGAGCCGGTGGCCACGGCGGCGGCGATGACGCCGGAGAAGCCGGCACGGAGGTCGGGGATCTCGACGTGGGCGCCGCGCAGCTCCGACACGCCCC
>DMTU01000245.1:434-5376 GCA_003476595.1 Acidimicrobiaceae bacterium | reverse complement strand
CCACCGCCGAGTGCACGGCGTTGCTGTCGTGGAAGCGGCAGGCCGGGCCGCCGAGGCAGGTCTCGAACAGCTCGATCTCGCCGCCCATCGCCTGCACCACCATGGCCGGGTAGCGGATGCGGTCCTCGAACACGGTCTCGTGCAGCACCGACATGCCCTCGGCCTGGGTCATGAGCACGAACAGCGGCGACTGCCAGTCGGTCATGAACCCGGGGTGGGTGTCGGTGTGGATGGCGATGGCGCGCAGGCCGTCGGGTGCGTTGGCGCTGATCCAGTCGTCGTTGATGTCGAGCTCGGCGCCCATGCGCTGCAGCGTGGAGATGGCGGTGACCATGCGCTCCTGGGCGCACCCGCCGACGCGCACCTGCCCCCCGGTGACGAGGCCGGCCACCAGGTAGGAGAAGGCCTCGAGGCGGTCGCCCTCCAGCCGGGTGGTGGCGCCGTGCAGCTTCTCGACGCCGTCGATGACGAACTTGCGCCCGGGGGACAGCTCGATGCGGGCGCCCATGCGCTGCAGGAACAGGGCCAGCTCGATGATCTCGGGCTCGGTGGCGGCGTTGTTGAGCACGGTGCGACCCTCGGCCAGCGCGGCGGTGAGCAGCACGGTCTCGGTGGCGCCGACCGACGGGTACGGCAGGGTGATCTGGGTGCCGACGAGCCGACCGGCGACCTTGGCCCGCACGCCGTCCTCGGTCTCGGTGACCTCGGCGCCGAAGGCGCGCAGGGCGTCGACGTGGAAGTCGACCGGTCGGGCGCCGATGCGGTCGCCGCCCACCACCGGCACGAAGGCCTCCTGGTGGAGGTGCAGCAGCGGGCCGAGCAGCAGGATCGGGATGCGGTTGAGCCCCGAGTACCGCAGCGGCACCTCGGGGACGATCTCGTCGCCCGGGGTGATCGTGATCGTGTCCCCGTCGAGGTCGACGCCGACTCCGAGGGACTGCAGCACGTCGGTGGTGATGCCGACGTCGCCGACGTCGGGGACGTTGTGGATCGTGGAGGGCGAGCTGCCCATGACCGCGGCGACCATGTGCTTGGTGATGGCGTTCTTCGACCCGGCGACGCGGACCTCACCCCGCAGCGGCCCGGAGGGCTCCACGGCCCAGGCGGTGGCGGGCGCGTCCGACGCAGGCGGGGTCATGGAGCGAGTGTACGGCCGGTCGTCCCGCCCGCTCCCGGCCGGAACCGTTCCGGCGGCGGCCCCCCGACGTTCTGGCAGCGGCCGCGGAACGGCGCTCAGCGGGCGGCGTCGAGGTCCGCGTTCATGGCGTCCAGGGCGGCCCGCGCCGCGGCCCCGATGTCGTCGGTGCCGGCGTCCCGCCAGGCGCCGGTGATGCCCCGGCTGGACGACACGATCACCCCGCGTCCGTCGGCTCGCAGCCCGGCGACGGCGTCGCGCGCCGACCCGCCCTGGGCGCCGTAGCCGGGCACCAGGAAGATGGTGTAGGGCATGCGCTGCCGCAGGGCGACGGCGTGGTCCGGGTACGTGGCCCCGACCACGGCGCCGACGTCGCTCAGCCCGGAGTCGCCCAATCGGTCGGCACCCCACGTGGCGACCCGGTCGGCCATGCGGTCGGCGACGGTGCCACCCTCGGCGAGCTCGAGGTCCTGCAGCTCGCCGCTGCCCTGGTTCGACGTCTTCACCAGCACGAAGGCACCGCCGCCGGCGGCCAGCACCGGCTCGACGCCGTCAGCGCCGAGGTAGCCGTTCACGGTCAGCCAGTCGGCCCCCATGCCGGGGCACGCCTCGCCGTCGAGGTCGGGTGCGCCGCCGAAGGCCATCTGCCCGTAGTGCGCGGCGGTGGATCCGATGTCGCCGCGCTTGGCGTCGAGGATCACGGGGATCCCCGCGTCGGTCGCGTGCCGGATCGTGGCCTCGAGCGCCGCCCACCCGGCCAGGCCGTAGGCCTCGTAGCAGGCGGCCTGGGGCTTCACGGCTGCGCACCGGTCGGCCACCGCGTCGATCACGCGCTGGTTGGCATCGATGAACGCGGTGGCGACCGCGTCGGTCCCGACGGACGCGGCGCGGTGGGGGGCGGCGAGCGAAGCGGGCAGTAGGTCGGGCCGGGGGTCGAGGCCCACGCAGGCGATGGAACCGGTCCGTGCGATGCGGGCGTCGAGCGCGTCGGCGGGGTGCACGCCGGCGAAGGTACCCCCACGGTCGGATGACGCGGCCGGTGCGCTACTCCTCGGCCGGCGGCATGCCCTCGAGCTGGAGCTGCTGGCGGTCGGCCTCGGAGGCGTAGTCCACCGCCCGGCCGGCGAGGGAGCCGTGGACGACGAGCGACAGGCAGATCACGAAGATGGTGATCGCCCACAGGCGCTCGATGTCGGCGAAGTCACCGACGGCGGCCGCGTGGGCGAGGTAGTAGACGGAGCCCACCCCGCGGATGCCGAAGGATGCGGCGATCCACCGCTGGCGGCGGTCCAGGTCCGAGCCGACCAGGCTGAGCAGCCCGGTGACCGGTCGGACGAGGGCGACGATGGCGATCCCGACCAGCACCTCCTTCCAGCCCAGCGGTGAGAGGGCGCCGCTGGCGATGGCGCCGCCGACGAGGACGAGCACCAGGGCGCTGCCGAGGTTCTCGACCGCCTCGGCCGCGGCGTGCAGCGCTTCGTGGTGCTCGTGCTCCGGCTCGCGCTGGCGCAAGGTCACGGCGGCGACGAACACGGCGAGGAACCCGTAGCCGTGCACGACCTCGGTGAGGCCGTAGACGGCGAGGGTGGCGCCGATGGTGGCGATCGCCTCGCTGCGGTTCTTGAGCCAGCTGCCCTCGAAGCGGACGAAGATGAGCCAGGCGAAGAACCGGCCGCAGAGCCAGCCGGCGAGCGTCCCGACGGAGAGCTTCACGACCACGTCGTCGAGCAGCCAGCCGCCGAACCAGGCGCCGCCGGCGAGCATGGCGATCCCGGCGTTGACGAAGGGGAACGCGAGGGCGTCGTTGAGCCCGGCTTCGCCCGTGAGCGCGATGGGGACCTCGCCGACGTCACCCTCGTTCGGCCCCGCGACCTGCACGTCGGAGGCCAGGACCGGGTCGGTGGGTGCGATGACGCCGCCGAGCAGGACCGCGGCGGCCGGGGCCAGGCCGACGGCGGCCCAGCCGAGCAGGGCGGTGGCGGCGATGGTGAGCGGCATGCAGATGGCGAGGAGCCGCCACGTCGGGCCCCACCTGCGCCAGCTGGGGGAGCGGTCGATCATCAGGCCAGCACCCGTGAGCGACACGATGACGACCAGCTCGCTCAGCCGTTCGGTGACGATGGGCTGCCTGACGGGGTCGACGTCCGGCAGGGTCGGGACGAGCCCGAACAGCACCGCTCCGGCGAGCACCTGGATGGCCGGGAGCGACACCGCACGCCGGTTCACGTGCCGGGGGAGCGTGACCGCGCCGATCACGCACAGCCCGAGCACGAGCAAGAAGATGTAGTAGCTCACCGGCCCTGCATACCCAGGCCGCCGCGACTCCGGTCACGGCGAGTGCCAGGACCTCGACGGGTCAGCCGGGAGGGCGCACCGCGCAGGTGAGCTCGCCCCGTTCCGCCCGGCGGATCCAGATGAGCCCGCGAGCGGTGCCAGCCACCCAGGTGGTCGCGATCACGATCGCCGCGACCCACCCGTGGTCCCGGAGCAGGCCCCCGAGGGCGGTGCCGCCGAGCACGGATGCGAGCAGCCCGAGGGTGAGGGGCAGGTGGCAGGGGCAGAACAGGAAGGAGACGGCCAGCCACCACCGCCCACGTCGCTCGAGCTGGCGCGGGGCGGTGGTGACGGCGTCGTCGACGGCCGGGGTCACCACCCGATCATGCGACATCGGCGCGCTCGGCGATCGCGCGATGCACCTCTTCCATGTCGAGGGCCCGCACCTGGGCGATCACGTCCTCCAGGGCCGCGGCGGGAAGCGCCCCGGGCTGGGCGAAGACGAGGACGCCCTCGCGGAAGGCCATGAGGGTGGGGATCGACTGGATGCCGGCGGCGGCCGACAGGTGGGGGGCGGCCTCGGTGTCGACCTTGGCGAACACGATGTCCTGGTGCACGCCGGCGGCCTGCTCGTAGACGGGGGCGAAGGCGCGGCAGGGGCCGCACCACGACGCCCACCAGTCGACGAGGACGATGTCGTTGTCGGTGATGGTGGCTTCGAAGTCGGCTTCGGTCAGGGTGACGGTGGACACGGGGTTCTCTCCTCTTGGTGGCTTCCCACGTTCCAACCAAGGTACCCCCAGGGGTATTCCATCGGCTGCGGTCGCAGGCCAGGCGGGGTCTGGTAGACAAGGTCGACCGCCGCCGAGTCCGAGGACCTGCTCGTGAGCCGTCCGGATGCGTTCTTCCGAGAGGTGGTCGAGAGCTCGCGGGACATCGTGGTGGTGATGGCCCACGACGGCCGGCTGCGCTACGTGAACGGGGCTGTGCGTTCCGTGCTCGGCTACGACGACCCGTGGCAGGCGGCCGGGGACGTGTTCGCCCTCGTCCACGAGGCCGACCGGGAACGTGTGATGGAGGACTTCGCGGCCTCGGTCGACTCGACGTCACCCGGCGTGCCGATCACGTTCCGCATGCGGCACCGGGACGGGACGTGGCGCCACGTCGAGGCATCGGGCGTCAACCTGCTGGACCACGAGGCCGTCGCCGGCTTCCTGGTCAGCCTTCGGGACGTGACCGATCGGGTCGAGGCCGAGACGCGGCACGAGCGCGCCGCCGCCCGCTACCGGCAGGCGCTCGACACCTCCCCCCAGGCCACGGCGATCCACCAGGACGGGGTGATCGTCTACGCCAACGCCGCCGCCGCCAAGCTGCTCGGGGCGGACGCCCCGGAAGACCTCGTCGATCGGCCGGTGACCGACTTCGTGCCCGGGCACGTCGCGGCGATGATCCAGGCTCGGATGGCGAGGGTGCTCGAGGGCGAGGAGGCGGGGCTGATCGAGGAGCAGCTGCGGCGGATCGACGGCTCGCTCT
>DMTU01000245.1:0-277 GCA_003476595.1 Acidimicrobiaceae bacterium | reverse complement strand
GGGTCGACGGCTCGCTCGTGGACGTCGAGGCGGCCGGCGTGCCGATCGAGTGGCTGGGACGTCCGGCCGCCCAGGTGGTCGCCCGGGACCTCACGGAGCGGAACCGGGCCCGGTCCGAGCTCGAGGTGCAGGCCACGCACGACCCGCTGACCGGTCGACCGAACCGCGTGCTGCTCGCCCGCCGGCTGCGGCTGGCCGAGTCGCGCCGCCGCCAGACGGGCAAGCGCTACGCCGTGGTGTTCACCGACCTGGACAAGTTCAAGGTGCTCAACGACGG
>DMTU01000309.1:5140-5285 GCA_003476595.1 Acidimicrobiaceae bacterium | reverse complement strand
GCCCGGTACGTGCCGTTCCTGTTCCCGCTCGGCATCGGCCTGCTCGTGACCGACACGGCCATCGGCGCGCTGCAGGGTCGCAAGCAGATGGGTGCGCTCGCCCGGCTCGCCGCCCCCTCGCTGGCCCAGCGGGTCCGGGAGCTGC
>DMTU01000309.1:2799-4901 GCA_003476595.1 Acidimicrobiaceae bacterium | reverse complement strand
CGGGTCCGGGAGCTGCCGTCGCTGCCCGCCGCCGTGTTCGCCACCGCCATGGCCAGGGACTCCCTCGACCGCCTGCGCGCCCTCGGTCACGCCGGCGTGCCGGTCATGGTCCTGCACGGCGACCGCGACCTCACCATCTGGTTCACCAACGCCCGCCAGGCCGCCGAGGCCGCCGGCGGCACGCTCGTCCGCATCGAGGGCGGCCTGCACTCGTGGCTGCTCGAGGACGCCGACAGCCTCCCCGCCGTCATCGGCTCCCTGCTCGACGGCGTGCTCGGCGAGGCGCTGGCCGAGCGGACCCCATCGATCGACGCCTGCTACGGCCCCGAGGCCCTCGCCCTCACCATCGATCGCCCGGTCTCCAAGCCGTACCAGCTCGAGCCCAGCCACAACTGGCGCATCGAACCCCTCACCCCCTGAACCTGACCGTTCTGGCCTACAGATTCCCGCGCATGTGGGGGATTCGGTAGGCCAGTTCGGGACCGGTTCACCACGACTCCCATGGCGCACGGGTGGGGCGGATCACCCGTGGCTCGACCGGGCCGGCCTCCACCTCTCGCAGGGCGGCGACGATGCGGTGCGGCTGGTGGAACACGTCGTACTCCCACACCACCATGACCTCGAACCCGGCATCGACGAGGTCGTCGTAGCGCTCGGCATCGGCGGTGCGAGCGGTGATCGGCGAGTGCACGGCCTCGCCGTTGATCTCGAGGATGAGCGGCCGGCAGCGGTGCCGGTAGTCGACGACTCCGATGCGGGCATCGTCGCCGCCGACGGCGACCTGACGGTCCAGCCGTTCCCGCAGGTCGCAGGGCAGGGTCGACTCGAAGCGGTCTTCGAGGACGGAGCCGGCCGGCTTGTAGTCCGGGGGTCTCGTCCGGAGCACCTCACGAAGAACGACGATGCCGGATCGGCCCCGACCGCCGCTGCGCTCGCACAGCGCGTGGATCCGGTGGCCGTCGATGAGCCGGGATCGCCAGGCGTGGTCGAGGGTCGATGCCGTGCGCAGCACCGCGATCTCGAAGCCGTGCGGCCCCCACTGGTGCGTCCACATCCCGGCCAGCCACAGCACGGTCTCCTCCGGTCGGCTCACCGGGATGTCGAGGTGTGTCGTCATCGACGCCGGAGTGAGATGTCGTAGGAGGTGCACCTGACCCAGTCGCGGACCGCGGACGAGGGTCCGCGAGGTTCCGACGTGTGGTGTGGCAGGGCGGAAGCGACCGAACCCCCACAGCGCCGCTGCGCTCTTGCCCCACAGTCCGGCGTCTTCACCGGTGTCCAGCACCGCCGCCATGAGGAGCTGCTCGCGAGAGCGATCGGCGACCCGGTGTCGCAGCACCCGGGGGGTGAGGCGCTCGAGCTCCGGTTCGCGCTCGAGGACCCGACGACGCTGGGCCGTGGTGAGTCCCCGCAGCTGGCGCGTGGCGACGACGCCCCGCTGGACGCGGAGCAGGTGGATGACGGGTTCGGGCAGCACGAGTACCTCCTCGACCGGCTCCTTCCAGAGCGGTGAGGGGCGACGTGGACCGGCCACCCGACGTGCCACCGAGGGTACGAGCGACCGATGACAGGAACCCCAAGGTTCGAACTGGCCTACGGATTCCCTCACATGCGGGGGAATCCGTAGGCCAGAACAATGGGGGGTAGGTTCCCGCGGGACGACGAACGAGCTGGAGGCAGCCGTGGTGCACGAGGTCCGGGGAGTGGTGGCGAGGGGCAAGGGTGCACCCGTCACGGTGGAGACGATCCTGGTACCGGACCCCGGGCCGGGCGAGGCGCTGGTGCAGGTCCAGGCGTGCGGGGTGTGCCACACCGACCTGCACTACCGGGAGGGCGGCATCAACGACGACTTCCCGTTCCTGCTCGGTCACGAGGCGGCCGGCGTGGTCGAGGCGGTCGGCGACGACGTCACCTCCGTGGCGCCGGGCGACTTCGTCGTCCTGAACTGGCGGGCCGTGTGCGGCGAGTGCCGGGCGTGCGAGCGGGGTCAGCCCCACCTGTGCTTCGACACCCACAACGCGACCCAGAAGATGACGCTGGCCGACGGCACCGAGCTGTCGCCGGCGCTCGGCATCGGGGCGTTCGCCGACAAGACCCTCGTC
>DMTU01000309.1:1120-2659 GCA_003476595.1 Acidimicrobiaceae bacterium | reverse complement strand
CTCGTCGCCGCCGGGCAGTGCACGAAGGTCAACCCCGACGCCGACCCTGCCGCCGCCGGGCTCCTCGGGTGCGGCGTCATGGCGGGCTACGGGGCCGCCGCCCACACGGGTCAGATCGGTGAGGGTCAGAGCATCGCCGTGTTCGGCTGCGGCGGCGTCGGCATGGCCGCCCTCGCAGCAGCGAAGCTGCGGAACGCGACGACGATCATCGCCGTCGACCTCGACCCGAAGAAGCTCGAGCTGGCGAGGTCCTTCGGCGCCACCCACACCGTGAACCCCGACGACGGCGACCCGGTCGAGGCGATCAAGGCGCTCAACGGCGGGTTCGGTGCCGACGTGTGCGTCGAGGCGGTCGGCAACCCGAAGGTGCTGGAGCAGTGCTTCTACGCCCGGGACCTGGCCGGCACGGTGGTGCAGGTGGGCGTCCCGACGCCGGACATGCGGTTCCCCGACATCCCGATGATCGACTTCTTCGGCCACGGCGGTGCGCTCAAGCCGTCGTGGTACGGCGACTGCCTGCCGTCGCGGGACTTCCCCGCGCTGGTGGAGCTGTTCCTGCAGGGCCGGTTCCCGCTCGGGGACTTCGTGTCGGAGCGGATCGGCATCGGCGACGTGGAGGAGGCGTTCCACAAGATGGAGCGAGGCGAGGTCCTGCGATCGGTGGTGGTGCTGTGATGGCCACCTCCAACGGCGCACGCATCGAGAAGGTGGTCACGTCGGGGATCTTCAGCCTCGACGGCGAGGACCACGAGGTCGACAACAACATCTGGCTGTACGGCGACGACGACGAGGTCGTGGTCATCGACGCGGCCCACGACCACCGCCCGATCCTCGACGCCGTCGGCGACCGCAAGGTCGTCGCCATCGTCCTCACCCACGGGCACAACGACCACATCAATGCAGGGGCTGCCCTCGCCGATGCCACCGGCGCCCCGATGCTCGTGCACGAGGACGACCGGATGCTGTGGGAGGTCGTCTACCCCGACCGAGCGCCGGACGGCACGCTCACCGACGGCGACACGGTCGCGGTCGCCGGCGAGTCGCTGCGGGTGCTGCACACGCCCGGCCACTCCCCCGGCGGCATCTGCCTGCTCACCGACCCCGACGGCGCCAACCCCGGTCACGTGTTCGGCGGCGACACCCTCTTCAACGGCGGGCCGGGTGCGACGGGGCGGTCGTTCTCCAGCTTCGACACGATCATCGAGTCGATCCGCACGAAGCTGCTGACGCTGCCGCCCGAGACGGTCGTGCACACCGGCCACGGCGACGACACCACCGTGGGCGCCGAGGCCCCCGGCATCGAGGCCGCCGCCGGCGGCTGACCCCGCCGCTCTGGCCTACGGATTCCCTCAGATGCGCGGAAATCGGTAGGCCAGAACGAAGCTCGGGCGCTCGGGCCCCAGGTCAGTCGAGCAGCGCCTCGGGCACGTCGACGACCCGGGCCCGCAGCCATTCCCCCAGGCTCTTGGCCTGCGCGTCGTTGCGGGTCGACGCGGCCACCCCCTCCTGCAGCAACCCGCGCACGACGAAGTTGATCGC
>DMTU01000309.1:331-971 GCA_003476595.1 Acidimicrobiaceae bacterium | reverse complement strand
GGTTGGGCAGGGGGTGGCGGTCGACGACCAGGTCGGCGGTCTCGGGCAGCAGCGCCTGGAACCGATCGGTGGTGAGCAGGCCGTCGAGCCAGGGCCAGGCCTGGTCGTCGCGCACGAACACCCCGACGTTGGCGTCGCCGCCCTTGTCCCCCGAGCGGGCGCCGACGATCGAGCCGAGCGGTACCCGGGTGGTGGGGCCGCCGGGCGCATGGCCCGCCGGGCCGGGCACCGGCTCGACCGTCGGCACCTGCGTGCCGGGGAACGTGGAGGGGACCTGGCGGGTGTCGCCGCCGAGGACGGTGACGTGGGCGGGCACCAGGTCGGCCGGCACGAGGGCGGGCCGGTACACGCCGTAGGGACCGCCGCCGGACGGACCGCCCGAGGGGCTGTAGAGGCCGGGGATGCTGGCCAGCGCCGTCTCGATCAGCGCGCCGGTGAACGCCCGACCGACCTTGCGCTCGTCGGGATCCTTCACGATGAGGCGCCAGATGGCGGTGGCGGCCTCGTTGCTGGCGGGGTCGTCGTGCTCGGTTCGCTCGATCCGCGAGGTGACGCTGGCGAAGTCGTCGGGGCCGTACGGGCACGCGGCCCAGAACGCGGCCTCGGCGGCAGCGGCCTTGGCCTCGATGTCCAGGCCGGT
>DMTU01000309.1:0-179 GCA_003476595.1 Acidimicrobiaceae bacterium | reverse complement strand
TTGGCCTCGATGTCCAGGCCGGTGAGCGCGACCGACACCTGGTTGCGGTGGCCGCCCAGCTCGTTCATCGCCACCTTGAGCGTGTCGGGCGGGGCCTCGCCCCGGACGCCGCTGATGCGCACCCGGTCGGGGCCGACCTCGTCGACGGTGATGGTGTCGAAGCGGGCGGTGACGTCGGG
>DMTU01000109.1 GCA_003476595.1 Acidimicrobiaceae bacterium | reverse complement strand
GGGAACCTGGTGGCCGGCCCGCTCATCGACGCCACCTCGGTCACCACGGTGGTCTTCCCGGGTGCGATCATCGCCCTCGGGCTCGGCTGGTGGGCCGACACCCGCACCGAGCGGCCCTACGCTCACTGACACATCCGATCTGGGGGATCCGGGGGGCTCACATGCCATACATCACCGATCGGGTCGTCCACGACGCGGACGCCCACATCATGGAGACGCCGACCTGGCTGCGCGACCACGCCGACCCGGCCATCCGCGACCGCATCGAGCCCCTCCCCCTGACGAGCGGCAACGAGCTGCGCCAGACCGGCGACGTGGAGGAACAGCTCGCCGACCTCACCGCCGCGTTCGACCGCCTCGCCGCCAAGCACGCGTCCGAGGAGTACCGGGCCGAGGAGGCGCACGAGATCATGCTGCGCAAGAACTTCGCCGCCACCGGCTCCTTCATCGCCGAGGACCGGGTCCGCGCCCTCGACCTCATCGGCGTGCAGAGCCAGCTCGTGTTCAACACGTTCCACAACTCCCGGCTGTTCGCCTGGGAGCACAGCGGGGATCTCGAGATGGCCTACGGCACCGCACGGGCCCACAACCGGGGCATGGCCGAGTTCTGCTCGGTCGACGAGCGCCTCCTGTCCACGATGTACGTCCCCCTCGCCGACTTCGACCGGGCCGCGGCCATGGCCGACGAGGCGGTCCACCTCGGCGCAGCGGCGCTGCTGATCCCGTCGGGCTGCCCGGCCACCCACTCCCCCAGCCACCGCTCGCTCGATCCGGTGTGGGCCCGGGCCCAGGAGGCCGGCATCCCGATCGTGTTCCACGTCGGCGGCACCGGCGAGCTGATCGACTCGATGTACTTCCAGAACGGGCTGCCGATCCCGCCGGACTTCCACGGCGGCGACGAGAACTTCCGCTGCGTCGACTACATGGGCATCCCCGGCCCGCCCGCCCAGACGCTGGCCACGATGCTCTTCGACGGCGTGTTCGAGCGGTTCCCGGACCTGCGCGTCGGCGTCATCGAGCAGGGCGCGATCTGGGTGCCGGGCTGGATGCGCCAGATGGAGTCGGCCTTCGACGCGTTCCACCGCCACGAGGAGCGCCTCCAGCAGCTGTCGCTGCGCCCGTCGGAGTACGTGTCCCGCCAGATGCGGTTCACGCCGTACCCCACCGAGGACGTCGGCTGGATCATCGAGCAGGCCGGGCCCGAGACCGTGCTGTTCAGCACCGACTTCCCCCACGTCGAGGGCGGCCGGCGCCCGGTCGAGCGCTTCGAGGCCAGCCTCGACGCCGCCGGCGTCTCCGACGACCACCGCGACCGCTTCTACCGCCGCAACTTCGTCGAGCTCATGGGCCACGGCCTGCCGAGCACTCTCGCCGCCGCCTCCTGACACCTCGGGAAACTGGCAGTGCTGGCGTCGCGTCGGCGCGTCGCTACGTTCGGCGGGTGCGCGGTCTCGGAACCATCGTCAACGTGATCACGGTGCTGGCCGGCACCGGCGTCGGCGTGCTGCTGCACGGGCGCATGCCCGAGCGGGTCCGCTCGACGGTCCTCGACGGCATCGGCCTCATCGTGCTGGGCGTCGGCATCGCCAGCTTCCTCGAGACGCGCAACGCCGTGTTCCCGGTGGTCGCCATCGTCGCCGGCGGCGTGCTCGGCGAGCTCATCCGCATCGAGGACCGGCTGGAGGCCCTGGGCGAGCGCCTCCGCCGGCTGGTCGAGGGGGACGCATCGGAGCCGGCCATCGGCAGCTACGTCGAGCGGGATCCCGACGAGCTCGCCGTCGACCTGGAAGCGCACGGTGACGGGACGACCGAGCGGTCCTTCGTCGACGGCTTCCTGATCGCCAGCCTCACGTTCGGCATCGGGGCGATGATGATCGTGGGCTCGCTGCAGGACGGCATCAGCGGGGACAGCGAGCTGCTGATCGTGAAGGCGACGTTGGACGGGATCGTCTCCGTCCCCTTCGCCGCGGTCTACGGGTGGGGCGTGGGCTTCAGCGCCCTCAGCATCGCCGTGCTCCAGGGCGCCATCACCCTGCTCGGGGCCACCCTCGGCGACTCGCTGCTCGACGACCGCATGGTGGCCGAGCTCGAGGCCACCGGCGGCGTGATGATCCTCGGCATCGGCCTGCGGCTGCTCGACCTCAAGAAGGTCAAGGTCGGTTCCTTCCTGCCCGCCCTCGTCATCGCACCCGTGCTGGTGGCCCTCTTCGCGAGCTGACCTCGTTCCGCAGCCGCTGCCAGTTCACCCGAGGAGCAGGGCGGCGACCCGTTCGAGGCCGGCGGAGCGGCTGGCCTTGACGAGCACCGCGTCGTCGGGGCCGAGGGGGCCGAGCGCGTCGACCGCTGCCTCCACCGTGGGCACGTTGGTGCCGACGCCGTAGGCCGGGCAGTCGACGCTGACGACGTCGATGCCGAGGTCCTCGGCCAGTTCCCCCATCTCAGCGTGGCGCTCGTCGCTGCCGTCGCCCAGCTCGGCCATGACGCCGAGCACCGCGACGCGCCGGCCGGCATCGAGGGCGGCCAGCGAGTGCAATGCCGCGGCCAGGGCCGTGGGGTTCGAGTTGTAGGCGTCGTTGAGCACCGTGGCGCCCGACGCGGCGTGACCCAGCTCCATCCGCCACGGCGACAGCGCCGCCGACCCGAGGCCTTCCGCCACCGCCTCCAGCGGGACGTCCTGCACGAGGGCGGCTGCGGCGGCGGCGAGGGCGTTGCCCACCTGGTGCACGCCGTGGACGGCCAGCTGCACGTCCACCGTGCCCCACGGCGACGACAGCCGGAACCGGGGCCGGAGGTGCTCGTCCACGTCGACGCGCTGGGCCACCACGTCGCCGGACACGCCGTAGGTGAGCACCCGGGCGTCGGTCCGCGACGCCATGGCCCGCACCCGGGCATCGCTGCCGTTGAGGATGACGTGGCCGTCGACGGGGATCGCCTCGACCAGCTCGCCCTTGGCCCGGGCCACGTCGTCGAGGCCGTGCTCGTACTCGGAGGTGTGGACCTCGGCCACCATCGTCACGATCGCGACCGTCGGGCGGGCGACGTCGCACAGCGTGCGGATGTGGCCGATGCCCCGGGCGCCCATCTCGAGCACGACCCGCTCGGTGCCGTCCGGCGCGTTGACCAGCGTGAGCGGCACGCCGATCTCGTTGTTGAAGCTCTTCTCGCTGGCCGCGGTCGGGTACGTGGTGGCCAGGGCGGCGGCGAGCAGGTCCTTCACCGACGTCTTCCCCACCGAGCCGGTGATGCCGGTGACGGCCTCGGGGAGGCGGTCCCGAGCCACCGATCCCAGGCGGGTCAGCGCCCGCATCGTGTCGTCGACCAGGACCGCCGTCGTCCCCTCCAGCGGCGCACGGCTCGTCAGGTACGCCGGCGAGCCGGCCTCGAGGGCGGCCGGGATGAAGTCGTGGCCGTCACGTTCGGCCACGAGCGGCACGAACAGCTGGCCCTCCCCGGCCAGGCGCGAATCGATGCACGCGCCCGAGATCGTCGTGGGGGGCCCGACCACCTCCCCACGGACGGCGGCGGCGACCTCGTCGATGGTGAGCTCCACACCCCGGATTCTGACAGCCGGCTCCCTACACTCCCGCGCCATGGCCCTCCCCGACCGCGTCCGGCTCGTCGTGCTCTTCGGGGGACGTTCGGCCGAGCACGAGGTGAGCTGCACCACGGCGGCCCACGTGCTGCGGGCGCTCGACCTCGACCGCTACGAACCGGTCCCGGTGGGCATCGCGCGCGACGGTTCGTGGCTCCGCGCTGACGACGCCATCGCCGCCCTGCACGCCGGCGCCGGCAGCCTCCCGGATCGCCTCGAGGCCACCGGGACCGCTGTCGAGCCGATCCCGACCATGCAGCCCCAGCCGGCCGCACCCGGTGGCGCAGACATCCCCGTGGTGGTCCTCCCGCTGCTGCACGGTCCCTTCGGTGAGGACGGCACCATCCAGGGCCTGCTCGAGATGGCCGGCGTGCCCTACGTCGGCAGCGGCGTCCTCAGCTCATCGGTGTCCATGGACAAGGTGGCGGCCAAGGAGCTGCTCTCGGCCCACGACATCCCCCAGGGCGCGTGGATGTCGGCCCGCCGCCACGAGGTCGACGACGACCTGCTCGCCCTCGCCGCCGACCGGCTCGGCTTCCCGATGTTCGTGAAGCCGGCGAACATGGGCTCCTCGATCGGCATCTCCAAGGTGCACCAGGCCGAGGACCTGGCCGCCGCGGTGGCCGAAGCGTCCCGCTTCGACGAGTGGCTCGTGTTCGAGGAGAACATCGTCGGCCGCGAGCTCGAGTGCGGCGTGCTCGGCAACCTGACGCCGCGCGCCTCCGTGATCGGCGAGGTGCGGCCGGGTGCCGACTTCTACGACTACGCCGACAAGTACGAGGACGGCGCCGAGCTGCTGATCCCCGCACCGATCTCGGCGCCCATGAGCGACGAGCTCCGCGAGATCGCCCTGCGGACCTTCGCCGCCCTGCGGTGCGAGGGCATGGCGCGGGTCGACTTCTTCTGGGAGGAGGACGGTCGTGGACCCCTCGTGAACGAGGTCAACACGATCCCCGGGTTCACCCCCATCTCCCAGTACCCCAAGCTGTGGGAGGCGAGCGGCCTCAGCTACGGCCGCCTGCTCGATGAGCTCGTGGCGCTCGCACTGGAGCGCCACGAGCGTCGCTCGAGCTTCGAGTCGGAGCGCTGAGCGCCCCGTCCCGTCCTACTTCTTGGTCTCGGCGAAGATCTCGGCGATCTCGTCGACGAGGTCGAGCAGCTTCTGGGCGTCAGCCTCGTCGTTGCTCTTCTTGGCGTCACCGGCAGCCTTGGTGGCCCGCCAGAACAGGTCGTGGAGCTGGGGGAACTGCTCGACGTGGGGCGGCTTGAAGTAGTCGGTCCACAGCACCCACAGGTGCTCCTTGGCGAGCTGGGCGCGCTGCTCCTTGATGATGATGCAGCGGGTCTTGAAGTAGTCGTCGTCCGACGCGTTGTACTTCTTCATCGTCTCGAGGACGGACTCGGCCTCGATGCGGGCCTGCGCGGGGTTGTACACACCGCACATCAGGTCGCAGTGGGCGTCTGCCGTGGCAGCATCGTCGAGGTCGGCGACGGAGAGCAGTCGGGACACAATGCTCATGGGAGCTCCTTGGGGGTCAGTGGTGAGGATGGACACTCGTGCCCGGACCCTAGCGGCGCTGATCGGCGCCGCCACGGGGGTCGCGGTCGGCGTCGTGGCCGCCTCCTCGCTGGAGCGCCACCTCGTGCGCGGCGAGTCGATGGTGCCCGCGCTGCGGCCCCGGGACACCGTCATCTCCGTGCGCGCCGACTCGATCCTGGGTCGGTTCCTCCGCCCTCGACGCAGCCGGATCGCGGTGATCGCGCTGCCCTGGGAGCACGACCTCATCGGCGTCAAGCGCCTGGTCGCCGAGCCCGGGGAGCCCTGGGAGGACGGCGACGACCGGGTCGCGGCCGGGCCCGGCTGGGTGGCCGTCGGCGACCAGCGCGAGCTCTCCACCGACAGCCGCCACCACGGCCGGGTGCCCGCCGACGCGATCCGGGGCATCGTCCTCGGCCGGGTCAAGCCCCCGGACGGCAAGACCTGACCTCCTAACCTGCGCCGGGTGGCCAGGGACGATCCCGCCGGTCTCACCGGACAGCGTCTGGTCACCCGCCTGCGCGAGCGGGGGACGTACCGGCGCTGGGTGCTGATCACCGCGCTGGTCGGCATGTTCGCCACCACGTTCCCGGTGACGATCCTCACGGTCGCGCTGCCTGACATCGCCGACGAGTTCGGCAAGAGCGACGCCCTGCTCACCTGGGTCATCTCGGCGCCGATGCTGGCCTCGGCCGTGGCGCTGCCGGTGCTCGGCAAGATGGGCGACCTGCGCGGCCAGCGCAAGGTCTTCCTCGCCGGGTTCACGCTCGCCACCCTGGTCGCCGGGGTCACCGCGTTCGCGTGGAGCGCCCTGGCCCTCATCGGCCTGCGGACCATCACCCAGGTCATCGGCTCGGCCACCCAGCCCACGTCGATGGCGCTGATCATGCGGGCGTTCCCCGCCGAGGAGCGGGTGAAGGCGATGGGCTGGTGGTCCCTCGTCGCTGCCGGCTCCCCCGCCATCGGCCTGGCCGTCGGCGGGCCCCTCGTCGACGCCGTGGGCTGGCGGGTGGTCTTCGCCGTGCAGGCCGGGCTCGCCGTGATCCCGGTCGTCGTGGCCATGCTCGTGCTGGAGGAGACGCCACCGGCGCACGCCGGGGCGAGGTTCGACATCGGCGGTGCCACCAGCATCGGCTTCGGCGCAGGCGGCCTGATGCTGGCGCTCAACCAGAGCGCCGACTGGGGCTGGGCGCACCCCGCGGTGGTCGCCGGCCTCGTCGTCACCCCGATCGCCGTCGCCGCGTTCGTGGCCATCGAACGGCGGGTCGAGCACCCGCTGCTGCCCCTCGAGCTGCTCGGGCGACGGAAC
Source organism: Acidimicrobiaceae bacterium (assembly GCA_003476595.1). Taxonomy (GTDB): domain Bacteria; phylum Actinomycetota; class Acidimicrobiia; order Acidimicrobiales; family Salinilacustritrichaceae; genus Salinilacustrithrix. The sequence goes on along the minus strand of DMTU01000109.1, from coordinate 1,081 downwards.
TTCTCGGCCACGCTCATCGCCCAGTCCTTCGCCGGGGCGACCTACATGGGCGGCTTCGTGATGACGCCGTTCCTCATGAGCGGCATCTTCGGATGGTCCACGTCGGGCATCGCGCTGCTCCTGCTCATCCGCCCGCTCAGCTACAGCCTGTCCTCACCGGTCGGTGGCCAGATCGGGTCCCGCATCGGCGAGCGCAGCGGCGCGCTGCTCGGCAACAGCATCCTCGCCGCGGCGATGGCGGTGTTCGCCGTCGGCGCAGCAACGGAGGCGGTCTGGATGATCGGGGCGGCGCTGCTCACCCAGGGCCTGGGCAACGGCATCGCCCGACCGTCCCTCGGCGCGGTGCTGGCCAACTCCGTCGACGAGGCCGACCTCGGCATCGCGTCGGCCACCCAGCGCATGGTCCGCCTCGTCGGCAACGCGTCCGGCATCGCCGTGCTCACCGCCGTGTACGCCGGCGACCCGACCCCGGAGTCCTTCGGCGTCGCCTACCTCGTTGCGTTCGGGCTCGGCCTCGTCGCGGTGGCGGCCACGGCCCGCATCGACGGGCGCCAGGCCCGGGCCGATGCGGTCACGCCTCAGCCGGCGGCGCCGTCGCCGGCCGACGCCGCGCCCACCACCACGTGAGCACGCCGGCCAGCAGCAGGACCGGGGCGAAGGGCAGGACGAACCCGAGCACCGTCGCCGCGGCCGCCGCGGCCGTGGTCACCGCGTCCCAGCCGGCCGACAGCCCCTCGCCGAACCCGGGCGGGCCGCCCTCGGACCCCTCCCCCTCGGCCAGGAGGGCGGCGTCGGGGTCCTGGAGGCGCAGGTCGGCGGTGATCGTGCCGTAGCTCGTGCGGTCACGGAGCACCCGCAGCTGGCCGGCGATGACGTCGTGCTCGGCCTCCCGGTTGGTCAGCTCGGACTCGAGCCGGCTGATCTCGTCGACGTTCGTCGTCTGGGCGAGGAAGCCCCGGATGCGGTCGATGCTCGTGGCGAGGGTGGCCTGGCGGCTCTCGAGGTCGACGAAGCGCTCGGACACGTCCTCGGCCTCGATGTGCTGGGCCTCGACCTCGCCGACGGCCACCACCGCGTCGAA
>DMTU01000070.1:4241-5317 GCA_003476595.1 Acidimicrobiaceae bacterium | reverse complement strand
CAGATCGCGGGGCGCGCGGGGCGGGCCGGGTACGACACCGCGGGCCTGGTGATCGCGCTGGCGCCGGAGCACGTGGCCGAGAACGAGACCGCCCAGGCCAAGGCCGCCGACGACCCCAAGAAGAAGAAGAAGCTGAAGAAGTCCCAGCCGCCGAAGGGCTTCGTCCACTACGACGAGGAGACCTTCACCAAGCTGCAGGAGGCCAAGCCCGAGCCGCTCGAGTCCTCGTTCCGGATGACGCCGGGGATGCTGATGCAGCTGCTCGACCGCCCCGGCGACGCCTGGGCCCACGGGCGCTCCCTGCTCCTCGACAGCCACGAGCCGCGGTCCCGCCAGCGCCGCCACGTCCGCTCGACCATCGGGCTGTACAAGGCACTGCGCACCGCCGGCGTCGTCCGCCTCCTCGACGAGCCGGACAAGTACGGCCGCTTCGTGGAGGTCGACCACGAGCTGCAGGACGACTTCGCCCTCAACCAGCTCCTTGCCCCGTTTCTGCTCCACGCCGTACCGCTGCTCGACCGCGACGACGAGGGCTACCCCTACGCCGTGCTCGCCCTCGTCGAGGCCGTGGTGGACAACCCGTTCCCGATCCTCATGGCCCAGAAGGACAAGCTCAAGGACGAGGCCATGGCCGAGATGAAGGCCGCCGGCGTCGAGTACGAGCAGCGCATCGAGGAGCTGGACAAGATCCAGTACCCGCAGCCGATGCGGGAGCAGATCTACGACGTGTTCGACATCTGGCGGGTGGCCAACCCCTGGATCGGCGACCGCAACATCGCCCCCAAGGGCGTCGTGCGCGACCTGTGGGACCGGGCCATGGACTTCCCCGCCTTCGTGCGCCACTACGGCATCAAGCGCTCCGAGGGCCTGCTGCTGCGCTACCTGTCCGACGTCTACAAGACGATGCTGCGCACGGTCCCCGACGAGGCCAAGACCCCCGAGGTGATCGAGCTCCAGGACTGGCTCGGCGCGGTCATCCGGGCCACCGACTCCTCGCTGCTCGACGAGTGGACCGCGATGCTCGCCGGCGGCGACGCCGACCCGGCATCGCTCGCCCGCGAGGTGGCCGAGGACCC